>NZ_JAMJFM010000005.1:0-236125 GCF_023544705.1 Streptomyces sp. MCA2
GTTCAGCCGGGCCGCCCGGCGGGCCGGCCAGAGCGCGGCCAGCACGCCCACGACCAGCGCGATCAGCAGGAACAGCCCGAGCCGGCCCCAGGGCAGCAGCAGTTCGTAGGTCGGGAGCCCCTGGCTGACCAGGTTGCCGCCGGCCCAGGAGAGGAAGACGCCCACGCCGATCCCCAGGACCGCGCCGAACAGCGAGATGACCACCGACTCCAGCCGGACCATCTGCTTGATGCCGCTGCGGGCCAGTCCGATCGCCCGCAGCATCCCGATCTCGCGGGTCCGCTCGAAGACCGACATGGCCAGGGTGTTGACGACGCCCACCACCGCGATGATCACGGCCATGCCCAGCAGCCCGTAGACGATGTAGAGCACGGTCTCGATCTGCCCGGCGTTCTCCTTGCGCAGGTCGGCGTGGTCCTGGACCTTCAGCAGCGGGCTGTCGCCGAGGGCGTGCCGGATCTGCTTCTCCAGCTCTTCCTTCGGGCCGTCAGCGGCCTTGACCAGCAGCTCGTCGTTCTTCAGCTCGGTCAGGTGCGGGTCCACCAGGGACGTGGCGCCGATCGCCTCGCCGATCACCGGGTTGTCCGCGTAGATTCCGACGATCTTCAGCTTCGTCTTCTTCTTGTCGAAGAAGGTCCCGTCGAAGGTGTCGCCGGTCTGCCAGCCGTGCTCCTTGGCCGCGGTCCGGGAGACCGCGATGCCGTCGGCGCCGGGTGCCGTCAACGAGCCGCTGGTGAAGTCCAGTTGGGCGACCTTGCCGATGGCCGCGAGATCGGTGCCGACCAGGTTCAGGGAGGAATCGCCGGTCTCGACACCGGAGTTGCGCAGCGGGGCCATCGCCTCGACGCCCGGGATCTGCGCCACCTTCTGCGACAGCTTGGTGTCCAGACCGATGAACGTCGAAGTCGCGATCTTGTAGTCGGCCTTCAGCCCGTTGGCCGTCATCTTGTCCATGGCCTGCTGCGCCGAGTTCCCGACGACCGTCATGCCGGTGATCAGCGTGAGGCCGATCATCAGGGCCGACGCGGTGGCCGCCGTACGGCGCGGGTTGCGCAGCGCGTTCTCCTTGGCCAGCTTGCCGCCGATGCCGAAGAGCCGGGTGGTGACGACGCCCGCCAGCGAGACCAGGGGCCGCGACAGCAGCGGCGCCAGGATGATGACGCCGGTCAGCGTCAGCATCGAGCCCGCCATGGCGACCGGCAGGTCGTCGGAGGACTTGAGGGTGGTGACGTAGAACATGACCGCGACGCCTAGGCCGGTGACGACCGTGCCGAGGGAGTTGCGGATCACCAGACTGCGCAGCGCCGGCGGCGCCTCGACGGTGTTGAGCGCCTCCACCGGGGCGATCTTCGCCGCCTTGCGGGACGGCAGCCAGGCGGCCAGTACGGTCACCACGACACCCACGCCGAGCGCGGAGAGCACCGCGGTCGGGCTGACGATGACCGGCCCGTCCGGGAAGCCCGCGCCGTTGGCGTCGAGCACCGCCCGCAGGCCCACGGCGATCCCGGCGCCCAGCCCGAGCCCGATGACGGACGAGACCAGGCCCAGCAGACCCGCCTCGGCGAGTACCGAGCGCACCACCTGCCGGCGGGAGGCGCCGACCGCGCGGAGCAGGGCGATCTCCCGGCTGCGCTGGGAGATCAGCATGGTGAAGGTGTTGGCGATGATGAAGATGCCGACGAACAGCGCGATACCGGCGAAGACCAGCAGGGTCTGGCTCAGCGACTTGTTCTGTTCGGTGATCATCCGGGACTGCTCGGCGGCGAGTGCGGTGCCGCTGGTCGCCTCGGCGCGGTCCTTGGGCAGTACCTCACGGACCTTGGCGGTCAGGGCCTGCTGATCGGTGCCGGGCGCGGCGCCCACCACCAGCTCGTCGAACTGGCCCGGGTGCAGATACAGCTTCTGTGCGGTGGCGGTGTCGAAGAGCGCGAGGCTGCCGCCCGCGGTCACCTGCGGGTCCTCGGTGGTGACGATGCCGACCAGCTTCTTCGTCAGCACCGGGCCGTCGGTGGCGAACCGCACCGAGTCGCCGACCTTGTGTCCGGCCGCCTTCGCGGTGGCCTCGTCCAGCGCGATCTCGTTCGCGGCGGCCGGTCCGCGGCCCTCCATCAGCGGATAGCGCTCGTCGTAGCCGTCCTTGTCCGGCTGGAAGTTGGTGGCGATGTTCTGCCAGCCCTTGCCGATCGGTATGCCGTCCGGGCCGGCGAGGGTCGCCGTGCCGGCGACGTTGCGCCGTACGGACTGCACGCCGGGCAGGGCGCGGACGGTGTCCACCAGCTTGTCGTCGAGGAGGGTGGTGCGCTTGCCGTCCTTGCCGGTCGGCGGGGCGTTGTCGTCGGAGACGGCCTGGACGGAGACGGCCACCCCCTTGAGGTTCTTGGCGGAGGCCTTCTTGATGGCCTCGCCGACGGTGTCGCTGAAGATGAGGGTGCCGGCGACGAAGGCGACGCCGAGCAGGACCGCGAGCGCGGTCATCATCAATCGGGCTTTGTGCGCAAGGACATTGCGCAGGGCAGTACGCAGCATGGTGGTGGTGTCAGTCCTGGGTCCGGTGGCTCGGGATGAAGGGCAGCGCCCCGGGGGGCGGAGAACGGCGGGGCGCGGTGCGCCGGGGTCAGCGCGTACGGCCCTTGGCGTCGAACAGCCGCATCCGGTCCAGGACGGCGTCCGGGGTCGGGTCGTGGAGCTCCTCGACGATCCGGCCGTCCGCGAGGAAGACCACCCGGTCCGCGTAGCCCGCGGCGACCGGGTCATGGGTGACCATCACGACCGTCTGCTCCATCGCCTGCACCGACTCCCGCAGGAAGCCCAGCACTTCGGCGCCGGAGCGGGAGTCGAGGTTGCCGGTCGGCTCGTCCGCGAAGATGATCTCCGGCTGGGCGGCCAGCGCCCGCGCCACCGCGACCCGCTGCTGCTGGCCGCCGGAGAGCTGGGCCGGCCGGTGCGCGAGCCGCCCGGACAGGCCGACGGTCTCGATGACGGCGTTGAGCCACTCGCGGTCGGGCTTGCGGCCCGCGATGTCCATCGGCAGCGTGATGTTCTCCAGCGCGGTGAGCGTGGGCAGCAGATTGAACGCCTGGAAGATGAAGCCGATCTTGTCCCGGCGCAGCCGCGTCAGCTGCTTGTCGTTCAGCGACGCCAGCTCCACGTCACCGATCCGGGCGGAGCCGGAGGAGATCGCGTCCAGGCCGGCCATGCAGTGCATCAGCGTCGACTTGCCGGAGCCGGACGGGCCCATGATCGCGGTGAATCGGGCCTTGCCGAACTCGACCGAGACGGAGTCCAGCGCGACCACTCGCGTCTCCCCCTGGCCGTAGACCTTGCTCAGATCCGTGGCGCGGGCGGCGACGGCGGCACGGGTGGGGGCGGGGGAACCGGGGAAACCCGGAAGGGCGGCCGCGTGGGACACGGGAACTCCTGGAGAGGGGACGGAAGATTCGATGTCCTCATTCTCGAATGCACAGGTCAGCCTGTGCCTCGGCCGCAAGGACCGAAAGCCGCACCGGCCGGAAGTGCCATCACCGTGCCCGGCGTCATTCTCTGGACGGACGGCCGTCCGACCTCTGGCCGACGGGGAGTCTCGGGGTCGCGCGGGCAACTCAGGGGTGCTCGGTGCCGGCCCGCGCCCAGAATTCCGCCAGAATGCCGTCGAGAAAGGCGCGTCCCGCCCTGCCGGATTCATCGGCGCTGCCCGAACCGCCCCAGTTGAGCGTAGCGGTCATGGTCGCCTGGTAGTCGGCGTGCAACTCCTGGAGCACGTCCTGGAGCCGGTGCTTGGGCAGCGGTACGACCTTGCCGACCGGCCGGACATAGGCCTGCCAGCGGGTGGTGGCGGCGCTGGTCAGCAGCTCGGTCAGCTTCCCGTCCTGGCCGGTGAAGCGGATCAGTGCCGGCAGCGGCAGGTCCAGCACCTCGGCGAGCGCCGCGGCCTGCCGGTCGTTGCCGCTCCACCTCCCGCCCGCCTCCAGACGCTCGTACGCGATCTGGTCCATGCCGGTCCGCAGCGCGAGGTCCGCCGGGGCGAGGCCCCGTGTCATCCGGAATTCGCGCAGCGTGTCCGGTGCGCCGAGGAGTTCGCCCGGCGCACACCACAGGGCGCCGGCCAGCGCGGTCAGTTCGGCCTCCGTGGGGGTGCTCCGGCCGTCTTCCCAGGACACCACCGTCGCGGGCGATATCCGTATGCCGAACGCGGCCCCTATTCCATAGGCGACATGGGCAGGGGTCATGCCGAGGGCCTCGCGGAGCCGTCGGGCGGCTTCGGCGTCGAAAGGGGGCCGGCGTGGCTCCCCGGCTTGCGTATTCACCGGCACACGGTAAGTGACGAGGCGGCTCCGCTCCTATCGTGCGGATACCCAAGCCGGAAAGTCGTAGGAAGCTACTAGCCGGCCGGTTTTCCGTCCCGGCCTCGCGGGCTTTCCCCGCACGAGCTGCGCTCAGCCCTTCACCGCGCCACCGAGCGCAAAGCCGCCGCCGAGCCGCCGGGAGATAAGGATGTACAGCACGAGCACCGGTGTCGAGTACAGGATCGAGAATGCCGACAGTTCACCGAAGGCAATGGCCCCGTAATTGCCGAAGAAATTGAAAATGCTCACCGAGGCGGGCAGTTGCTCCGGGGAGAGCAGCAGCATGAAGGGCACGAAGAAGTTGCCCCACATCATGATGAAGGTGTAGATCGCGACGACGGCGACCCCGGGGCCCATCAGCGGCAGGATCACCCGCAGCAGGGTCTGCGGCCAGGAGGCGCCGTCCGTCCAGGCCGCCTCCTCCAGCACCTTCGGGACCCCGTCCATGAAGTTCTTCATCAGCCAGATGGCGAACGGGAGTTGGGCGGCGGCCAGGAACAGTGCGGTGCCGTACCGGGTGTCGATCAGGTTCACCTGCACGAACAGCCCGTAGACCGGGACCATGACCGCGGTGATCGGCAGACAGGTGGAGAACAGGATCGTCAGCAGGTACGGGCGGGAGAAGCGCGAGCGGAAACGGGACAGCGGATAGGCGGCGAGCGCCGCGCAGAGCACCGTGAGCAGGGTCGCGCCCCCGCAGATCAGCAGGCTGTTGAGCATCGGGGTGAAGGTGATCTCGCCGGTCAGCACCGCCGAGAAGTTGTCCGGCGACGGGGACGTGGGCAGCCGCACCCGCAGCGTCGCCTCCGTGTCCAGCGACGACAGCACCAGCCACACCAGCGGAATCGCGAACGCCACCGCGACGGCCAGCAGCCCGGCGTCGGCGGCCAGCCGATGGCGGTTCCCCCTGCGCGGAGCGTGCCAAAGAGCCCGGGGCAGGAGGCGGCGGGAAGGCGGCACGGCTCAGACCTCCTCGCGCATCAGGCGCAGGTAGACCGCCGAGAACAGCGCGCCCACCAGCAGCAACAGCAGCGCCACCGCGGTCCCGTAGCCGATCAGGGACTTCAGGAACGCCTGGTCGTACATGAACACCGGCAGCGTCTGGCTGCGGTTGCCCGGACCGCCCCGCGTCATCGCCCAGATCAGCCCGAAGACGGAGAGTGTCTGGAGGGTGTTGAGCATCAGATTGGTGCCGATGGAGCGGCGGATCATCGGCAGCGTGATGTGCCACAGCCGCCGTACCCCGCCCGCCCCGTCGACCTCGGCGGACTCGGTGACCTCCTGGGGGATCTCGGCGAGCGCCGCGGAATAGATCAGCATCGAGAAGGCCGTACCGCGCCAGACGTTGGCGAACGACACGGCCAGGACGGGCAGCGTGAACAGCCAGTTCTGGGTGGGCAGATGGAGCCACTCCAAGAGGGCGTTGAGGGTGCCGCGCCGCTCGAAGAAGGTGTAGAGCAAGAAGCCCGCGACGATCTCCGGGAGCACCCAGGCGCAGATCACCAGCGCGCCGGTCAGCGACCGTACGGGCCGCGAGGCGCGGCGCATCAGACCGGCCAGCGCCAGGCCCAGGGTGTTCTGCCCGAGGACCGAGGAGAGCACGGTGAACACCAGGGTCAGCACCACGGCGTTGCGGAAGGCCGGATCGCCGAAGGCATGCCGGAAGTTGGCCAGACCGACGAAGGACGCCGACTCCTGGCCGGTCAGCTGGGTGTCGGTGAAGGCGATGAAGACGCAGTAGCCGATCGGGCCGACGAGGAAGAGCAGCAGCAGGACGGTGGCCGGGGCGAGCGGGGACCAGCGCAGCAGACGGGTGCGCACCCTGCCGGGCGACGGTGCGCCGGGCGTCCGGGCGCGGGCCGCGGCCTTCCCGGCGACGGCGCCGGTCATGGCTTGGCGACGGTCCGGCCGCCGACCAGGGACGTCAGCGCCGCGTCATAGTCCGCGGCGGCCTTGTCCGGCGAGGCGTCACCGGCGGTGACCGCCTCCATCGCCTCGCCGATCGCCGAGGCGACCCGGGGGTACTCGGGGAGTGCGGGCCGGTACTGGCTGATCTTGACCAGACCGGTGAAGAAGCCGATGCCGGGCACCGAGGTCCGGTAGCGCGGGTCGGCCGCGACGTCCTTGCGCACCGCGATCTGGGCGCCCCGTACGCACCATTCCAGGGCGTTCGGCTTCGACTGGAAGGTCTTGATCAGCTTCCAGGCCAGTTCGGGCTGCCGGGACTTCTGCGGCACCGACCAGGTCCAGCCGCCGGCCAGGCTGACCTTGCCGGGCGGGGTGCCGTGCTGGGTGGGGAACGGCGCCTGGCCGAGCGTGGCCGACCAGGCGGGCCAGGGGTTGCCGCCACCGGTCTTCTGCCACTGCTGGCCCAGCCACGAGCCGTCGAGGTCGATGGCGAGCTTCTCCTCGGGCAGCAGCTCGGCGGCCACATTGGTCTGGATGTTGGGGCTGAGCGCGTCGGAGACGTCGGGGCCGAGCTTCTCCTTGTAGACCGTGTCGAGGAAGCGCAGGCTGTCCTTGAAGCCCTTGGTGCCGGTGGCCCACTTCTCGGCCCCCGGGTCGTAGAGCTGGTGCTCGCCGGTCCCGTACAGCAGCATCTCGAAGCCCTGCATGACGGCGGCCTCGCCCGCGCCCTTGCCGGTGAAGACGTTCAGCGGGATGACGCCGGGGACCTTGCGCTTGATGGTCCGGGCCGCGTCCAGCACCGCGGCCCAGTCCCTGGGCCGCCAGTCCGCCGGCAGCCCGGCCTTCTTGAAGATCTTCTTGTTGAACCACAGCCCGCGGGTGTCCGTACCGTCCGGGACGCCGTAGGTCCTGCCGTCCTGTCCCTTGGCCGCGGCCTGCGCGGCCGGCTCGAACTGCCGCCAGTCGTCCCAGGTCCCGAGGCGGTCGTCCAGCGGACGCAACAGCCCCGCCTTGATATCGGAGTTGACCAGGAAGGTGTCCTCGTAGACCACGTCCGGCGCGGTCCGCGGGGAGCGCATCATCTGCTGGATCTTGGTGTAGTAGTCGTTCTCCGACGCCTGGATCGGGATCAGCCGGACCTTCTTGCCGGGGTGGTTCTTCTCGAACTGCCGTGCCACGAGGCGGACATAGTCGTCCCGGACGGTGACCTTGCCGTTGGTGTCCTTGATGAAGGCGAGCTTGACGGTGTTCTTGTCGCTCCCGGACCCGCTGCCGCAGGCGGTGAGCGTGCCGGCGGCCACGACGGCGGCGGCCAGAAGAATCAGCGGGGCGGTGGGGCGCACGGCGACCTCCAACTAACCACGGCGGGCTGCCCGCTGAAAGTAGGTCAGCTGTCACGGCCGGTCAATGGCCCGACCACCGATAGCGCAATTCGGGGCGGCCGACCTGGCCGTACTGGGGCGCGCGGGCGGCCCGGCCGCTCTCCACGAGATGTTCGAGATAACGGCGGGCGGTGATCCGGGAGATGCCCACGTCGGCGGCCGCCTCGGCCGCCGTCAGCCCGCTCCCCGCGGCCCGCAGCACTTCGGTCACCGCCCGCAGGGTGGCCGCGGTCAGCCCCTTGGGCAGCGAGGCCGGACGCGGTGCGCGCAGTGCGGCGATCGCCCGGTCCACCTCGTCCTGTCCGCTGGCCTCGCCCGTGGTGGCACGGAACTCGGCATAGCGGGTGAGCCGGTCGCGCAGGGTGGCGAAGGTGAACGGCTTCAGCACGTACTGCACCACCCCGAGCGAGACGCCCTCGCGCACCATCGCCAGATCGCGGGCGGAGGTGACCGCGATGACGTCCGCGGTGTGACCGGCCGCGCGCAGCGTCCGCACCAGCTGGAGCCCGTGGCCGTCGGGCAGGTAGAGGTCGAGCAGGAGCAGATCGACGGCGTGCTGTTCGAGGTGGCGGCGGGCGCCGGCGCCGGAGTGCACGGTGCCGGAGACGGTGAAGCCGGGCACCCGGCCCACGTACAGGGCGTGTGCGTCGGCGGCGACCGGATCGTCCTCGACGACGAGGACCCGGATGTCGGAGGGGGTCACCGGGCACATCCTCTCGCCGCCGGACGGGCCGCGCCCGCCGCCGCGCTCATGCCGTCGCCCCCGTGCGCAGCGGCAGCCGTACGGTGAACCGCGCGCCGCCCTCCGGTGCCCGGTCCAGGGTGACGGTGCCGCCGTTGCGGCGTACCGCCTGCTGAACCAGGGCCAGGCCCAGGCCGCGGCCCCGGGCGGGCGCGGTGGTGCTCTGCTTGGTGCTCCAGCCCCGCTGGAAGATCTCCTCGACGGCGTCCGCGGCCACCCCCGGACCGTTGTCCGCCACCCGCAGCAGCAGCTCGTCGCCGTCCGCCCGTGCGGTGACGTGGACCCGCGGCGGCTCGGTGGGGGTGTGCTCCGGGGTGGGTGCGGCGGCGTCGAGGGCGTTGTCGAGGAGATTGCCCAGCACCGTCACCAGATCGCGGGCCGGCAGACCGGGCGGCAGCAGCCCGTCGTCGATCCGGCTGTCGGGGGTCAGGGTCAGTTCGACGCCGCGCTCGTTGGCCTGCGCGGCCTTGCCGAGCAGCAGCGCGGCGAGCACCGGCTCGGCGACCGCGCCGACCACCTGATCGGTCAGCGCCTGTGCCAGTTCCAGCTCCGCGGTCGCGAACTCCACGGCCTCCTCGGCCCGCCCCAGCTCGATCAGCGAGACCACGGTGTGCAGCCGGTTGGCGGCCTCGTGCGCCTGTGAGCGCAGTGCCTCGGTGAAGCCGCGTACCGAGTCCAACTCCCCGGACAGCGCCTGGAGTTCGGTGTGGTCGCGCAGGGTGACGACGCTGCCGCGGCGCTCCCCGCCGGAGACCGGTGCGGAGTTGACGACCAGCACCCGCTCGCGGGTCAGCTGGAGCTCGTCGACGCGCGGTCCGGGCGCCAGCAGCGCCTCGGTCAGCGGCTCCGGCAGCCCCAGCTCGGTGACGAGACGGCCCACCGCGTCGTCCGACAGCCCCAGCAGCTCCCGCCCGCCGTCGTTGATCAGGGCGACCCTGCGCCGCCCGTCGAGCATCAGGAGCCCCTCGCGTACGGCGTGCAGCGCGGCCTGGTGGTACTCGTGCATCCGGCTGAGCTCGGCCGCGTTCATCCCGTGGGTGTGCCGCCGCAGCCGGGCATTGATCACATACGTCCCGAGGCCGCCCAGCGCGAGCGCCGCCGCGGCCACGCCGACCAGCGCGAGGACCTGGTCGCGCAGCTGCGCACTGATCGTCTCGATGGTGATCCCGGAGCTGACCAGGGCCGTGATCCGGCCGCCGCGCTGCGGGTCACGGACCGGCGCGACAACCCGTACGGACGGTCCGAGCACCCCCATGTGCGTCTCGGGGAAGACCCTGCCGTGCAGTGCGGGCCCAATGTGCCCCAGGTACTTCCGGCCGATCGCGGACGGCTCGGGGTGCGTCCAGCGGGTCCCGTCCCGGGCCATCACCACCACGAAGTCGACGCCCGCATCGCGCCGCAGCCGCTCGGCATAGGGCTGGAGCGCGGCCGTCGGGTCCTTGCCGCGCGCCGCCGCCACCACTGCCGGGGAGTCGGCGACGGCGGTGGCCGCCGCGGTCGCCTGCCGCCGCGCGGTCTCCTCCGCCTGCCGTCCCGCGCTGACGTACGCAAAGAGCGCGCAGCCCATGACGACCACCGCCACCAGCACCACCTGCATGGCGAAGAGCTGTCCGGCGAGGCTGCGGGGACCGCGCAGCCGGCGGGACGGGCGGGGTCGGGGGAGTCGCATACGCAACAGTCTGCACGGTCGCTTTCGGAACCGTCTGCACGGTCAGTTTTACGTGAACGAAATGTACGCAAGGGTGACGGGCGCCACAGCGGCGTGCATAGTCGCCGGAACTTGTTGTGTGACAGAGCCGCAGATCAGCGCACAGCCGTAGACCGAGGAGGCAGCCGTGGCTGCACAGACCCCGTCCACCGGGGGCACCACCGAGGAGACCGCACCGGCGAAGCGGGACCGGACCCATTTCCTGTACATCGCCGTGATCGGGGCGGTGCTGCTCGGCATCATCGTGGGGTTCGCGGCCCCCGGTGTCGCCGTCCAGCTCAAGCCGCTGGGCACCGGGTTCGTGAACCTGATCAAGATGATGATCTCGCCGGTCATCTTCTGCACCATCGTGCTGGGCATCGGCTCGGTGCGGAAGGCCGCCAAGGTCGGCGCGGTGGGCGGGCTGGCCCTCGGCTACTTCATGGTCATGTCCACCGTCGCGCTGGCCATCGGCCTGGTCGTCGGCAACCTGCTGGACCCCGGATCGGGTCTCCATCTGACCGAGACCGTCCGGCACGCGGGCCATGCCCAGACCGAGGGCGGCGGGGAGTCCCTGTCCGAGTTCCTGCTCGGCATGATCCCCACGACGCTGGTCTCCGCCTTCACCCAGGGTGAGGTGCTCCAGACGCTGCTGGTGGCGCTGCTGGTCGGCTTCGGGCTCCAGGCGCTGGGCTCGGCGGGCGAGCCGGTGCTGCGCGGTGTCGGTCACCTCCAGAAGCTGGTCTTCCGGGTGCTGTCCATGATCATGTGGGCGGCACCGGTGGGAGCCTTCGGCGCCATCGCGGCCGTGGTCGGCGAGACCGGCCTGGACGCACTGAAGTCCCTGGCCGTCATCATGGTCGGCTTCTACACGACCTGTCTGCTGTTCGTGATCGTGGTGCTCGGCGCGCTGCTGCGGCTGGTCGCCGGCGTCAACATCTTCCTGCTGCTGAAGTACCTCGCCCGGGAATTCCTGCTGATCCTGTCCACCTCCTCCTCGGAGTCGGCGCTGCCCCGGCTGATCGCCAAGATGGAGCACCTGGGCGTCAGCAGGCCGGTGGTCGGCATCACCGTCCCCACCGGCTACAGCTTCAACCTCGACGGCACCGCCATCTACCTGACGATGTCCTCGCTGTTCGTGGCCGAGGCGATGGGCAAGCCGCTCCCGCTCGGCCAGCAGATCTCGCTGCTGGTGTTCATGGTCATCGCGTCGAAGGGCGCGGCGGGCGTCACCGGCGCGGGCCTGGCGACGCTGGCCGGCGGCCTCCAGTCGCACCGCCCCGAACTGGTCGACGGCGTCGGCCTGATCGTCGGCATCGACCGCTTCATGAGCGAGGCCCGCGCCCTGACGAACTTCGCCGGCAACGCGGTGGCCACCATCCTGATCGGCACCTGGACCAAGGAGATCGACAAGGCCCGGGCCTCGGAGGTGCTGGCCGGACGGGTGCCGTTCGACGAGAAGACGCTGGTCGACGACGCGGCCGCCACGCCGGTCGCCGCGGAGGTCATCGAGCCGCGGGACGGGCTGGAGAAGACGTCCGTCAAGGTCTGAACCCCCGGCGCAGGAGGGGAGAAGGGGCGGGTGCCGGATGCGGCATCCGCCCCTTCGGCGCGACCGGGCGGCACACTGCCCCGCACCCTACGCCGCAGCCCCTCTCAAACCCCTCTGACCTGCGGTTTTCCTGACCCGGACCGATTGTCAGTGCCCTCTGGCAGTATGCAAGTGGCAGGGAAGGCGCGGCCGGTCGGGACCGGGTGCGCGGGGGTGCGAACGAGGAGGAAGCGGCCATAGCGACGTGGGGGACGGATCTGTTCGGCGGGGGTGCCGCAGTTGCGGGAGAAGGGTCCGACAGTCATCAGCCATGAGGTGGTCAGGAGGGGCGTAGCCAGAGGGTGGCCAGCGGGGGGAGGACGGGGGAGACGGACGAGGCGCGGCCGTTCCAGGGGGTGGGTTCGGCCTTGAGGACGTCGGCGTTGGTGACGCCACTGCCGCCGTAGCGCGGGTCGTCGGTGTTGAGGACCTCCCGCCAGGCGGGAACCGTGTCGGGCACGCCGATCCGGTAGGCGCGGCGGACGACGGGCGAGAAGTTGGTGACCGAGATCAGCGGAGTGCCGTCGGCGGCGAAGCGCAGGAAGGAGAAGACGTTGTCCTCGTGCGCGTCGCCGTCGATCCAGGCGAAACCGGCCGGGTCGGTGTCGCGCTCCCACAGCGCGGGGGTGGCGGCGTACCGGCGGTTCAGCTCACGGACGAGATCGCGTACGCCCCGGTGGTCCGGCTCCGCCTCGTACGACGGGTCGAGCAGCCACCAGTCCGGTCCGTGACTCTCCGCCCACTCCGCGCCCTGGGCGAACTCCTGCCCCATGAAGAGGAGTTGCTTGCCGGGGTGGGCCCACATGAACCCGAGGTAGGCCCGGTGGTTGGCGCGCTGCTGCCACCAGTCACCGGGCATCTTCGACACCAGTGCGCGCTTGCCGTGCACCACCTCGTCGTGCGAGATCGGCAGCACATAGTTCTCGGAGTAGGCGTAGATCATCGAGAAGGTCATCTCGCCGTGGTGGTACTTGCGGTGCACCGGCTCCTTGGAGACATAGCCGAGGGAGTCGTGCATCCAGCCCATGTTCCACTTCAGGCCGAAGCCCAGACCGCCGAAGCCGCCGGGGCCCACATGATGCGTGGCGCGGGTGACGCCGTCCCAGGCCGTGGACTCCTCGGCGATGGTGACGACACCGGGGCAGCGGCGGTAGACCGTCGCATTCATCTCCTGGAGGAAGGCGACCGCGTCGAGGTTCTCCCGGCCGCCGTGGACGTTCGGGGTCCAGTCGCCGTCCTCGCGGGAGTAGTCGAGGTAGAGCATCGAGGCTACGGCGTCCACCCGCAGGCCGTCGATATGGAACTCCTCGCACCAGTACACGGCGTTGGCGACCAGGAAGTTACGGACCTCGGTGCGGCCGTAGTCGAACTCCAGGGTGCCCCAGTCCGGGTGCGCGGCCCGTGCCGGGTCCTGCGGTTCGTAGAGCGGCCGGCCGTCGAACTCCGCCAGCGCCCAGTCGTCGCGCGGGAAGTGCGCCGGCACCCAGTCCATCAGCACGCCGAGGCCGGCCCGGTGCAGGGCGTCGACCAGGAACCGGAAGTCGTCCGGGGTGCCCATCCTGGCGGTGGGTGCGTAGAACCCGGTCACCTGGTAGCCCCAGGAGCCGCCGAAGGGGTGCTCGGAGACCGGCATGAACTCGACGTGGCTGAAGCCCAGGTCCTTGACGTAGGCGGGGAGTTGGACGGCCAGCTGGCGGTAGGTGAGGCCGGGGCGCCAGGAGGCGAGATGCACCTCGTAGACGGAGAACGGCGCCTCGTGCACCGGCCGCTCGCCGCGCCGGGCCATCCAGTCGCCGTCCGTCCAGCGGTAGTGCGAGGCGTCGACGACCGAGGCGTTGGCCGGCGGGCACTCGGTCCGCCGGGCCATCGGGTCGGCACGCACGGTCCGGGAGCCGTCCGGCCGGGTGATCTCGAACTTGTACAGCTCGCCCTCACCGATGCCCGGCACGAAGAGCTCCCAGACGCCCGAGGAGCCCAGCGAGCGCATCGGGTGGCCGGTCCCGTCCCAGTAGTTGAAGTTGCCGACGACCCGGACCCCCTGGGCATTGGGCGCCCAGACCGTGAAGCGGGTGCCGGTCACGCCCTGATGGTCCATGATCCGCGCACCGAGCGCCTGCCACAGCTGCTCGTGCCGGCCCTCGCCGAACAGATGCAGGTCCAGCTCGCCGAGCGTGGGCAGGAAGCGGTAGGGGTCCTGCACCGTCAGGGCGTTGTCGCCGTAGTCGACGAGCAGCTCGTACTCCGGGACGGTGCGCAGCGGCAGCACCCCGGCGAACAGCCCGTCGCCCTCGGCGGGCAGGTCGGCGCGCAGCCCCTTCGCCAGGACGGTGACGCGCTCGGCGTACGGCCGCAGGACCCGGATGAGCAGCCCGCCGCGGACGGGGTGGGCGCCGAGCAGCCCGTGCGGATCGTGATGGGCACCGCCCAGGAGCCGGCCGCGGTCCGCCTCGGACAGCGGGGCGGCGGCTCGGACACCGTGACTGCCGGACCCCGGCCGCGCCGCCTGTGACGGGCCCGCGGGACCGGCAGCCGGGCCGGGCGCGGCTGCCGTCTCGCGGGGCGCGGCGGCCGTCGGGCGGGGTGCGGCCGGCCGGGTGAAGGAGGCGGCACCGGCCGCGCTGCCGGCGAAGGTGCCCTGCTGGGCGGTGGCCGGCGGCCGGGGCGCCGCCGCGTGGCCGGGCCGCCCCGCCGCGCTGTCGTCGGTCGCGCCCGGAGCGGGTGCGGTGTCGGGAGTGGTGGGGCGGGACGGCGGGCGGGCGGTCACGAGAGGGCCTCCTCGGGCGGGGCGGGGCGTCGGTCGGGTTCAGGGGCGTACGGGCGGCGGATCGGCGGTTCGTCTGCGGCCCCTCACCCCCGGCCGTTGTCGGGCCCGGGGGACCGGGCCGGACCGGACCCGTCCGCGCCCACGGCCGGCTCCCCGCCGGCCGCCAGCCGCCGGATGGCGGCCATCGGGACGGACAGCCAGTCGGGCCGGTGCCGGGCCTCGTAGAGCACCTCGTAGACGGCCTTGTCGGTCTCGTAGGCGCGCATCAGTTCGGGTGCCGAGCGCGGATCGAGCCCGCCGGCCTCCGCATAGCCCCGGCAGTAGGCGTCGCGGGTGCGCCGGGCCCACTCCAGCGCCCAGGGGTCGCCGCCGGCCGGGCCGCTGCGCGCGGCGTAGTCGAAGGAGCGCAGCATCGCCGCGATATCGCGTACGGCCGGCTGCGGCCGGCGCCGCTCGGCCAGCGGGCGGGCGGGTTCGCCCTCGAAGTCGATCAGCGACCAGCGGCCCTCGTCGGCGGAGCGCAGCGTCTGGCCCAGATGCAGATCGCCGTGGATGCGCTGGGCGGCCCAGCCGCGGCCGTCGTGGCCGAGGGTGGCGAGCGCGTCGAAGGCGGTGCGCAGCCGGGCGCGGTAGGGCTGGAGTACGGGCACGGCGCGGGCGGTGGCCTCCAGCCGCTCGTTCATCTGGGCGGCGATCACATCGAGCTGCGGGCGGCGCAGCTCGGTGGTCGGCAGCGTCTGGGCGAGCGCGGTGTGCACCTCGGCGGTGGCATGGCCGAGCGCCCGCGCCGAGCCGGTGAAGTCCGCGCGGACGGCCAGCGCGTTCAGCGCCAGCTGCCAGCCGTCCGCCGAGCCCGGCAGGAAGGGCTGGAGCACGCCCAGCGTCGTCGCCTCGCCGCCCTCCTCGGCGGCCGCCGACTCGTACCAGGCGGCGGGCGCGGGCACCCGCGCGCACTTGGCGTCCGCCAGGGCCCGCGGCAGCTCCAGATCCGGGTTGATGCCCGGTTCGATCCGCCGGAAGACCTTCAGGATGAAGGAATCGCCGTAGACGATCGAGGAGTTGGACTGTTCGACGGCGATCGGCCGGCCCGCCAGTCCGGAGGGGATGTCGGCATCGGGCTCCCGGCAGAAGCGCAGCGCGCCGAGCCGGCCCGGCACCCGCAGCCGCTCCAGCAGCAGCCCGCACAGCCGGTTGTCGAGCAGCGCGTCATAGACGGTGCGACCGCGCAGCGGGCCGCCGCCCGGACGGCCGATCGCCGCGTGCGCCAACTGCGGCGACAGCGCCGGATGCACTCCCAGCAGGAGCTGGTAGCAGTCACCGCCGGACGGCGTACGGCTCGGTGGCGCGCTCTGCTGGGCGCGGACGAGCAGCAGCAGCAGGCCGGGCGCGCTCGCGTCGGTGCACGGCAGCAGCTCGGTCGCCGAGAGCAGAGTGAAGCCGGTGATCAGCCGTCCCTTGCCGGCGAACCAGCGCTGGCGTGGTACCCATGCGGCGAGCAGGGGCGCCAGCGAGGACAGCAGATCCGGTGCGGCGACGAGCGGGCGGTGATCAGGGGTGTTTCGGGTGGCACGGGTCGAGGCGGTGTCCGACATGGCGTCGCGTCCTTTCCCCGGGCACACGACATATAGGGCAAAGTGTCCCGGAATACGGCCTTGACTGTGCGGTGGCGCGGTGGGGGTACCCCCAGACGGGGGGTGCCGGCGGTGCCCCTGGACGGGGTCCGGGGGCGGGCACCGGGCGAGCGCGTCTGGTGCGGCAGCGGCGATTACCGGCGTGCCCTGCTCCGCTGCGCGGCGGTCTCCCTCCCGAGCCGGGGGGACCGACGATGGCTCACCCGGCCCGTGCGGTAGTAGGGAGACTGCCCGAACGAAAGGTCAAAAAACGCCCGTACGCGCCGTGCGGCCGCGTACGGGCGAGTCTGCGGCGCCCGTGCCCGGTCAGGGCACCGGCGGCCGGCCGGAATTCCTGCGCAGCCGGAACCAGTAGAACCCGTGGCCCGCGAGGGTCAGCAGATACGGCAGCTCTCCGATGGCCGGGAAGCGGACGCCGCCGATGAGTTCCACCGGATGGCGGCCGCTGAACGACCGCAGGTCCAGCTCCGTCGGCTGGGCGAAGCGCGAGAAGTTGTGCACGCACAGCACCAGGTCGTCGTCCGCGCCGCCGGTGCCCGGCGCCTCCCGCAGGAAGGCCAGCACCGCCGGATTGCTGGAGGACAGCTCGGTGTAGCTGCCGAGCCCGAACGCCGGGTTCTGCTTGCGGATCTCGATCATCCGGCGGGTCCAGTGCAGCAGCGAGGAGGGCGAACTCATCGCCGCCTCGACGTTGGTGACCTGGTAGCCGTAGACCGGATCCATGATGGTCGGCAGCGAGAGCCGGCCCGGGTCGCAGGAGGAGAATCCGGCGTTGCGGTCCGGCGTCCACTGCATCGGGGTGCGTACCGCGTCCCGGTCGCCGAGCCAGATGTTGTCGCCCATGCCGATCTCGTCGCCGTAATAGAGAATCGGCGAACCCGGCAGCGACAGCAGCAGGGCCGTGAAGAGCTCGATCTGATTGCGGTCGTTGTCGAGCAGCGGGGCCAGCCGCCGGCGGATGCCGATATTGGCGCGCATCCGCGGGTCCTTGGCGTACTCCGCGTACATGTAGTCGCGCTCTTCGTCCGTGACCATTTCGAGGGTCAGCTCGTCGTGGTTGCGCAGGAAGATGCCCCACTGGCAGCCGGACGGGATCGCCGGGGTCTTGGCGAGGATTTCCGAGACCGGATAGCGCGATTCGCGCCGTACGGCCATGAAGATGCGCGGCATGACCGGGAAATGGAAGGCCATATGGCATTCGTCGCCGCCGACGCCGTAATCGCCGAAGTAGTCGACGACGTCCTCCGGCCATTGGTTGGCCTCGGCCAGCAGCACGGTGTCCGGGTAGTGCGCGTCGATCTCCGCGCGGACCCGCTTGAGGAAGGCGTGCGAGGCGGGCAGGTTCTCGCAGTTGGTGCCCTCCTCGGCGTAGAGGTACGGCACCGCGTCCAGCCGGAAGCCGTCGATCCCCAGGTCGAGCCAGAAGCGCAGGGCGGAGATCATCTCCTCCTGGACCGCCGGGTTCTCGTAGTTGAGGTCCGGCTGGTGGGAGAAGAAGCGGTGCCAGAAGTACTGCTTGCGGACCGGGTCGAAGGTCCAGTTGGAGGCCTCGGTGTCGACGAAGATGATGCGGGCGTCGCCGTACTGCTTGTCGTCGTCGGCCCACATGTAATAGTCGCCGTACGGCCCGTCGGGGTCGGTGCGCGACTCCTGGAACCACGGGTGCTGGTCGCTGGTGTGGTTCATCACCATGTCGATGATCACCCGCATGCCGCGATGGTGTGCGGCATCCACGAATTCCACGAAGTCGGCCAGATCGCCGAATTCGGGAAGCACGGCGGTGTAATCGGCGACGTCGTAACCGCCGTCCCGCAAGGGGGATTTGAAGAACGGCGGCAGCCAGAGACAGTCCACCCCCAGCCATTGCAGATAGTCGAGTTTCGCCGTGATGCCCTTGAGGTCGCCGATGCCGTCGCCATTGCTGTCCTGGAAGGAACGCACCAGGACTTCGTAGAAAACGGCCCGTTTGAACCAGTCGGGATCGCGGTCCTTTGCCGGGGTGTCCTCGAACGTGTCGGGGACAGGCTCATTGACGATCAATTGGGTGACCCTCCGATCGGTGAGGACGGTCGCAGCGACAGCACATGGGCGGGCGCGAGCGAGCGGCCCGGCTCCAGGCGCACATAGTTGTCTCTGCCCCAGTGGTAGGTATCGCCGGTGAGCTCGTCGCGCACCGGAAAGGACTCGTGCCGGCCGAGGCCGAGTACCGGCATGTCCAACGACACCGTCGCCTCGTGGGTGTGGTGCGGGTCGAGGTTGACCACCGTGAGCACCGTGTCCGCCCGGTCGCCGTGCCCCTCGTGCTTGGAGAAGGCGAGCACGGCGTCGTTGTCGACCGGGTGGAAATGCAGATTGCGCAGCTGCTGAAGGGCAGGGTGCCGGCGCCGGATGCGGTTGAGCGTGGAGATCAGAGGGGCGAGGGTGCGCCCCTCTCTGGCCGCGGTATCCCAGTCGCGCGGCCTCAGTTGGAACTTCTCCGAGTCGAGGTACTCCTCGCTGCCGCGGCGCAGCGGCGTCGACTCGCAGAGCTCGTACCCGGCGTAGACCCCCCAGGTGGGGGAGAGGGTGGCGGCCAGGACGGCGCGTACCTCGAAGGCGGGGCGTCCGCCCTCCTGGAGGTAGGCGTGCAGGATGTCCGGGGTGTTCACGAAGAAGTTGGGGCGCAGGTAGGCGGCGCTCTCCCCGGACAGCTCGGTGAGGTAGTCGGTGATCTCCTGCTTGGTGTTGCGCCAGGTGAAGTAGGTGTACGACTGGTGGAAGCCGATCCGGGCGAGGGTGTGCACCATGGCGGGGCGGGTGAAGGCCTCGGCGAGGAAGAGCACATCCGGGTCGGTGCGGTTGATCTCGCCGATCACCTTCTCCCAGAAGGCCACCGGTTTGGTGTGGGGGTTGTCCACCCGGAAGATCCGTACGCCCTTGGCCATCCAGAAGCGCAGCAGGCGTTCGGTCTCGCGGACCAGCCCGCGGAAGTCGGCGTCGAAGGCGAGGGGGTAGATGTCCTGGTACTTCTTCGGCGGGTTCTCGGCGTAGGCGATCGAGCCGTCCGTGCGGTGGTGGAACCACTGGGGGTGCAGGGTGACCCAGGGGTGGTCGGGGGAGCACTGGAGCGCGAAGTCCAGGGCCACCTCCATCCGCAGCTCCTGGGCGGTGCGCACGAAGTGGTCGAAGTCCTCGAAGGTGCCCAGGTCCGGGTGGAGCGCGTCATGGCCGCCGGCCGGCGAGCCGATGGCCCAGGGGGAGCCGACATCGTCCGGGCCGGCCGAGAGCGCGTTGTTGGGGCCCTTGCGAAAGGAGGTGCCGATGGGGTGGACCGGCGGCAGATAGACGACGTCGAAGCCCATGGCGGCGACGGCCGGGAGCCGTTCGGCGGCGGTGCGCAGGTTCCCGCTGACGGCCGTCCCGCCCGGGGTGACGGTGGCGCCCTCGGAGCGCGGGAAGAGCTCGTACCACGAGCCGTACAGGGCCCGCCGGCGCTCGACGACCAGCGGCATCGGACGCGAGACGGTGAGCAGTTCGCGCAGCGGATGGCGGTCCAGTGCCGCGGTGACCTGGGGGGAGAGCGCCGCGGCCAGTCGGGTGGCGGCGGGCAGCTCGGCGTTGCGCAGGGTGTCCACGGCGGCGAGCACGGACTCCCTGCCGTCGCTCTTGGGGACCTCGGAGGCCGCCCGCTCATGGAGCTCGGCGCCCTCGGCGAGCACCAGCTCGGTGTCGATGCCCGCCGGGATCTTGACGGCGGCGTGGCGCCGCCAGGTGGCGACCGGGTCGGACCAGGCCTCGACGGTGAACGACCAGCGGCCCTCGATGCCGGGGGTGACCTCGGCGCTCCACCGGTCGGAGCCGGGTGAGTGCTCCCGCATCGGGGTCCACGGGCCGCAGCGGCCGGCCGGATTGCGCAGCACCACATTCGCCGCGACCGCGTCGTGCCCTTCGCGGAAGACGGTGGCCGAGACTTCGAAGGTCTCACCCACCACCGCCTTCGCCGGGCGGCGGCCGCAATCGATCTGCGGGCGGATGTCCAGAACAGGAATGCGACCGATCATGGGCTCACCTGGGCTTGTGACGCTTTGCGGGGTTTTGTCCTTTGTATCCGCTCCACGGCCAGGGGACCGGTTGCGGGCATGGGCGCTCCTGTCCGCTTTCACTCGGCTGGCGGATGGCACGGCGGGGCGGGTCGGTGCTCCGCCGGCCTCCGGTCGGTGGTTCCCCCGGTGGATCCTGTGCAGGTGTGCGACGCGGGCGAGGAACGGCGTACCCGACGGGCCTTCCCGCGGGCGGCGGCCGGGCGATCCGGCGGAAGGTGCACCACGGGTACGTGGCCACCGGTCCGTCGTGACCCGGCGGACACCTCCCCGTCCCCTCGCGGGAGACTGCGGCGCTGCGCAGACACGGTCGGCGTTCGCCTCCTCAACTCGTTGTGATCACAGCGGAGTTGCGGTGTGCGGATGTCCGGTGCCGGGCCGGGTTCCCTCGGCGCCACACGCAGCCTCCCTCTAGGAGGGAGTCCGTACAAGAGCGCATGAGGGGGTGGAATCAGCCATATCAGCTGATGCCGGGACCAGGGCGGGGTGCCGGTTGCGGAGAGTCGCCGAACTTCGCCTGTGAGCAGGTGAGTTGACGCGACGGCCGGTGCGCGGAGCCCGGCTCCAGGCGTGCTTCCGCCGCGGGAGGGCCGCGCCGGGCCGTGCGGAGCGGGCGCGCGGGGGGCAGGGCATACGGGTGACCGAGTGAGGCGGGGCCGGAGGGCGCGGGCCGCCGGCCGTGTTCGCCCACGGGATCCTGACCTGGGGAGACGGCGCCCGCTACGGCTTCGCCGCGCGGCGCCCGCTCGCCTGCCGTCGCCGCCTGCTCCTGACGGACCGCCGGGCCACGGCCGCGGTCCCGACGCCGCCCACAGCGACTACGGGGCGGACGCCGACGACCTGATCCGGCTCCCGCACCTTCCTCCGGCCGGGCGCGCCACGGCCCGCGGCCGCGCACCCGGTGGCCGCGGCCGCCCCGTGACGCGCGAAGGCGGTGCCCGGAGAAGTGCTCTCCGGACACCGCCCGCTCCGGGGTGGTTCACCCCGGGACGATCAGCGCGTTCCCGCGCGGTGCGTCACTTGACGGCGACGCCGTCCCACGCGGCCTCGACACCCTTGACCTCGGGGCTGCCGGCCTTGTACAGGTCGGTGGCCGCCTTGACGGTCGCCTCACGGGCGGCCTTGTAGTCGGTGTTCGAGGTCATGTACTCGGTCAGGGCCTTGAACCAGATCTTCTCGGCCTTGTCCCGGCCGATGCCCTCGACCTTGGTGTTGTCCTTCGTCGGGCTGTCGTACTTCACGCCACCGATCTCCTTCGGGCCGCTGCCCTCGGACAGCAGGTAGAAGAAGTGGTTGGCGACGCCCGAGGAGTAGTGCGGGTCGAGACCACCGGTGCTGGAGTCCCAGAAGTCCTTCGACTGACCGTCCTTGGACGGCTTGTCCATGTAGCGCAGCGGCGTGCCGTCACCGTTGATGTCGATCTTCTCGCCGATGAGGTAGTCGCCCGGGTCCTTGTCGTTCTTGGCGTAGAACTCGACCGAGGTACCGAAGATGTCCGAGGTGCCCTCGTTCAGGCCGCCGGACTCACCGCTGTAGGTGAGGTTGGCGGTGGCGGAGGTGACACCGTGCGACATCTCGTGCGCCGCGACGTCGATGGCGGTGAGCGGGGCCTTGTTGCCCTCGCCGTCGCCGTACGTCATGCAGAAGCAGTCGTCGTCCCAGAAGGCGTTCACGTAGTTGTTGCCGTAGTGGACGCGCGAGGAGGCACCCTTGCCGTCACCCTTGATGCCGGCGCGGCCGTGCACCGTCTTGTAGTAGTCCCAGGTCTCGGCGGCACCGTAGTGCGCGTCGACGGCCGCGGTCTGCGGGTCGTCGGGCTTGCCGGTGCCCCACTTGTCGTCCTCGTCCGTGAAGGCCTTGCCCTCACCGGACTCGGAGTTCTCCAGGTTGGTGGTCTTGTGACCGCCGCGCTCCTTGTCGGTCAGCGTGAAGCCGCTGCCCTCCTTGGTGGTGCCCAGCTCGACGCTGCCGCTGAACTCGCTCTCGCCCTTGCCGGTGTGAATGTCGTCGTACGAGAACAGCTTCTTGCCGCTGTTGGCGTCGGTGATGACGTGCATCCGGCTGGGGGTGCCGTCCTTCTTGACGCCCTTGACGATGGTGTCGTAGGCGAGGACGGGCTTGCCGGAGGCGGCCCAGACGACCTTCTTGGGGGCCTGCGCGTCGGCCTTCTTCGCGCTGAGCGACTTCGCCGCGGTGCCCTGCGCCGACTGTGCGGCGGCCGTCGGGGCGATCTTCGCCGTGGTGGAGGCCACCTTGACCGACTTGTCGGTCGACTTGGTGGTGCTCTTGACCGCGCCGCCCTTGGCGGTGTGCACGATCAGGTCGCCGCCCAGCACCGGCAGGCCGGCGTAGGTGCGGTCGTAACGGGTGTGCGTGGTGCCGTCGGCGTCCTTGATGACGTCCTTGACGACCAGCTTCTCCTGGGCGCCCAGACCGAGTTCCTTGGCGGTCTGCGCCTTGGTGGCGCCCGCGTCGCGCAGCAGTTCCGCGCGGTGCGAGGCACTGAGCTTGAGGGGCGAACCGTCCGCGGTGGGGGCCTGGACGGGCGAGGCGCCGGCGGTACCTGCGGTGATGCCGGCGGCCAGGAGGGCCGCTGCGGCTATGGCGGTACCGGCGACACGGGTCTTACGGGACATGTGGGGGGTCACGCGTGCTCCTTCAACTTTGCCAAGAGGTGGGGGTGCAAAGCGATGCGGGTGTGACGTGCGTTCGGGAAGACTGCCAGTTCGAACGCGTGCATGTCAGGAGGGTGTTCGGAGTTTGGCTGAAAAATGTCCGTAGAGAGGAGATCGCTGTTCGCATAACGGAGCTGGGCGCCACCCCCGAGGATCCGGGAGTGACGCCCAACAGGCTTGCCCTGACAGGTCAGTTGCGAGGTTCTCGAACCACCGGCCCGCCTATGTCACACGAGAGTGAAGGCCGAGTGGCGACGTCCGGTCAGAACGTCAGCTTCCAGCCGTTGATGTAGCCGGAGTCCTGAGAGTAGACGTCCTGGACCCGGAGTTTCCAGGTCCCGCTCGCCTTCTCCGAGGAGGCGTTGACGGTGTAGGTCGTCTTCACGTTGGCCGCCGAGTCGAAGGCGCTGGAGTTCTTCAGCCGGTAGGCCGTGCCGTCCGGGGCGATCAGGTCCACGACCAGGTCACCGCGGTAGGTGTGCACGATGTCCACCGCGACCTTCAGCGTGCTCGGTGCGTTGCCGGTGCGGCCGACATTGAGCGGTGAGGTGACCGCCGCGCCCGCGTCCGGGATCGCCACGTCGTCGGTGTTCTCGAAGACGTTGCTGCCGCCGGCCGGGTTGATGGTCCAGGTGAAGGCGGTGTTACCGGTCTTCTTCGCGGCGTCGGTGACCGTGACCGTCACCGTGCCGGTGCCGGCCGTGGTCGGCGTACCGGAGATCAGACCGGTGGTCGCGTTGAGCGACAGCCCGGCGGGCAGCCCGGTCGCCGCGTACGACAGTGCGCCCGCGGTGCCGCTGCTCGCCTTGATCTGGAGGCTCGCCGCCTGGCCCACGGTGCTGGTCTGGCTGCCCGGGTTGGTGACGGAGACCGCGCCGCTGTCCGGGACGCGGGATCCGACGTTGACCGCCGCCCAGGTGTTGGCGACCGTGTTGTACGAGGCGCTGCCCTCACCGAACAGGTCGGCGGCGGCCTTGAGGGTGGCGGTGCGGGCGGCCGCGTAGTTGGTGTTGGCGCTCATGTACTGGCTGAGTGCCTTGAACCAGACCTTCTCGGCGTTGGCCCGGCCGATGCCCGGGACCGGCAGATTGTCGGAGGTCGGGCTGTCGTAGTGGACGCCGCCGATGTCCTTCGGGCCGCTGCCCTCGGACAGCAGGTAGAAGAAGTGGTTGGCGACACCGGACGAGTAGTGCACGTCCTTGTTGCCGACGTTGCTCGACCAGTAGTCGGCCGACGCACCGTCCTTGGACGGCTTGTCCATGTAGCGCAGCGGGGTGCCGTCGCCATTGATGTCGATCTTCTCGCCGATGAGGTAGTCACCGGGGTCGGAGGAGTTGTTGGCGTAGAACTCCACCGCCGTACCGAAGATGTCGGAGGTCGCCTCGTTCAGGCCGCCGGACTCACCGCTGTAGGTGAGGTTCGCGGTGGCCGCGGTGACACCGTGCGACATCTCGTGGCCGGCCACGTCGATGGAGGTCAGCGGGGCGGAGTTGCCGCTGCCGTCGCCGTACGTCATGCAGAAGCAGCCGTCGTCCCAGAAGGCGTTGACGTAGCTGTTGCCGTAGTGCACCCGGGAGTACGCGCCGACGCCGTCGCCCTTGATGCCGCTGCGGCCGTGCACGTTCTTGTAGTAGTCCCAGGTCACCTGGGCACCGAAGGCCGCGTCGGCACCCGCCGTCTGGGTGTTCTGCGGGGTGCCGTCGCCCCAGGTGTCATCCGCGTCGGTGTACAGCGTGCCGGTCCCGGAGGAGCCGTGCTTGAGGTCGTAGGTCTTGTGGTTGCCGCGGGTGGGGTCGGTCAGCGAGAAGTTCGGCGCCGAGCCCGACGATCCGATGGTGACCTTGCCGCTGTACTGGGTGTTGCCGACGCCGTTCTCGATGCCCTGGTACTGGAAGAGCTTGGCGCCGGTCGTGGCATCCGTGATGACGTGCAGCTCGTTGGGGGTGCCGTCGTCCTGGAGCCCGCCGACCACGGTTTCGTACGCGAGCAGCGGCTTGCCGTCGGCGACCCAGACCACCTTGCGCGGCGCCTTCGAGGCCTCGGTCTTCTTCGACCCGAGCGCCTGCGCCGACTTGACGGCCTTCGCCTCGGCCGCGGCCGGCTTCACCTTCGCGGTGGTGCCGGCGACCTTGATCTGGGAGCGCACGGCCTTGGTGACGCCCTTGAGCGTGCCGCCCTTGCTCTCGTGCACCACGAGGTCGCCGCCGAGGACGGGCAGTCCGTCGTAGGTGCGCTCGTAGCGGGTGTGGACGGTGCCGTCGACGTCCTTCGAGACGTCCTTGACGACCAGCTTCTCCTTCGCGCCGAGCTTCAGCTGCCGCGCGGTCTCGGCGGTGGTGGCGCCGGCTGCCCGTATCAGCTCCGCACGCTGGGACGGGGACAGCTTGGCCGGCAGGGCGCCGGGATCGGGGGTGGCATGCGCGGTGCCCGGCCGCGGGGCGGCCGCCGTGCCGGTGCCGGCCTGGACGCCGACTGCCAGCATCGCCGTGACGGCGACGAGTGCGCCGGTCGCAACGGCGCGTCCATGGGGGGTGCGTCTCACACTGACTCCTTCTGCGGTGGCCGCTGCGTGGCGAGGCGGCCGAGGGGGACCGGGCGGCGAAGCGGCCGTCCGGGCAGAGCGAGGCAGAACTCTTGGAGCGTGTGGGGGGAGACGTACGGGAGGTGCTGGACGTACGAGAGGTGCTGGACGTACGGGTGGTGCCGGTGGAGCAGGCGGTACCTGCGGCCGCGGGATGTGGTGCTGTGGGGATCCGTGCGGCGGTTGCCGGGAAGAGTCCCACCACAAGTGGCTTGTTGTCAGGGTCCGTTCAACGATTGGCCGGAAACCGTCCGTTGCGCGAAATCGGTGTCCGGTAGCCGGACGGCCCGTGATCGGCCGCGCGACCCGTCCACGCCCTTTCAAACCTCCGGAAGCCGCTCCCACCGCAGCTCATAGCCGTCCGGATCCCGTCCCCGGAAGATCCGACCCGCCGGGCGCCTCGGGGCACCGGGGGCGTGACTTTGCCGACTGCCCTAGCTGTGCCAGGAGCGCCACAGGGCGGCATACGCGCCGTCCGCCGTCACCAGCTCGTCGTGGGTGCCGAGTTCGGTCAGCCGGCCGGCCTCCATGACGGCCACCCGGTCCGCGTCGTGTGCGGTGTGCAGGCGGTGCGCGATGGCGATGACCGTACGGCCCTTCAGGACGGCGGCCAGCGCGCGTTCCGTGTGCCGTGCCGTACGGGGGTCGAGCAGCGCGGTCGCCTCGTCCAGGATCAGGGTGTGCGGATCCGCCAGCACCACCCGGGCCAGGGCCAGTTGCTGGGACTGGGCGCCGTCTGGGTGGTGGCCGCCGGCGCCCAGTTCGGTGTCCAGACCGGCCGGCAGCCCGGCGGCCCAGTCGGCCCCCACGGCGGCAAGTGCGCCGCGCAGCGTGGCGTCATCGGCATCCGGCGCGGCGATCCGCAGATTGTCCCGGACGGTGCCGAGGAAGACGTGGTGCTCCTGCGTCACGAGGACGATCTGCCGGCGCAGCACCTCCGGATCCAGCGCGGCGACCGGCACCCGCCCGACGGTCACCGAGCCGCTGCGCGGCGCGTCGATGCCCGCCAGCAGCCGCCCCAGGGTGGATTTGCCGGCCCCCGACGGGCCGACCAGGGCGAGGCGTTCGCCGGGACGGACGGTCAGGTCCACACCGCGCAGGACATCGCGAGGGGCGGCGGGACGCGGGCCGCCGCCCCCGGGGTCGTAGGCGTAGTGGACGGCGGTGACGTCGATGCGGTCGTCGGCGGGGACGGCGGGGACGGGGGAGGGCTCCGGGGAGGGGCGGGGCAGGAGGGCCGCGGGGGCGGCCCCGGTGGTCCGCGGCGCCCGGCCCAGGCCCTCGACACGGGCGAACGCGGCGCCGCTGCTCTGGAGTTGTTCGACCCAGAGCAGGATCGTCTGAAGCGGTTCGGACAGCTGCCGCAGATACAGCGCCGCGGAGACCACCACGCCCAGGCTGATCCCGCCCCGTCCCTGCATCGCCCCGCCGACCAGCAGCACGCCGACCACCGGGAGGACGTACGAGAGGTCCACGGCGGGCAGCAGCACACTGCGCAGGAACAGCGTGCGGGTGCGGGTGCGGCGGCACCGCTCGATGGCCTGCTCGCTCGCCGCCGTCCGGCGCTCCTCGAGCCCCAGGGCCTCGACGGTCCGGGCGCCCGCGGCGGTGGCCGCCAGCAGCTCGGCCAGCGCCGAGGTCGCCGCCCCCTCCGCCAGATACGCGGTGCGGGCCCGGCGCAGATACCACCGGACCGCGACCAGGCCGCACAGCAGCCCCAGCCCGCACGCGCCGAGCAGCGGATCGAGCACCACCACCGCGGCCAGCAGGAACAGCGCCTGCGACGCGGCGATGAACACCTCCGGCGCGGCGTCCCGCAGCGTCTGTGCGACCGCGGTGACATCCGTCGTGCCGCGGGCCGTCAGATCGCCGGTACCCGCCCGCTCCACCGCCGCGGCGGGCAGCGCCAGCGCCCGGTCGACGTACTGCTCGCGGACCCGCGCCACGGTCCGTTCGCCGAAGCGGTGCCCGACGAACCGGGCGTACCGCGCCAGCAGCAGCTGCGCCACCGCGCACACCACCAGGGCCGCCGCCAGCCGGTCCACCGTGCGCACCCCGCCGCCGTCCCGGACCGTGTCGACGATCCGGCCGAGCAGCCAGGGCCCGGCCAGGCCGGCGCCGGCGGCCAGTGCGTTCAGCGCGAGCATCAGGGCGAAGGCCCGGCCGTCCCGCCGGACCAGTCGCAGCGCGGCCCGCCGGGTGGTGGCCCGATCGGCCACCGGGAGCGCCGCACCGTCCGGCAGGGCGTCATCCGCCCGTCCGGGCCTGCCGGGGGACGTCGTCATCGCGCACCCTCCTCCGCCACGGACTGCCCGGCGGCGCCCACGGTGCCGGTGCCGTCGACGTCGTCCTCCGCGCCCTCGCCACGGGATACCAGGCGGCGGTATCCGGGCTGCCCGTCGAGGAGTTCACGGTGGCTGCCGACTGCCGCGACCGTGCCGTCGACGAGGAAATACACCCGGTCGGCCCGGTCGAGCAGCAGTGGTGAGGTGCTGGTGACCACCGTCGTCCGGCCCGCACGGGCGGTGTGCAGCCGGGTCGCGAGGGCCGCCTCGGTGTGTGCGTCGACGGCCGAGGCCGGTTCGACGGCGAGCAGCACCTCGGGGTCGGCCAGCAGTGCCCGCACCAGGCGCAGCCGCTGTCGCTGTCCGCCGGAGAGATTGCGGCCCTGCGCCTCGACCGGGGCGCCCAGCCCGTCCGGCAGAGCGCGGACGATGTCCTCGGCCACGGCCGTCCGGAGGGCGCGGCCGATCGCCTCCTCGGACGGGTCCCGGCGCCCGGCGACCACCTCGCGCAGTGTCCCGGCGAACAGATCCGCTTCGTTGTCCGCGACCAGGATCCGCTCACGGAGCTGCCGTGGCGCGATCTCGTCGAGACGTACCACGCCCCAGGTCGCGGCCGAATCCGCGAACCGGCCGAGGCGGTCGACCACCGCCGCCGATTCGGCCGGCCGGGCGGTGACCAGTGCGGTCAGCAGCCCGGGAACCACCTCGACACCCGACGCCGGATCACGCAGCACGGAGGCGGCGCCGGGAGCGTCCCGTGCCGCACGGGGATCCCTCGCGCGCTCCGGCTCCAGCGCCAGGAACCGTACGACCCGCCGGGCGGCCACCAGCCCCCGGGTGAGGTCGTAGCCGCCCTCGATGAAGAACGACACCGGCACCACCAGGGCCGCCGCATAGCCGTAGACCGCCACCAACTCGCCCACCGTGATGGTCCCTTGGGCCGCCATCCGGGCCGCCGGCCAGGTCACCGCGGCCAGGAACAGCGTCGGCAGGCCGACCCCGAGGGCCTGGACCCAGCTCGTCACCGACCCGACGCGGTACCCCTCGCCGCGCAGCGCCTGGGACGCGCGCCGGTAGCGGTCGGCGAACACCTCTTTGCCGCCCAGGCCGTTGAGCACCCGCAGTCCGCCGACCAGGTCCGTCAGCCGTGCCGCCAGCCCGCTCTGCCGCTCGCGGTACCGCGTCTCCGCTCCCTGCAACCGCCCCAGCAGCGGCCCGACCAGCACCGCGAGCAGCGGCACACCCAGCAGCACCACGGCGGCCAGCAGCGGCGAGACGGCCAGCAGCAGCACGGCGACGACCGCATACGCCAGCACCCCGCCGACGCCGGGCCCGGTCATCGTCAGCGTCTGGCTGATCACCGCGACATCGCCGATCCCGATCGTGACGACCTCCCCGGCGGTCACCTTGTGGGGCAGCGACGCTCCCAGCCGCAGCGTCTGGGCCACCACGGCCCGCACCGTACGGAAGGTGGCGTCCATCCGGATACGGGTCATCGTGCGATGCCGCAGGACCGCCAGCCAGGCGTTCACCGCCCCGACCGCCAGCAGCACCGCCACCCAGCCGGCCAGTACCGGCATCCGGCCCGGCACCAGCCCGTCGTCGATGGCCCGCGACAGCACATACGGCGGCAGCATCAGCCCCACCATCCACAGACTTCCGTACGAGGCGCCCGCCGCCACCCGCCACCGCTGGCTCGCCACCAGCCACCACAGATACCGCCCGGCACCGCGAGGGCGGGGAACTCCCGGCCCGCCCGCCGTCTCCGTCATGCCGTCCGCCCCCTCATGCCGTGCGTCCCCTCACGCCGTGCCCCCTCATGCCGTCTGGGCCCCCTACCCCACGCTGTCCCGCCACGCCTGATGCAGCTCGGCGAACCGGCCCCGGTCGGCGATGAGGTGCGCCGGCGGGCCGTCCTCGACGATCCGGCCGTCGGCCATCACCAGGACCCGGTCGGCGATGTCGACGGTCGAGAGGCGGTGCGCGATCACCAGGGCCGTACGGCCGTGCAGCACCGTGGTCATGGCGCGCTGCACCGCACGTTCACCGGGGATGTCCAGGGAGCTGGTGGCCTCGTCGAGGATGAGCACGGCGGGGTCGGCGAGCAGGGCGCGGGCGAAGCCGACCAGTTGGCGCTGGCCGGCGGAGATCCGGCCGCCGCGCTTGCGGACATCGGTGTCGTAGCCGTCGGGCAGGGCGGCGATGAAGTCATGGGCGCCGATGGCCTTCGCGGCGTGTTCGATCTCCTCACGGGTGGCGTCCGGGCGGCCGAGGGCGATGTTGTCGGCGACCGTGCCGGAGAACAGGAACGCCTCCTGGGTGACCATGACGACGCCGCGGCGCAGCGTGGTGGTGGACAGCGCGCGCAGATCGACGCCGTCGAGCAGCACCTGGCCCTCGGTGGGGTCGTAGAAGCGGGCCAGCAGCTTGGCGAGGGTGGACTTGCCGGCCCCGGTGGCGCCCACCACGGCGACGGTGGTGCCCGCCGCAAGGGTCAGATCGAAGCGCGGCAGCACCTCGCCGCCGGTGCGGTAGGCGAACCGGACGCCGCGGAAGACGGCCTCGCGGCCCGGCCGGCCGGGCGCGACGGCCGGCAGCGTGGCGGGTGCCCCGGGCTCGGGGACGCCGGGGCGCCGGGCGAGCAGTCCGGCGATCTTCTGGAGGGAAGCGGCCGCGGATTCATAGGCGTTGAGGAACATCCCGAGGCGGTCGATGGGGTCGTACAGCCGCCGCAGATAGAGCACCCCGGCGGCCAGGACGCCGAGCGCCAGACCGCCCGTGGCCACGCGGTAGGCGCCCCACAGGACGATCGCGGCGACCGCGGTATTGGCCGCCAGCCGGGAGAGGACGACATAGCGCGCCATCTCCAGGAAGGTGTCGCCGTTGATCCGTGCGTGCTCGTGGTTGAGCCGGGCGAAGGCGGCGTCGTTCGGCCGCTCACGGCGGAACGCCTGCACCGGACGGATGCCGTTCAGGGTCTCGGTGAACTTCACGATGACGCCCGCCATCGCCGTGGACTTCGCGCTGTAGACCCGGTGCGAACGGCGCCGGAAGGAGCGTACGAGGAGGGCGAGCGGCACGGCGGAGGCGAGGGCGGCCGCGCCGAAGCCCCAGTCCAGGTAGACCAGGGTGGCGGTGATGTAGACCGTCGACAGGATGATGGTGACCAGCTCCTGGAGCCCCTCTTCGAGGAGTTCGCGCAGCGACTCCACGTCCGTGGTGGCCCGCGAGATCAGCCGGCCGGACGTATAGCGCTCGTGGAAGTCCAGGCTCAGCGCCTGCGCATGCCGGAAGATCCGCCCGCGGAGGTCGAGCAGGACTTCCTGGCTGACCCGCGCGGAGAGCTGGATGAAGCCGAACTGGAGCCCGCCGGACGCCCCCGCGCACAGCACCGCCGCCACCGCCACGGCGATCAGCGGCCCGTGATCGCCCGCCCGCAGCGCCGGGACCGCGCGGTCGAGCGCGTAGGCGACCAGCAGCGGCCCGGCCTGCACGGCGGCCTGCTGGAGCAGCAGCAGGACGGCCACCGCCCGGACCCGGCGCCGCTGCGGCGCCAGGAGCGAGCCGAGGAGGGTGCGCGAGGCGCCCTTGGGGGTGGGGAGCTCATCGAGGGCGAAGGAGTCGGCTGCGGGGGAGTTCCCGGCCTCCGGCCGCCGCGGTGCGGAAGGGGGCTGCTGCTGCGGGCCGGGGCGGCCCTCGGGGTCGTCGGGCGGGAGACCGGTCGCGGTGGTGGTCATCGGGCGGCCTCTCCCTCGCCGGACATCAGGGCGGTGTACTCGGGGTTGTCCCGCAGCAGTTGGTGGTGGGTGCCGACGGCGGCGATCCGGCCGCCGGAGAGCAGCGCCACCCGGTCGGCGAGCAGGACCGTGGACGGCCGGTGGGCGACGACCAGGGCGGTGGTGGTCGCCAGGACCCGGCGCAGCGCCGCCTCCACCAGGGCTTCGGTGTGCACATCGAGGGCGGAGAGCGGATCGTCGAGGATCAGGAAGCGCGGGCGGCCGACCACGGCACGCGCCAGGGCGAGCCGTTGCCGCTGCCCGCCGGACAGGCTCAGCCCCTGCTCGCCGACCTGGGTCGCACTGCCTTCGGGGAGCGCGCCGACGAAGCCCTCGGCCTGCGCCACCGCCAACGCCCGCCCAAGATCGCTCTCCTGGGCGTTCTCCCCGCCCATCAGCACGTTCTCCGCGACGGTCGCCGAGAAGAGCGTCGGCTCCTCGAAGGCCACCGCGACCAGCGCACGGACCTCGTCCCGGCCGAGCGTCGCCAGATCGCGCCCGTCGAGGCGGATCCGGCCCGCCGTGGGGTCGTACAGCCGCGGCACCAGCGCCGTGAGGGTGGTCTTCCCGCTGCCCGTCGCCCCGACCAGCGCCATCGTCTCGCCGGGCCGGATGTGCAGGGTGATGTCCTTGAGGAGGGGCGGGGAGTCCGGCGGCGCGTCGGGGTAGCGGAACTCGACACCGGAGAAGACCAGCCCGCCGGTACCGGCGGATGCCGGGTCCTGCGCGGCCGGTTCCTGTGCGGCCGGTTCCGTCAGGGCTGGTTCCTTCAGGGCCGGTTCCTTCAGAGCCGGGTCCTCCGGGATCGGTCTCTCCGTGGCCGATTCGCGCCGGTCCGGAGCGTCCGTACCCGGAACGCCCGTCCCTGGAGCGCCCGCACCCGGTGCGCCCGTACCGGGTGCGTCCGTACCCTGTGTGTCCACCGCCGGCACGTCCATGACCTCGAAGTACCGGTCGCTTGCCGTCGCCGCCTCGTTGCCCATGGCCAGCAGGAAGCCGATCGACTCCACCGGCCAGCGCAGCGCCAGCGCGGTCGACAGGAAGGCGACGAGGGTGCCCGCGGACAGCACGCCGTCGGCCACCTGGAGCGTGCCGAGCACCAGGGCGCCGCCGATCGCGATCTCCGGGAGCGTGGTGTTGAACCCCAGGATCCAGGCCAGCAGCCGCGCCTTGCGGAGTTCGGACGTACGCAGCGCGTGCGTCAGCTCCCGGAAGGCCCGGGCCTGGCTGCGATGGCGTCCGAAGCCCTTGATGATGCGGATGCCGAGCACCGACTCCTCGACCACCGTCGTCAGATCGCCCAGCTGGTCCTGGGTCCGGCGCGCGGCGCGACCGTACTTCGCCTCGAAGACCGAGCACAGCACCATCAGCGGCACCACGGGCGCCAGCAGCACCAGCCCCAGCGACCACCGCTGGACCAGCAGGAGCACCGCGCCCACCAGGATGGTGGTGGCGTTGACCAGCAGAAACGTCAGAGGGAAGGCGAGAAACAGGCGCACCAGCTGAAGGTCTGTCGTGCCGCGCGACAACAACTGGCCCGAGGGCCAGCGGTCGTGGAAGGCGACCGGCAGCCGCTGGAGATGGCGGTACAGCGCGTCACGCATCGCCGCCTCCACCCCGGCCAGCGGACGCGCCACCAGCCGGCGCCGCAGCCCGAACAGCAGCGCCTCCGCGACCCCGAGCAGCAGCAGGTAGGCGCCACCGAGCCACACGCCGCCCGGATCGCGCTCCGCCACGGGCCCGTCCACCATCCACTTGAGCACCAGCGGGATGACCAGGCCGATGCACGAGGCGAGCACGCCCACGAACGCAGCGGTGAACAGGCGCACCCGCACGGGCCGGGCGAACGGCCACAGGCGCAACAGCGAGCGCACTGCGGAGGGTTGAGGTAAGGCGGTCCGGTCGGGCGGGGGCGAGGTGTGCGCGGTATCGGCCATCACTCGCGAGCGTAAGGCGCGTCACTGACAACGCTCATGCGGTTTTTCCCGACCGGCGCCCCGCCCGCCGTTTCGAGCCGCCCCGCCGCTGGCCGGCCGGAGCCGCCCCCCTCGCAGGTCCGGCCGCCCCACCGCCGACGGCCCCATGGCGCCGCCGCCCTCGCCTCAGCCCGGCACCGCCCGGAACAGCACCACCGACCGCCCGGCCAGCGTGACCGTGCTGCCGGCCGCGTACGGCGGCTCCGCCGCCCCCGGCTGCTCCTCCCTGGCCGTGTCGACGAGGAGCTCGTAGGCGCGGGCCCAGGGCGGCCCCGGGAGGGTGAACGGGCGGGGGTGGGCGGCGGCGTGGAGCACGGCGAGGAAGCTGTCGTCGACGATGCGGATGCCGCGGGCGTCGCGCTGGGAGATGTCGTTCCCTGAGAGGTACATGCCCAGCGTGGCTCCCGGGGTGTACCAGTCCTGCTCGGCCATCTCCGTACCGTCCGCGGTGAACCAGGCGAGATCGCGCAGACCGCCCTGCTGATGCGGCCGCCCGGAGAAGAACGCCCGGCGGCGGAGCACGGGGTGGGCGCGGCGCAGGGCGATGAGCCGGGCGGCGAGGTCGGCCAGCGGCCGCCACCGGGGGTCCTCCAGCAGCGACCAGTCGAGCCAACTGGTCGCGTTGTCCTGGCAGTAGGCGTTGTTGTTGCCGTGCTGGGTGCGGCCCATCTCGTCACCGGCGACCAGCATCGGCACGCCCGTCGACAGCAGGAGCGTGGTCAGCAGATTGCGCAGCTGGCGGTGGCGCAGTGCGGTGACGTCCGGGTCGTCGGTCTCGCCCTCGGCACCGCAGTTCCAGGACCGGTTGTCGTGGGTGCCGTCGCGGTTGCCCTCGCCGTTGTCCGCGTTGCGCTTGTGCTCGTAGGTGACCAGGTCGCGGAGGGTGAAGCCGTCGTGCGCGGTGATGAAGTTGACCGAGGCGTACGGGCGGCGGCCGCCCCAGGCGTACAGGTCGCTCGATCCGGAGAGGCGGTAGCCCAGGTCGCGGACATCGTGCTGGGCACCGCGCCAGAAGTCGCGGACGGTGTCGCGGTAGCGGTCGTTCCACTCCGTCCACAGCGGCGGGAAGGCGCCGACCTGGTAGCCGCCCGATCCCACGTCCCAGGGCTCGGCGATCAGCTTGACCCGGCGCAGCACCGGGTCCTGGGCGATCACCGCGAGGAACGGGGAGAGCATGTCGACGTCGTGCATGGAGCGGGCCAGTGCGGCCGCCAGATCGAAGCGGAAGCCGTCCACGCCCATCTCGGTGACCCAGTAGCGCAGCGAATCGGTGATCAGCCGCAGGACATGGGGCTGGACGACATGCAGGGTGTTGCCGCAGCCGGTGTAGTCGGTGTAGCGGCGGGCCTCGTTCGCCAGGCGGTAGTAGCCGCGGTTGTCGATGCCCCGCAGGGAGAGCGTCGGGCCCAGCTCGCCGGCCTCCGCGGTGTGGTTGTAGACGACGTCGAGGATCACCTCGATGCCCGCGTCGTGCAGCGCCCGCACCATCCGCTTGAACTCGCCGACCTGCTGCCCCCGGGTCCCGGTGGCGGCGTATCCGGCATGCGGCGCGAAGTAGCCGAGGGAGTTGTAGCCCCAGTAGTTGCGCAGCCCCCGGCGCACCAGATGGTCCTCGTGCGCGAACTGGTGGACGGGCAGCAGCTCGACGGCGGTGACACCGAGCCGGACGAGGTGCTCCAGCGCGGCGGGGTGCGCGAGCCCCGCGTACGTGCCGCGCAGCCGCTCCGGAACACCGGGGTGACGCATCGTGAAGCCGCGCACATGCAGTTCGTAGAGGACGGAATCCGGCCACGGCGTCTTGGGCCTGCGGTCGTCCTCCCATTCGTCGGCGCCGCCCTCGTCCCCGGTGTCCTCGCCGACCACGACGCCCTTGGGGACGTACGGCGCCGAGTCCCGGTCGTCGCGCACGGTGTCGGCGGCCTGCTGCTGCGGCCAGTCGCGGACATGCCCGTAGAGCTGGGCGGGCAGTGCGGACCCCGCCCCGGACCGCTCCGTACGGGCGCCGAAGTCGCCGTCCACAGCCCTGGCATACGGGTCCAGCAGCAGCTTCGCCGGGTTCCAGCGGGCGCCGCTCCAGGGGTCCCAGCGGCCGTGCACCCGGTAGCCGTAGCGCTGGCCGGGGCGGACGCCGGGCAGGAAGCCGTGCCAGATCTCGTGGGTGAGCTCGGTCAGCGCATGGCGCGTCTCGCGCTCCGCGTCGTCGAACAGACACAGTTCCACGGCCTCGGCGCCGCCCGCCCACAGGGCGAAGTTGGTGCCGGCGATGCCATCGGGGCCGGTGCGGTATCGGGCCCCTAGGGGCGTGGGGTTGCCGGGGCGGATGTCAGCGGGTGGGGCGAGTGGTTCATCTGCCACCGCCTCCTGCTCGGGTGCGCTCGACACGTGCCGGCCTCCTGCGGCTCATGGCTCGGTCGGGCGGCGTCCCCGGCATGGGGGTACCGCCCAGCGTCAGCTGGAGGAGTCCCGGCCGTGCAGGTGTCCCCGCCCTCCCCGTTGTTCTGCCCGCAACCGGGCGTTGCCGCACGCTTCTCGCGGCGAGGGCTGATTGTTCCGCCTTACGTGTCCGTGACATTCCGTTACGCGGCATACCTCCTAACTTGAGCATCATCCGTCACAATCCGGTATATGACCGCCCATCAGCAGGACCGAGCAGGGGACCGAGCGAAGCACCGCCAGGGAAACCGTGTGCGGGGCCGGGTGCCGGACCGGGCGCAGGTCCGGACGGGCGGTCGGGCGGCGGCGCGGGCGGCCCGCCGTACCCGCGTCGTCCTCGCCGCCGTGGCCGGGCTCGCCGGGGCGGTGGCGCTGGCCGGCTGCGCGGACGCGGAGGAGTTCGTCGGCGGCAAACCGCGCTCCCCGGAGGAGACGATCAGGGTCATCCCGCACAACGGCGCGCACGGCGTGCGCGCCGACGGGCGGTTCGAGGTCCGGGTGCCCCAGGGGCGGCTGGAGCGGGTCGAGGTCAGCCGGACCGGTGACGCCGGCCGGCAGCCGGTCGCCGGGCGGATCTCGCCGGACGGCATGGCCTGGCGGCCGGTGCCCGGACGTCTCCAACTCGGCGCGAAGTACACCGTCGACGCGGTGGCGCTGGACGGCGCAGGCCACCGCTCGGCCCGCCACACCACCTTCACCACCTCCGTACCCGCCCGCCGCTTCACCGGCCACTTCTCCCCGCAGAGCGACGCCACGGTCGGCACCGGCCTGATCTTCTCGCTGGTCTTCAACCGGCCGCTCGCCGACCGCGCGGCCGTCGAGCGCGCCGTCAAGGTCAGCGCCCGGCCCGCCGTCGAGATCGCCGCCCACTGGTTCGGCCACCGCCGGCTGGACTTCCGGCCCCGTGAGCGCTGGCGCCCGGGCACCGAGATCACGGTGGAGCTGCGGCTGCGCGGGGTGAAGGCCGGACCGGGCGCCTACGGGACGCAGCGCAGGACCGTCCACTACCGGGTGGGCCGGGACCAGGTCAGCGTCATCGATGCGGCCCGGCACACCATGACGGTGCACCAGGGCGGCCGGGTGGTGGCGGTGCTGCCGGTCACCGCGGGCGACGACGAGAACCCCACCTACAACGGGAAGATGGTGATCCTGGAGCGGCACTCGATGACCCGGATGGACGGCGACACCGTCGGCTTCGGCGGCGAGTACGACATCCCGGACGTGCCGCACGCCATGCGCCTCACCAGGTCCGGGACCTTCCTCCACGGCAACTACTGGGCGCCGCCCGAGATCTTCGGCGGCCTCAACACCAGCCATGGCTGTGTCGGGCTCAAGGACATCAAGGGAGGCGGCCCGCACACCCCGGCGGGCTGGTTCTTCGGCCGCTCGATCGTCGGCGACACCGTGGTGGTGCAGCATTCCCCGGAGCGTACGGTCGCGCCGGACAACGGCCTCGGCGGCTGGAACATGCCCTGGGAATTGTGGCGGGCCGGGTCCGCGCTGGACTGACCGGAACACCGGCCCGCGGGACCGCCCGCCCCCTGCCCCCGCACCACCCCCGCACTTGGGACTAAACGGTGACGTTCACGGGGAGTTCACTGTCACCGCGGTGTGGTTATCTAACGGCAAGCGCGCGGCTGTCCGCACCCGCGCGCGGGGGACTGCGGGCCGTGCGAGGGGAAAAGGGGCCAGTTGTGAACGTCCAGCCGAATTCGGGGGAGCCGGCTCGCCGGCGTCGGTGGCCGCACAAGGGCGGGGGCCCGCTGGCCCTGGTGCTCGGAGCGGTGTTGCTGCTGGTGACCGCATGTGGCGGCGACGGCGACGAGGACAGTCCGGCCGGCAAGGCGGGCGGGGACAAGGCCGCCTCGCAGGCCGCCGTGACGATAGCGCCCAAGGACGGCGCGCATGACGTCGCCACCAGCGGCGCGCTGAAGGTGACCGCCCAGAAGGGCAGGCTCAAGTCCGTCAAGGTCAAGGACGGCAAGGGCAACGAGGTCGACGGGAAGATAGCGGGCAGCGGCGCCCTGTGGCAGCCGAGCGGCCATCTGGGCGCCTCGACGGAGTACACCGTCGACGCCATAGCGGTGGACGGCAAGGGCCGGGAGGCCGCCGAGCACTCCAGCTTCACCACCCTCGTCCCCAAGAACACCTTCATCGGCCAGTACAGCCCCGAGAACGGCCAGCAGGTCGGCGTCGGGATGCCGGTATCGATCCACTTCACCCGCGGCATCACCGACCCGAAGGCCGTCGAGGACGCCATCAAGGTCACCGCGAAGCCGTCGGTCCCGGTCGAGGGCCACTGGTTCGGCAACGACCGCCTCGACTTCCGCCCCGAGAAGTACTGGGCGCCCGGCACCAAGGTCACCCTCAAGCTCGACCTCAACGGCGTCGAGGGCCGGCCCGGTGTCTACGGCACCCAGGCCAAGGAGGTCTCCTTCACCGTCGGCCGCAGTCAGGTCAGCACGGTCGACGCCGAGTCGAAGGAGATGACCGTGGTCCGCGACGGCAAGAAGATCAAGACCATCCCGATCACCTCGGGCGCGCCGGGCACCGAGACGTACAACGGCAAGATGGTGATCAGCGAGAAGCATCTCGTGACGCGGATGAACGGTGACACCGTCGGCTTCGGCGGCGAGTACGACATCAAGGACGTCCCGCATGCGCTGCGGCTGAGCACCTCCGGCACGTTCCTGCACGGCAACTACTGGTCGGGCAGCGCGACCTTCGGCAACCGCAACGCCAGCCACGGCTGTGTGGGCCTCTTCGACCAGCGCGGTGGCGGCGACAGCTCCACCCCGGCGGCGTGGTTCTTCCGCAACTCCGTCGTCGGCGATGTGGTCATCGTCAAGAACTCGCATGACGAAACGATCCAGCCCGACAACGGCTTCAGCGACTGGAACCTCTCCTGGGAGAAGTGGAAGGCCCGCCAGTAGAGCGGCCGGAGGACGACCGGGCCCGGTGCACTGTGACGGAGTGCACCGGGCCCGACGGCGTTAACGCGTACTAACCTTCCCGCATGACTGTGAATCTCGAGGTCGCCGACGGCGTCGGCACCATCCGCCTGGACCGTCCGCCGATGAACGCACTGGACATCGCCACCCAGGACCGGCTGCGCGAGCTGGCCGAGGAGGTCACCCGCCGCGACGATGTGCGTGCCGTCGTCGTGTGGGGCGGCGAGAAGGTGTTCGCGGCCGGTGCGGACATCAAGGAAATGCAGGCCATGGACCACCCGGCCATGGTCGTGCGCTCCAAGGCCCTACAGGACTCGTTCACCGCCGTGGCCCGGATCCCCAAGCCGGTCGTCGCCGCGGTCACCGGCTATGCGCTCGGTGGCGGCTGCGAGTTGGCGCTCTGCGCCGACTTCCGGATCGCGGCCGACAACGCCAAGCTCGGCCAGCCGGAGATCCTGCTGGGACTGATCCCGGGGGCCGGCGGCACCCAGCGGCTGGCGCGGCTGGTCGGCCCGTCCAAGGCCAAGGACCTGATCTTCACCGGCCGTCAGGTGAAGGCCGACGAGGCGCTCACCCTCGGCCTGGTCGACCGGGTGGTGCCGGCCGCCGAGGTCTACGAGCAGGCGCACGCCTGGGCGGCACGGCTGGCGGCCGGCCCCGCACTGGCGCTGCGGGCCGCCAAGGAATCCGTCGACGCGGGCCTGGAGACGGACATCGACACCGGCCTGACCATCGAACGCAACTGGTTTGCGGGGCTGTTCGCGACCGAGGACCGGGAGACCGGTATGCGCAGCTTCGTCGAGGAGGGGCCCGGCAAGGCCAAGTTCCTCTGAAATTGCTGGTGTTGGTGAGACGTCTGAGGTTTGCCCGGGAGGCAATGCCTCGTGTGGGCGACAAGGAAAAGGCTTAATTGCGCCTTAAGGGCACCTTGTTGATCTCCTCGGTCGTTCCTTCGCGGGCCCGGTGTCGTCGCAGGTCAGCCGGGGCGCACCGGAACCTTAACTGCCGTTGGCATATGTCTCACCCGGGGGCTGGAACCGACGATTCCGGACAATCGATTCCGTCGGTTCCGCCCCCGTGGACGCCACGCAGCAGCCATGATGGGGGGCATGGCGGGCCTCGAAGGAATGGAGCAGCCGCGGCCGCGGAGGGATACGGCCGCCGCGCGATGGGGCATCCCCGAGGGGGGCGAGGACACCGCGCCGGCTCCTCGCAAACCGGTGTCCGCGGCCCTCGATCTGGTCGGTGACCCGACCCTCGGCGAGGTCCGGCTCCCCTCGCGCCCCCAGTCCGCCGGCATCGCCCGCCGGCTGACCGCCGCCGTACTCCTCAAACAGTGGTCCCTGACCCCCCAGCTCGCCGAGCACGCCGTGCTGCTGGTCTCCGAGCTCGTCGGCAACGCCGTGCGGCACACCGGCGCCCGCACGTTCGGGCTGCGGATGCTCCGCCGCCGTGGCTGGCTCCGTATCGAGGTGCGCGACCCGTCCCGCGGTCTGCCCTGTCTCATGCCGGTCCAGGAAATGGACATCAGCGGCCGTGGCCTCTTCCTCGTCGACAAGCTCTCCGACCGCTGGGGCGTGGACCTGCTGCCCCGCGGCAAGACGACCTGGTTCGAGATGCGGATCGCCGACCGCTGAGAACCGGTTTCCCCGCCCGGCCGCAGGGCCCCGGGCCCTCCGACCGCCCCCCGACGGCCCCGACGCCGGTCGGTGCTCCGCTCGCGCGGTGACGATCCGTAGGATGGGTTGTTCATGCTCGCGCAGGTACGGAGAGGAGGGACATGCACCACGTGCGCCGGTCGGCCACGCTGACGCTGCTGCTCCTCCTCGCCGTCACCTTCGGTCCGCTGCTGTGCCGCATCGGCGGCGACCAGGCCTGGCTCTCGGGCCGGGCGGCGACGGCCGCGGCGACATGGCGCACCGGTGGCGCACCGGCGGCCGCACCGGACGCGACGGCGGTTTCACCGGACACGGCGGCGGTTTCACCGGACGCCGCGAACCCGGCGGGCGGTGGCACACCGGCCCGGCCGGCCGCCGCCGACAGCGGCCCGCACCTCGATCCCGACGCCCCCGTCGCCGTGGCCCACGCGCCCAAGAAGTGCTCGGGCCGGCATGCGCCGGGGCCCGACGAGTCCGCCCCGCTGCCCACCCCGCACCGCGGTGAGCCCCTCGCCCCCGCCACCACCGGCCCGGGGCCGCTCTCCGCGGATCCGCCCGCGCAGTACGCGCTCGCCCGGCCACCGACCGACGGCGCGTCCGCCACCGACCCCACCACGCTCCTGCCCGTACTGCGGATATAGGCCGCTGCCCCGACGCACACGGCCTGAATTCCCCCTCCGTACGTCTGGAGCTTCCGCATGCCCGTTTCCGCCTCTCCCACCCGCAAACTGGCCGCCATCGGCGCGGTCATCGCCCTCGTCGTGGCCGTCATCGCCATCGGCGTCGCCATCGGCAAGTCCGCCGAGGGCGACCGCGGCACCGACCGCGGCGCCCCCGAGGCCGCCGCCTCCGTCGAGCCCGAGGAAGATCCCGCACAGCAGAAGATGTTCGACGACCTCGCCGAGCGGACCAGCCGGCGCCAGGACGGCGACCCACTGGCCGTCGGCAAGAAGGACGCCCCGGTGGTCCTGGTCGAATACGCCGACTACCAGTGCTCGTTCTGCGGCCGCTTCACCCGCGAGACCCAGCCCGGACTGATCAAGAAGTTCGTCGACGCGGGCACCCTGCGCATCGAATTCCGCAACTTCACCGTCTTCGGCGCCGACTCCGAGCGCGCCGCCCGCGCCTCCTGGGCCGCCGGGCAGCAGGGCAGGTTCTGGCAGCTGCACGACGCGCTGTACGCCAAGACCCGCAAGGGCAAGGCGCTCGCCGAGGACAAGCTCGTCGACCTGGCCCGCACGAGCGGTGTGCCCGACATCGAGAAGTTCCGTGCGGACATGAAGAGCGCGGACGCCGCGCGGGCACTGAAGAAGGACCAGGACGAGGGCTACCAGCTCGGGGTGCAGTCCACGCCGTCCTTCCTCATCAACGGCCGGCCGGTCGCCGGCGCCCAGCCCGCCGAAGTCTTCGCGCAGGGCATCAAGGACGCCGCGGCGCGCGCGGCCAAGAAGGGGCCGGAGGCCAAGAACGGGCCGGCGGACAAGGGGGCCGGGCAGTGACCGACATCGGCTACCTCGCGGCGTTCCTGGGCGGGGCGCTGGCCCTGCTCAGCCCGTGCAGCGCGCTGCTGCTGCCGGCCTTCTTCGCGTACTCCCTCTCCACCCCGGGCCGGCTGATGGCCCGTACCGGCGTGTTCTACCTGGGGCTGGCCACGACGCTGGTGCCGCTCGGCGCGGCCAGTACGGCGGCCAGCCGGCTGTTCAACGGCCACCGCGATCTCTTGATCGCCGTCGGCGGCTGGGTCGTCATCGCGATGGGGCTCGCCCAGATCCTCGGCCTGGGCTTCGCCTCCCGGCGTGCCCAGACCGCCGCCGCGCGGATCACCCCGCGGTCGGCCGTCTCCACGTTTCTGCTCGGCTGTGTCTACGGCCTCGCCGGCTTCTGCGCGGGCCCGATCCTCGGCGCGGTGCTGACGGTGACGGCGGTCAGCGGCTCACCCGTGTACGGCGCCTCGATGCTGGCCGTCTACGCGCTGGGGATGGCGCTGCCGCTGTTCGTGCTGGCGCTGCTGTGGGACCGCTGCAAGCTCGGCACCCGGGGCTGGCTGCGGGGCCGTGAATTCGCCCTCGGCAAGCTGCGGTTGCACACCACCTCGGTGCTGTCCGGGGTGTTCTTCATCGGCATCGGCGTGCTGTTCCTGCGCTTCAACGGGACCAGTGCGCTGCCCGGGATTCTCGACGCGGACGCCGAGTTCCGGGCCGAGGAGTGGGCGACGCGGATCGGGAACGGCGTACCGGACCAGGTGCTGATCGCGGTGGCCGCACTGGCCGTCGCGGCGGTGCTCGGCCGTATCGCGCTACGGCCGGAGAAGAAGCCCCGGGGCGGGACGGAACCGCCGCGGGGCGGGTCCGACCAGCCGGGGGAAGGGACGGAACAGGCCCGGGACGAGGCCGATCAGCCGGGGGGCGGCACGGAACGGCCCCGGGACGTGGCCGACCAGCCGCGCGGTGGGACGGAATAGCCACCGGCGGGGGGCTGGACCGATTAGCCACCGGCGGGCGGGACCGAATGGCCACCGGGCAGGCCCGAGTGGCCGGGCGGCGGGGCCGGGCCGTTGCGAAACGGCGCCGGCCTCCCGCCCCCGGGCTCACAGCCAGACGTTGTCGTTGACCGACCCCAGGCCCGTGCCGGACAGCCGCCGGTGCAGGGCCAGCGCCTGGTCCTCGGTCAGCGAGGCGACATGGTCCGCGGCGGCACGCAGCCGGTCGCCGTGCAGCGACAGCTCCTCGGCGCGGTCCGGCGGCAGCAGCTCCGGTGCGTCATGGGTCCAGCGCAGCAGCTCGCTCACCACCCGCCGCTTGCCGTGCTGCTGGGTCGCCAGCGCCGGGCGGTCGATGACATAGCACCACACCAGCTCCTTGAGCAGATCGCAGGCGGCCCGCCGCTCCGGCGGTATCACCAGCTGCGCCCCGTAGCGGATCGCGGCCGCGCCGCCCACCTCCAGCTCGATCCCGCGGGTGAAGTACGAGATCAGATCGGCCGTGCGGCGATTGACCGCGACCGCGTCCTCATGGCTGCCGCTGTACGGGGCGGGCACCGCCAGCCGCTTGCCGATGTCCGCCATCATCACCAGCGCCGCGGCACGGTCGAAGGCCTCGCCCTCCCGCGCCCGCTTGGCCTGGACGTAATCCAGGAAGCGGCGGATCTCCCGCTCGGTGTCGGCGCCCGCGGCACCGTCCGGCGGGAACAGCGCGGCCAGCGGGATCAGGCCCGTACGGTAGAAGTCCTCGACGTCATGGCAGGCGTAGGTGACATCGTCCGCCCAGTCCATGACCTGCTCCTCGACGGGCACGGCGGTGTCCGTACGGCCGGCCCGCACCCACGAGAACGCCTCCCGGTCGGCGACATACACCCCCCACTTCACATGCCGCGCCGGATCCTGGTCGACGGGCGCCCGCTCCCACGGGTATTTGGTGGCGGCGTCCAGACAGGCGCGGGTCAGATGCAGCCCGCGATGGCCCGGATATTTGTGGGCGGCGAGGAAGGTCAGCACCCGCAGGGTCTGCGCATTGCCCTCGAAGCTGTCCAGCACACCGTCCGCGAAGTGCAGCTCGTCCATCGTGGCGCGCAGCGCCAGCTCACCCGCGTGCCCGAAGGGCGGATGGCCGATGTCGTGGGCCATGCACGCCGCCTCGACGAGCGCCGGATTCGGCCCGCCGTATTGGCGCTCCAGGCGCTCGGCCATCCGCCGGCCGAGCTGAGCCACCTTCATCGAGTGGGTCAGCCGGGTGTGGTACGCGCCCAGCTCGGCGCTGGCCACCACCTGGCTCTTGCCGGCCAGCGCCCGCCACTGCGTCGAATACAGGATCCGGTCGACGTCGTGCTCGAAGCCGGACCGCTGCCCGTCGTCGGGCACCCGTCGCCGCAGGGAGTGCTGTTCCAGGTCCTCATCGCTGTATGTGGCAGGTCGCATGCGCGGATGGTAGTCCGGCCCTGGCCGCGGCGGTCCGGCCGGTGGGTCTCAAGCCCTCCCCGCCTAGGCGCTCAGCCGACGGCGCCAGCGCGGATGCGGGCGGGCATGCGGCCGGGGGTGCGGATGGTGGGCGTCCGCCCTGCGCCGGCGGTCGTTGCAGAGCAGGCACTTTCCGTAGCCCGGCGGGAGGGGGTCCTCCGGGTCGCCGTACAACGGGTCGACCGCGCCGTTCGGATGTATGGCGCAGCCGGTCGGGCCGGTCTCGGCGCCCAGTGAACTGGCAGCGGTCAGCGCTTGCCGGAGGACGTCGACGAGCTGGTCCGCATCGCGCCGGGTCGGCGCGGATTGCAGGGACGAGGCAAGGTCGGAGGCGGTGGTCAGCGCGGTCTGGAGTTCGCGCAGGTTTGCGTAACCCATGTCTTGGAGCCTAGGCGGCCCCACTGACAGTTGATCTTCCGATCGCATTTCGCGGCTTCCCATGGCCGCATGCATGCCCGCTCACGCCCACGATTTAGCACCGGGATGGTGACGGTCGCCTTGCCGGTCCATGACGGGCGGGGGCGGGGCCGGGGAGGTCACGGGGCGGGGTGCTCATGTCACGGCGGCGGGGCCCCATCCCCCCACCCCCGAACCCACCCCCGCCCCCTCCCCCGAAGGGGGAGAGGGGGGAGGGGGCGGGGGAGAGCTCAGAGGCCGTTGCGCGCAGCCGCAGCGCGGCCCCGCCGAAGCCCCCAGAGGCCGCGCAAAAGCCACTCCACAGCCCCCTCCGAAGCCGCCAGAAGCCGCCCCGCAGTCGCATGGACGGAGCCCCCGCCGCAGGCCGCCCCCGAAGCCGCTCCGCGCCCGCCGAAGCGCTCAGAGGCCGCGCAAAGCCACTCCACAGCCCCGCAGCCGCCCCGGACCCGCCCGCCCCCTCAGGGAGCCAGCGGGAACGCCCGCCCCTCAGGGAGCGAGCGGCAGCGCCCGCCCCTCCAGGAACGAGCGGCAGCCCCGCCCCCTCAGGGAGCCAGCGGCAGCGCCCGCTTGTGGTCCGTGAGGCGGTAGCGGCGGACGATGGCCTCGGCGGCCGCGGCGTCGACCGGCTCGCCCTCCAGGAAGGCGTCGATCTGGTCGTAGCTCACACCGAGCGCGTCCTCGTCCGGCTTGCCCGGGTCGAGCGTCTCCAGGTCGGCCGTCGGCACCTTGTGCACCAGCTCCTCGGGGGCGCCCAGCGCCGCCGACACCGCGCGCACCCGGCGCTTGGTCAGGCCGGTGAGCGGCACCACGTCGGCCGCACCGTCACCGAACTTCGTGAAGAAGCCGGAGACCGCCTCGGCCGCGTGGTCGGTGCCCACGACCAGGCCGTCGTGCGCACCCGCGACCGCGTACTGCGCGATCATGCGCTGGCGCGCCTTGATGTTGCCCTGGACGAAGTCCTGGTGGTGGGCGTCGCGGAAGGTGAGCCCGCCGTCCACCGCGGCCTGGAGGGCCGCGTCGCTCGCCGGGCGGATGTCGACGGTCAGCTCCCGGTCGGCGCGGATGAACTCCAGCGCCCGCTGAGCGTCCTTCTCGTCCGCCTGGACGCCGTAGGGCAGCCGCATCGCGTAGAACGTCGCGTCGTGCCCGGCGGCGCGGGCCCGCTCCACGGCGAGCTGGCAGAGCCGCCCGGTGGTGGTGGAGTCGACGCCGCCGCTGATCCCCAGGACCAGGGAGCGCAGGCCCGTGGAGGTCAGCCGTTCCGTGAGGAAGGTCACCCGGCGCTCGATTTCCTGCTCGGCGTCGAAGGACGCGGTCACCTGGAGATCCCGGGCGATCTCCTGTTGCAGGGCCTTGGACGCCGGGTCGGTCACGGCTGCTCCTCTTGTTCTCGTGCCGCGTCGTGCGGTGGGGGTGACGCGCTGCTCCTGTGCCGCCTACGCAGTGTTCCCCGCTGCGTAGGCGCGGTTCCTGGGGGCGCGGAAGGGCGCACCGGTAGGAAACCTTATGCCGGGTGCGCCCACTTCTTGAGGGCGGCCTTGGTCGAGAAGTCCGCGACGTCCTTGTCCAGGGGCCGGTCCGTGTACTGGTGGATACGCCACTTCGCCTTGATCCGCGGATGCCCGGCGGAGACGTAGTCGGCGATCCACAGGCCGTCGGCCGCGTAGGACGTGGTGTCGTGGTTGAGCCAGAAATCGCGGTTGCAGTAGAGCATCACCCGGTGGGTGGGCCGCAGCTTCTTCACCTCGGCCAGGAACTGGTCCTTCTGCGCGTTGCTCGCGTACGTCCCCTCGCCGGTGCGCTCCCAGTCGCAGGCGAGGAGGTCGCCCTGGACCGATACGCATTTCTCGACGAAGTATTTCGCCTGGGCGGCGATATTCCCCGGCCACAGAAAGTGGTAGAAACCGACCACGCAGCCCGCTTTACGGGCCTTTGACGCCTGCGCGGACTGATGCGGATTGATGTAGGAGCGGCCTTCGGTCGCCTTGACGAAAACGAAGTCCAGCCCCTCGGCGGAGTACGAAGTGTTGTAGGAGCTGACATCGACACCATGCAGCATGAACGGCCTCCTGCCGATCGGACCTGCGGATTCGAAGCGTCAACTGCTCGAAGCGTCCCCTGTGTTGCAGTGTGTTCCGGGCGTTCCCGGGTTCCCGGGTTCCCGGGTTCCTGGGATCTTGCGTTTCGGTGATCAGATTTTCCTGCGGGCCGGCGATTCTTCCTGCGGGCCCGCCTTGTTCCGGCGGTGATGCCTTTTCGCTTTCCAGCAGTTCAGCATGTTCGCTACCGGGGACGCCAGGCTGCGGTCGGGAAGTTCCTTGTGCTGCGGTCAAGTTGAGGCGGGCCGGTTTCGCCGGATGGACCGGCCCCGCGGGCCGGAAGGCGGCCGCTTCAGCGCCGCAGGGCGCGTCGTACCAGCCGTCGTGCGCGGGCGCGGACGCGGCCGAGGACGCGCTGCCGGGCGCGGCTTCCGCGCGTCGACCGCAGCTCCTGGAAGAGGAGTTGATAGCGCTCGGCGATCGGCTCCGGGTCGTAGCGGCGCGAGCTCTCCAGCGCGGTACGGGCCATCTCGCGGCGGCGCTGCGGGTCCTCGACGAGCTGGAGGAGAGCGGCGGCCAGCGCCCGGCCGTCGCCGCGCGGCACCAGCAACCCGTCCGTACCGTCGTGGATGATCTCGGCCGGCCCCAGCGGGCAGTCGGTGCTGACGACGGGCACTCCGCAGCGCATCGCCTCGACGATGGTCATGCCGAAGGACTCCGCGTCCGAGGCCGAGGCGACGATCGACGCCTTGGCGAACTCCGCCTCTATCGGGGAGCGCGGCCCGGTCAGGGTCGCCTGCTCGCTCAGCCCGAGCCCGTCGATCAGCCCTTGGAGCTGTGCGCGCTCGGCGCCGCCGCCGTGTATCCGCAGCCGCCAGTCGGGGTGCTTGGCGGCGACCGCGGAGAATGCCTCGATCAGCAGGTCGAAGCGCTTGCCGCGGACCAGCCGGCCGGCCGCCGCGATCACCTTCGCGGTGCCCTCGGACGGCGGCCCGGCCGGCGCGGGCACGATGTTGGGCACGGCCAGGACCCGTACGCCGGGCAGCGGCATCCGTGCGAGGTAGACGGAGGCATCCGCCTCGGTGGTGGTGACCACGGCGTCCAGCGTCCGGTAATGCGGGGCGAGTTCGGTCCGGAGCCGCTTGCTGTGGGCGTCGTAGCGGAGGTGCTCCTGGGCGATCCGCAGCGCCCGGCGGGGGCCGAACCGCGCCAGGTAGACATTGATGCCGGGCCGGGTGCCGATCAGCACGTCCGCGTCGGTGGTGCGCAGGAACTCCGCGGCGCGGAGGTCGACCAGCCGGCTGTACTGGTGGTGCCGCTTCTCGGCCAGCGGGAAGTCCCTGGCGGGCTCACCGAAGAGCGGATCGGCCATGTCCTCGCTGCCCACCCGGGTGTCCACCAGCGGTATCAGCCGCACCCGCGGATCCAGGGTGAACCGAGAAACCTCGCGGTGCCGCAGCATCGAGACGATCTCGACGTCATGCCGGTCGGCGAGCGCGGCCGCGAGGTTGAAGGTGGTGCGGATGGTGCCGCCGATGGCATAGGCGTTGTGCAGCAGGAGGGTGATCTTCATATGGTGTCGTGCTCTTCCCCGAGATGTGCCGAGTCGTTCGATCCGACCGGCCGGTACGTTCGCGGTGCGGTCGCCGCGTCCGGCCCGTCCGGCACGGGGCAACCGTGGCGGTAAGGGGTAAGCCGATGGCGTGGCGAGGGTGAGAGCCCGGTAAGAACCGCGGGTGAGATCCGGGTAAGAAAGCCACCGCCGGACCGGCCGCCCGCCGTAGCGCCTCCGGGCCCTTGGCAGACTTGCCCGGGTGACCCATTCCGTACTGCTCGCCGAGGACGACCGGCCCATCCGCACCGCGCTGGAGCGTGCCCTGACGCTGGAGGGGTACCAGGTCACCGCTGTCGCCGACGGCATCCAGGCGCTGGCCGCCGCGCACCGTGAGCGGCCCGATGTGATCCTGCTGGATGTGATGATGCCGGGGATCGACGGGCTCCAGGTGTGCCAGGTGCTGCGGGCCGAGCAGGACCGCACCCCGATCCTGATGCTCACCGCCCGGGTCGAGACGGCCGACCGGATCGCCGGTCTGGATGCCGGGGCGGACGACTACGTGGTCAAGCCGTTCGAGGTCGAGGAGGTCTTCGCCCGGCTGCGGGCGCTGCTGCGGCGGACGACGGCGGGAGCGGCGGCGGAGGAGGACGGCGCGGCCGCCGGTTCCGGCGGCGGCGACGAGGACGAGGCCGCCGAGGGGCCGTACGACGCCAGGGTGGCGGACAGCGGTGTCGTCGAGGCGGCGGATCTGCGGATCGACGGTCCCTCGCGCCGCGCCTGGCGCGGCGAGCGGGAGCTGGAGCTGACCCGGACCGAATTCGAGCTGCTGGAGCTGCTGGCCCGCAACGCCGGGATCGTCCTGGACCATTCGACGATCTACGACCGCATCTGGGGCTACGACTTCGGCCCCGGCTCGAAGAACCTCGCGGTGTACGTGGGCTATCTGCGGCGCAAGGTCGACGTCCCGGGCAGCCGCCCGCTGATCCACACGGTGCGCGGCGTCGGTTACGTGCTGCGGGAGGACTGAGATGTCCGGCCCCCGCGACCGCACCGGGACCGGTCCCCGCACCCGTCCCGGTCGCCGGCTGCGCGCCCGGCTGCGGAGCCGGCTGCGCTCCTGGCGGAGCGGCGGGTCGGCCGCCTGGCTGCGCACCCGTAAGCCCGCCAGCCTGCGCACGGCCTTCGCGGTGGCGTTCGCGGCGGGGGCCGCGGCGGTGACCCTGCTCGTCGGATTCCTCAGCTACGACGCGGCGGCCCGGCTGGTAAGGGTCGACGAGAAGTCGGTGTTCTCGCAGGTCGTACGGGATCTGCGCAGCCAGGTCCAGGAGAAGCAGTTCGTGCCGGCCGACTACACGAGCGCCGATCCCGACCACGACGGGCCGCGCGACGACCTCACCCGGCCCACCCGTACCGAGGTGCAGATCCTGGGCGCCGGCGGCCGGGTCGTGGAGCCGGGGCGCCCGGCCCTCCCGGTCGGTGCCGCGGAACGCCGGATCGCCACCGACGCGCAGGCCGGCCGGGACACGGAGCGGGAGGCGGACATCGGCGACGAGGAGTACCACGTCGCGACGGTGGCGCTCGGCGGCGGCCGTGGTGCGGTGCAGGTCGCGCAGAAGTTCAGCGAGACCGAGGATCTGCTCTCGGCGCTCCAGCAGCGCACCGCCCTGCTGGCCGCCGCGGTCATCGCGCTGTCGGGTGCGGGCGGCTGGTGGCTGGCGCGCCGGATCACCGGCCGGCTGGTGCGGCTGACCTCGGTCGCCGAGAAGGTGGCGGAGCACGGGCGGCTGGACGTGCCGGTACCGGTGGCGGGGCGGGACGAGGTCGCCCGGCTCGGGCGGGCCTTCGACGACATGCTCGGCCGGCTGGCCAGCGCCGTCCAGGACCAGCAGCGCCTCGTCCAGGACGCCGGCCACGAGCTGCGCACCCCGCTGACCTCGCTCCGGACGAACATCTCGTTGCTCAAGCGGTTCGACGAGCTGCCCCCGGACGCCCGCGACGAGCTGCTGGCCGATCTGGCGGGGGAGGCCCGTGAACTCAGCGATCTGGTCAACGAGCTGGTCGACCTGGCGGCCGGACAGCGCGACGACGACCCGCTCTCCGACGTGAGCCTGGCCGAGGTCGCGGAGAAGGCGGCGGCCTCGGCCCGCCGCCGCACCGGCCGAGAGATCACCGTACGGACCATCCGCCCGGCGGTGGTCGAGGGCCGGTCCGCCGCGCTGCACCGTGCGCTCACCAATCTGCTGGAGAACGCCGCCAAGTTCGACGCGGGCGGCACGGAGCCGATCGAGGTCCTCGTCACCGGCGCCCGCATCGAGGTCCTCGACCGCGGCCCCGGTATCACGGACGCCGACCTCACCCGGGTCTTCGACCGCTTCTACCGGGCCGCGACGGCCCGCGGTCTGCCCGGCTCCGGCCTCGGCCTCGCCATCGTCCGCGAGATCGCCACCGCCCACGGCGGCCATGCCTTCGCCACCCGCCGCCCGGGCGGCGGCGCCACCCTGGGCTTCACGGTCGGGACGGGGAAGGGCGGGGGGACGGGAGCGGGGTCCGCTACGGGGACCGGGGCGGGCGCGTAGCGCGGGGCGCTTGCCGCCTCGGTCCGTTGGCCGGCGCGGGGCGCTTGCTCTCCTGGTCCGTTGGCCGGCGCGGGGCGCCTGCCGCCTCGGCCCGTTGGCCGGCGCGGGGCGCTTGCTCTCCTGGTCCGTTGGCCGGCGCGGGGCGCCTGCCCTCCCGGCCCGTTGGTCAACGCGGGACGCCTGCCCTCCCGCCCCACAGTGCACAGCGCCAGGCAGCCCGACGACGTTTTCCGTGCGCGCCCGTCCCCCCCCGGCCCGTCAGCGCGCCGCCTCCCCCTGGGCGACCTCCACCGTCTCGTGCAGATCGGCCGCGGCGTCCAGGGCGGCGGCCGCGGAGAAGGTGACGCAGGCCAGCAGGCCCGCGGCGATCAGCCGGCGGCCGTGGAGACCGGCGCGCACCGGAGGGTGGTCCACGGCCCGCTCGGGGGCCAGCAGGGCGGCGACCCGGCGGGGTACCGGCCCGGCCGTCGCGGCGAGGACGGTGCCGGGACGGTGCGCCGCCGCGGCGGCGGGGCGGGCGGCCAGTGCGGCGCGGCCGATGGCGCGGGCCGTGACACGGCGGTCGCCCACCCGGGACGCGGCCGCTTCATCGGCCCAGCGCTCCAGGGCGTACGCGAGGGGCGCGCGCAGGGACCGGAGCAGCGGATGGCAGACCGCGGCCAGCGCGACCGTGAGCAGGAAGAGGTGGTGCCGGCCCGCGAGATGGGCGCGCTCATGGGCGAACAGCGCCTCCCGCTCGTCCGGGGGCAGCGCCCGCAGCATCCCGGCCGTGACCACCACCCGGCCCGGGCGGCCCGGCAGGGCGTAGGCATCGGGCGCGGAGTCCGGCAGGACGCACAGATCGCCCGACGGGGGATGGGCGTCGGTGGTGCGCCGGGCGGTGCGCAGCTCGGTGTGATGGCGGAGGGTGCGGTGGACCACGGCGAGCGCACAGGCGGTGAGCAGCGCCGCGGCGACACCGGCCGCGGGGACCGAGACGACGGGATCGCCACCGAGCAGCGGCAGGGAGAGATGGCCCAGGGCGGCGACCGGCGGCAGGCGCAGCGCCCCGGCGGCCGTCAGCAGGCCGAGCGCCGCGGCCGTGCAGGCGGCCAGCGCGGCCGCACAGCCCGTCAGCAGCCAGGCCGCGGCGCGCGGTGGCAGCGACCGCGCCAGCCGGCGGGCGGCCGGTACCGCGAGCAGCGGCATCAGCAGGGGAATCCATACGGCGAAGATCACGGCCCGGCCCCGGGACGGGGCTGCGGACCGGCTTCGGGTCCCTCGGGGGCGCCGCCCTCCGCGCCCTCCGCGTCCTCCAGAAGGGACCGCAGTACTTGCTCGTCCTCGCTGGTCAGCTGCGAGACGAAGCGGGCGAGCGCGGTGCCGCGGTCGTCCTGCTTGTCGAGCTCGCTGCGCATCCGCCGGGCGGTCAGCCCCGCGGAGTCCTGTATCGGCGAGTACGCGAACCCGCGGCCGGCCCGGGAGCGGGAGACCGCTCCCTTGTCGTGCAGCCGGGTCAGGATCGTGGTGACGGTGGTCCGCGCGAGCCGGCCGCCCAGCGCGCTCTGGACGTCGGCGGGGCTCAGCGGCCCCTCGGCCGCCCAGAGCGCCGCGAGCACGCTCGCCTCCAGCTCGCCTGAGGGGCGCCGCTGCACGGGTGATGTCTCCGACATGGATCGCCCTTGACCTTTTCGTCGTCTACAGTTCCGTAGACCGTCTACGTAACTGTAGTCGGTCGGGTCGACCGGAAGCCGGCCCGCAACCCATTATGTAAGGGGCCGCCGACATGTCTGCCGCCGCCGCATTTCCGCAGGTGACAGCGGTCAACCAGGCCGTGAACGTGCTCGATGCCGGGTCCCTGCTGGCCGCGTTCGGCGCGCTGGGCGTCGCCGTCGTGCTCTTCGCCGAGACGGGGCTGTTGGTGGGTTTCTTCCTGCCCGGCGACTCGCTGCTGTTCACCGCCGGTCTGCTGTGCGCCCCGGGCACCGGCGGCGGGGTCCACCTCGCGCTGCCGCAGGTGCTCACGGCCGCCGCCGTCGGGGCGCTCGCCGGCTCCCAGACCGGATTCTGGATCGGCCGGCGTGGCGGCCGCGCCCTGCTGGCCCGCAGCCGCGCCCGCCGGCTGCACGAGGGCGCCGCCCGCGCCGAGGCGCTCCTCGCCCGCTACGGCCACGCCAAGGCCCTCGTCCTGGCCCGCTTCGTCCCCGTCGTGCGCACCGTGCTGAACCCGCTGGCCGGCGCCCTGGGCGTGCCCGCCCGCACCTTCACCCTCTGGCAGATCGCCGGCGGCCTGCTCTGGACGCTCGGCCTCACCCTCGCCGGCTACGCCCTGGGCTCGTCCGTACCGAACGTCGACCGCTATCTGCTGCCGCTGGTCGCCCTGGTGGTGCTGGTGTCGCTCGCCCCGCTCGCCGTCGAACTGCTCCGCTCCCGCAGGCGCCCGCACCCGGCGCCCGACCCCACCCCGCCGCCCGGCGCCTGAACCACCGGCCGACCGCCCCCTCCGCACCCCCGCACCCAGCCGCCGAGCTGCCGATCCGCCAAGGAGAACCCCCGTGACCCACCTCGCCTTCGGGGGAGCCTCGATCGACGGCGGCCTCTACACCCGGATCACCTGGCTCGCCCGCCACACCCCGCACGACCTCAACACCCTCATCACGTACGGCACCGACTACGGCCTCGCCCTCTTCGCCGTCCTGATGCTGATCGGCTGGTGGCGGGCGCGGACCCGCGACGCCGGCGCGATGGCGACCGCGCTGGCCACCCCCGTCGTCGTGGTCACCGCCTTTCTCGTCAACGACCTCGCCAAGACCTTCTTCGGCGAACCACGGCCCTGCCGGACGCTCCACGCCGTCACCATCGAGGTCTGTCCCGGGCCCGGCGACTGGTCCTTCCCCAGCAATCACTCCGCCCTCGTGGCGGCGGCCGCGGTCGCGCTGCTGCTGTGCGACCGGCAGCTGGGCCGGATCGCCGTACCGGCCGCGCTCCTGATGGCGGCCTCCCGCGTCTGGGTCGGCGCCCACTACCCGCACGACGTCGCCGCCGGCCTGATCGTCGGCGCCCTCGTCGCCCGGGGACTCACCCCGCTCGGCCGCCGCGCGGCCCCCGCCGTCGACCGGATCCGCGCCACCCGGCTGCGCCCGCTGGTGGCCGCACGGTGACGGCGTCCGGGCAGGGACCGGGTCCGCGGCCGCGGCCGTCCCGGCCGGGTACGGAGCCGGTACCGCGCGCCGGGCCGTGGCAGCGCCCCCGTACGGCCCCGCTGCTTGTCTTCGCCGCGGTCTGCGCCGCGCTCTTCGCGGCCCTGGCGATCACCGTGTCCGTACGGCACGGAGCCCCGGTCGCTCCCGAACGGGCGGCCCTGCGCTGGTCCGCCGCCCACCACGGGGAGCCCCTGCGCTCCATGGCCGGTGCGCTGACCGCCACCGGATCCGGGCCGGTCCCCTATGCGCTGGCGGTACTCGCCGGCCTGCTGGCCGGCCGGGACGCGGCGGGCCGGCTCCGCGCGGTGCTCTGCGCCCTCGTCGTCCTCGCCGTCGGCCAGGCGATCCGTTACGGCCTGATGGAGCTGCTCGCCCGCCCCCGCCCGCCCGCCGCCGACTGGGCCGGGCGCGCCTCCGGCTACGCGTTCCCCTCCGGCCATGCCACCACCTCGGCGCTGGCGGCCGGAATCCTGGCCTGGGGCATCGCCCGACGGGCCCGGCCTTCCGTCGCCCGCACCTGGTACGCGGTGCTCGCCCTCTGGGCCGCCGGAGTCGGTCTCACCCGTGTCGCCCTGCGCGTCCACTGGCCCGGCGATGTCCTCGGGGGCTGGCTCCTGGCGGCGACCCTGCTGGCCCTCGCCCTGCTCCTGGAGCCGTTCGCCGTCCCCCGCCGGGACCCCTCCCGATGCGGGCCGGCAGGAGCCCCATAGCGCGCATCCCCCCTGCATATGCGCATTCCCATGAACAGATGACGATCGGACCAGGTCTTCCCCAAGGCGGGCATGGACGCGTCCCGCGCCGAGCAGCACTGTCCTGAGGTGCCGTGACGACGGAAGCGATTCCGCCACCGGCGCCGCTCACGGCACGTACCACCGCACGTACCACCGCACCACCAGGGGGACCCACCGATGAACCAGCCGCTCGACGCTTCGCCGCCGCGCCCGTCGGCCGACGGGACCGCCACGCCCGCCCCCCGCCGCTGCGCGGCCGCCGCCGCGAAGGACCCGACCCCGTGCGAGGGACCGCGGGAGGCCGCCACCCTCGTGGACCGCCAGGGCAGGGAGGTCGCCGGCTGCGTCCACCACTGCGCCCGTCTGCTGGCCGGCCTCGAAGGCGCCCGCGTCCACCCCTTCGTCCCCACGAGCCAGGCCCTGGAGATCTACTCGCGGGCCCGCGAACTCCCGCCCTTCGCCTGGGAGATCGGCAGGTAGCCCGCACCGGTGGGTCCGCCGGCCCGTTCACCCGGCCCGGCGGCGCACTCCTGGCGGGTGGCAGGCGCGGTCCTCGACCTCGCCGTCCACCCCCTCCTCAGCACTCGATGATGTTGACGGCCAGACCGCCGCGCGCCGTCTCCTTGTACTTGACGCTCATGTCGGCGCCGGTGTCCTTCATGGTCTTGATGACCTTGTCGAGGGAGACATGGTGGCGGCCGTCGCCGCGCAGCGCCATGCGGGCGGCGGTGACGGCCTTGACGGCGGCCATGCCGTTGCGCTCGATGCAGGGGATCTGCACGAGGCCGCCGACGGGGTCGCAGGTCAGGCCGAGGTTGTGTTCCATGCCGATCTCGGCGGCGTTCTCGACCTGCTCGGGCGAGCCGCCCAGGACCTCGGCGAGGCCGCCGGCGGCCATCGAGCAGGCGGAGCCGACCTCGCCCTGGCAGCCGACCTCGGCGCCGGAGATGGAGGCGTTCTCCTTGAAGAGCATGCCGATCGCACCGGCCGCGAGCAGGAAGCGGACGATGCCGTCCTCGTCGGCCCCGGGCACGAAGTTGATGTAGTAGTGCAGGACGGCGGGGATGATGCCGGCCGCGCCGTTGGTGGGCGCGGTCACGACGCGCCCGCCCGCGGCGTTCTCCTCGTTCACGGCCATCGCATAGAGCGTGGTCCACTCCATGGCGTGGGCGGTGGCGTCGCCCTCCGAGCGCAGCTGGCGGGCGGAGTGGGCGGCGCGGCGGCGGACCTTGAGGCCGCCGGGCAGGATGCCCTCGCGGGACATGCCACGGGTGACGCAGGCCTGCATGACCTGCCAGATCTCCAGCAGCCCGGCGCGGATCTCGTCCTCGGTGCGCCAGGCCTTCTCGTTCTCCAGCATGAGGGCGGAGATGGACAGGCCGGTGTCGTGGGAGAGGCGCAGGAGTTCGTCGCCGGTGCGGAAGGGGTGGGTCAGGGCGGTGTCGTCGGGGACGATCGGGTTCTCGCCGGCCACCGCGTCCTCGTCGATGACGAAGCCGCCGCCGACCGAGTAGTAGGTCTTCTCCAGCAGGGGCGCGCCGGTGGCGTCATACGCGAAGAGCGTCATGCCGTTGGCGTGGTAGGGCAGGGCGCGGCGGCGGTGGAGGATGAGTTCGGTGGCTTCGTCGAAGTCGATCTCATGGGTGGTGCCTATTTCCGCCCCGAGCAGGCGCAGGCGCTTGGTGGTGCGGATGCGCTCGACCTCGTCGTCGGCGGATTCGACGTCCACGGTGCGGGGGGAGTGGCCTTCGAGGCCGAGGAGGACGGCCTTGGGGGTGCCGTGGCCGTGGCCGGTGGCGCCCAGGGAGCCGAAGAGTTCGGCACGGACGCTGACCGTCTGGGCGAGCAGGCCGTCCTTCTTGAGGCGTCCGACGAACATCCGGGCGGCGCGCATCGGGCCGACGGTGTGGGAGCTGGAGGGGCCGATGCCGATGGAGAAGAGGTCGAAGACGGAGATGGCCACGGAGGCTGACTCCCTTGTCTGCTCGTGGTGGACGGTGGAGCAATGGGGCAGGAGGTACGTTTCTGCGCCGTTGTTGAGCGTAACGCGGACCCGGTCGGCTGCCGCCGGACGGAAACCGTCGGGTGCGCGGCGCCGGGGGTAACGGTCGGTGTCGGTGTGGATACGGCGCCGGGGCGATGCCGGGCGGCGCACGGGTCCCGGCCGGTCGAGGAGGCTGGTCCGGCTCTGATCCGCCGGAGCGGGGCCCGGCCGTCATGCCGCCTCCCCGTGGAAGGTCGGCTGCCCTCCGCCGCGCCGGCCATGCATGCGGCGACCACACCGGAGTGCACCGTGACAGCGCGAAAACGGGGAGAAGAACGGGCGGGCGGACAGCGAGCCCGGGACCGAGCGCCCCGGGCTCACCGGCTCGTTCCCTCCCCGGCCGGCCGGTCATCGGCGGCCGGGGAGGTCACTGCATGAGACGTGTCACAGGGACGGGTACAGCGGGAACTTGTCCGCGAGTGCCGTGACGCGGGCCTTGAGGGCTTCGGCGTCGTAGGCGGGCTTGAGGGCCTGGGCGATGACGTCGGCGACCTCGCGGAAGTCCTCGGCCTGGAAGCCGCGGGTGGCCAGCGCGGGGGTGCCGATGCGCAGGCCGGAGGTGACCATCGGGGGCCGGGGGTCGTTCGGGATGGCGTTGCGGTTGACCGTGATGCCGACCTCGTGGAGGCGGTCCTCGGCCTGCTGGCCGTCGAGCTCGCTGTTGCGCAGGTCGACGAGGACCAGGTGCACGTCGGTGCCGCCGGACAGCACGGACACGCCGACCTCGGTCACGTCGGGCTGGATGAGGCGCTCGGCGAGGATGCGGGCGCCGTCCAGGGTGCGCTGCTGGCGCTCCTTGAAGTCGTCGGACGCCGCGACCTTGAAGGACACCGCCTTCGCCGCGATGACGTGCTCCAGGGGGCCGCCCTGCTGGCCCGGGAAGACCGCCGAGTTGATCTTCTTGGCGAGTTCCTGGGTGGAGAGGATCACGCCGCCGCGCGGACCGCCGAGGGTCTTGTGCGTGGTGGTGGTGACGACGTGGGCGTGCGGCACGGGGGAGGGGTGCAGACCCGCGGCGACCAGGCCGGCGAAGTGCGCCATGTCGACCATCAGGTAGGCGCCGACCTCGTCCGCGATCCGGCGGAACTCGGCGAAGTCCAGCTGGCGGGGGTAGGCGGACCAGCCGGCGACGATCAGCTTCGGGCGGTGCTCCTTGGCGAGTCGCTCGACCTCTTCCATGTCGACCAGGTTCGACTTCTCGTCGACGTGGTAGGGCACCACGTTGTAGAGCTTGCCGGAGAAGTTGATCTTCATGCCGTGGGTGAGGTGGCCGCCGTGGGCGAGGTTGAGGCCCAGGATGGTGTCGCCCGGCTTGATGAGGGCGAACATGGCGGCGGCGTTGGCCTGTGCGCCGGAGTGCGGCTGGACGTTGGCGGCCTCGGCGCCGAAGAGCGCCTTGATGCGGTCGATGGCGATCTGCTCGACGACGTCGACGTGCTCACAGCCGCCGTAGTAACGGCGGCCGGGGTAGCCCTCGGCGTACTTGTTGGTGAGGACGGAGCCCTGGGCCTCCATGACGGCGACGGGGGCGAAGTTCTCCGACGCGATCATTTCGAGGGTGGACTGCTGGCGGTGGAGTTCGGCGTCGACGGCGGCGGCGACGTCGGGGTCGAGCTCATGGAGGGAGCTGTTCAGAAGCGACATGAGTCTTTCCTGGGGAGTCAGGGGCGCGAGCGGGTCCCCTGGGCGGAGTCCGGGGGAGCTGTCACGCGGGCGGTGGCGGTCGGGGGGAGCCGGGTGGCTCAGCCGGTGATGAAGGCGGCGTACTCGTCGGCCGAGAGCAGGTCGCCCGGCTCACCGCTGATCTTCACCTTGAACAGCCAACCGCCCTCGAACGGGGCGGAGTTCACCAGCGAGGGGTCGTTGACGACGTCCTCGTTGATCTCGGTGATCTCACCGTCGACGGGCGAGTAGAGGTCGCTGACCGACTTGGTCGACTCCAGCTCGCCGCAGGTCTCGCCCGCCGCGACCGTGGCACCGACCTCGGGGAGCTGCACGTAGACGACGTCGCCGAGCGCGTTGGCCGCGTGCTCGGTGATGCCGACCGTCGAGACGCCTTCCTCGGCGCCCGACAGCCACTCGTGCTCCTTGCTGTAGCGCAGCTGCTGGGGGTTGCTCATGGCTCGATTCTCCTGTACGCGAGGGTGTGATCGTGAAGGGGGTCGCCCCCTGGGCACGGCCAGGGGGAGGGTCTTGCACCGTGAGACGCGCGGGCGCGCTGCCCGGGTCCGCCGCGGACGAACCGTTACTTCTGCCGCTTGTAGAACGGCAGAGCGGTGACCTCGTACGGCTCATGGCTTCCACGGATGTCCACACAGACACCCTCGGTACCCGGTGTGGCGTAGGCGGCGTCGACATAGGCGATGGCGACCGGCTTGCCGAGCGTCGGGGACGGCGCCCCGGACGTGACCTCACCGATGACCGTGCCGTCGGCCGTGACGACCGGGTACCCGGCGCGCGGGACCCGGCGGCCCCCGGCGACCAGCCCGACCAGCTTGCGCGGCGGCTGGGTCTCGGCGCGCTCGGCGGCCGCCGCCAGCGCCTCGCGGCCCACGAAGTCACCGCCGTTGGAGGTCTTCTCGAACTTCACGACCCGGCCCAGGCCCGCGTCGAACGGCGTCGTCGCGGTGGTCAGCTCATGCCCGTACAGCGGCATGCCGGCCTCCAGACGCAGCGTGTCGCGGCAGGACAGACCGCAGGGCACCAGACCGGCGTCCTTGCCGGCCTCGGTCAGCGCCTCCCAGAGGGCGACCGCGTCGGCCGGCCGGACGAACAGCTCGAAGCCGTCCTCACCGGTGTATCCGGTACGGGCGATCAGTGCCTCCACACCGGCGACCGTGCCGGGCAGTCCCGCGTAGTACTTGAGACCGTCCAGATCGGCGTCGGTGAGCGCCTTGAGGATGCCGGGGGACTCCGGGCCCTGCACCGCGAGCAGTGCGTAGGCGTCCCGGTCGTCGCGGATCGCGGCGTCGAAGCCGCCCGCGCGCGCGGTGAGCGCGTCCAGCACCACCTGGGCGTTGGAGGCGTTGGCGACGACCATGTACTCCTGGTCGGCCAGGCGGTAGACGATCAGGTCGTCGAGGATGCCGCCCTCGGCCTCGCAGATCATGGTGTAGCGGGCGCGGCCGGTCTTGACGCCGCCGATGTTGCCGACCAGCGCGTAGTCGAGGAGGTCGGCGGCCTGCGGGCCGGTGACGGTGATCTCGCCCATGTGGGAGAGGTCGAAGAGGCCGGCGCGGGTGCGGACGGCGACATGTTCGTCACGCTCGCTGCTGTAGCGGAGCGGCATGTCCCAGCCGGCGAAGTCGGTCATGGTGGCACCGAGCGCGCGATGGGTGGCGTCCAGCGCGGTACGGCGGGGGGCATCTGTCATGGTTCTGGGCTCCCAGGCATGGGTGACAAGACGTTCTCCCCATCTGTCATCGGAACCTGAGAGGTTCACCGGGATCGCGCGAACGGACCCGGTTTGCACCTTGGGTGGAGCCGCCCCGTAGGCCGGGCAGTGGCTCGCTTTTCAGATCTGCCTCGCCCGCGCGGTATAGGGGCCTGAGAGATTCAAGGGAGGACTTGCTCCTTCGGCGCCCCGCCATGGCGGCCGGGGACTCTCCCGCGCGGGTTCAAGCGGCCGGTATGGAGTTGGCCGTGCACGAGTAGCTGCGCTGGTGCACGTGGCGGCCACATCATTGCACGGGATCGCCGGATACAGGAGTCCCGGCCGCCGCCCCGCCCGTGACATGGGCAGATCGGACAATCTCCTTGATGGGCATTACCTTTTCTTGACACTCTGCGGGTAGGGGACGGACTCGAACCGGAGCAGAACCGGACGGGGAGGACGATCACGGTGCACAGCGAAGCGGCATGGGGGGCCACTTCCGGGGTCGCGCCCCCGGACGTCGGGCCGGCGGCGCCGCCGGTCATGGCCAGGACCGGGCGGCCGCCGCGGCCCGTGGTCCGGCCGGGGCGCGCCGCCGAGGCCGTGGACCTCCGGGGCGGGGGACGGGCGCGGGGCGCCGCCGAGCTGCGGTTTCCGGCCGGTGACCTGGTGGTGGTCTCCGGCCTGCCGGGCAGCGGCAAGAGCACCCTCATGCACCGTGTCGTGCCGCCGCTGGACGCGCACGGCGCCGCGGTGCACCGCATCGATTCGCAGGACGTCCGCGAGCGCTGGGCACGGGGCAGGCTGCGCCGGCTGCCGTACGCCCTCTACCGCCCGCTGGTCCGGGCCGCCCACTATCTGACGCTGCACCGTGCGCTGCGCTCCGGCGACAGCGTGGTGGTGCACGACTGCGGCACCCTGGCGTGGGTGCGCCGCTGGATCGCGCGGTCCGCGGCGCGCGGCGGCCGCGGGCTGCATCTGGTGCTGCTCGACGTGGCGCCCGAGGTGGCGCTGTCCGGCCAGGAGTCCCGGGGCCGCGGGGTGTCGGGGTACGCCTTCGCGCGGCACCGCGGGGCGGTGGGCCGGCTGGTCGGCGCGGCGGAGTCGGCCCGGCTGCCGAAGGGGTTCGGCTCGGCGGTACTTCTCGACCGGCGGGCGGCGAGCGCCCTGGAGACGGTCAGCTTCGACTGAACGGACCGGCATCCCGCCCCCCGGGTTCCGCCTCCCGCCTTCTCGTCTAGGGTCTTTGGCCAGATGGCGTGGTTGGGAACGGGTGGATACACATGACATTTCCGGAGCAGGGGATACCGCAGCTGGCATGGCCGGCGAACGAGCTCGAAGAGGTGCTGGCCGCGTCGGTCGGGCACCCGGGCGCCGGTGGCCGGATCGTCGAGGTACTGGGCCGCAGCCGGGTGTGGGTACCGCTGCCCAACGGCGGCGGCCCGGAGAGCGCGGGCCCCGGCACCCGCGGCCTCGATCTGCCCACGGTCGAGCTCGGCGGTGCGGCCTATGTCCCGGTCTACAGCTCCGAGCAGGAGTTCCTGCGGGTGGTCGGCTCGCACCTGTCCTTCACCGTCGCCCCGGCCCGGGAGTTCGCCCGCGGGCTGCCGCCGCAGATCGGCATCGTGGTCAACCCCGACGGCACGATAGGCGTCCCGCTGCCGCCGCCCGCGGTGGCCGAACTGTGCCGGGAGGGGCGCCATGAGCCGTCCGGTCTGCCGAGCGGCGGCCGGGTGCGGCTCTTCGAGCCGGACTGGCAGGACGAACCGGTGGACTTCCTGGCCGCCGCCGGACTGGAGTTCTCCGGCGCCGGAATTGTCCTGACTGCCCGGCGTGCCCTGGCAAGTGTCGAGGGCGACACGCCCGCACTGTTCGTCGGAGTGCAGATCGGGGCGGAGGTGATGGCACTGCACGACGGCACTGCCCGCGAGGCGGTACTGTCAGCCCTCGGACGTGCGCTCGGCGCAGTACCGCTGCCCTGGCCCGTACAGCTCGTCATGCTCGACCTCGCCCAGGGTGACCCGGTCGCCGACTGGATGCTGGAGCGTGTGCGGCCCTTCTACTCTCGGGACCACTCGTAAGCTGGTTGGATGACGGGCGGGCGCACCCACACGTGCCCTGCTGACAGAAGGGACGGACCACGTGAGCGCGGGTGCGCATCAAGGGCCGGCGGCGGCCGGACAGCTGGAGCAGCTGCTCCAGCAGGTCGCGCCCGGCCGTTACGACGCCTACGAGGCACTGCTGCACGCGCTCGCCGCGAGCCAGGTCTGGATGCTGCTCTGGCACGGCCGGGCCGGTATGCCCGATGCGCAGTACGGAAACATGGAGGTCGAGGGCCTCGGCTATGCGCCGTGTGTGACCTCGGCGCCCGAGCTCGCCGCCTCCGGCTGGAACCGTGACCACGAGGTCGTCACCGGCCCGGAGATCGCCGCCTCGCTCTTCCCCGACCGCTGGGGCCTGTGGCTGAATCCGCATGCCCCCGGCGGCGGTGTCGGCATCCCCTGGCTGGATCTGCGCCGTATCGCCGGTGGTCTGGACCGGCTGCCCGCCGGTCCGCTGCGGATCTCCGAACCGGTCATCGACATCCCGCAGTTCTATGCGCTGCTGGCCCAGAACGCCCATCGGACGCCCGCCGTGCGGTCGCTGCGCCGGGCCTGGGTGCAGCCCGCGCTCGGTGCCCCCTATCTGGCGATCGGTCTGGATCTGTACGACACCGGCCAACAAGCGGTGGATTCGGTGCGGTTGATGATCCAGCAGTCGATCGGCGCGGTTCCGGACGGTCTGCCCGTCTCCACCGTCGCGATGAACGACGAGTACGACCCGGTCGGCATGTGGATGCGGGCCTCCGCACGCCCCTTCTTCGACCGTGACGGCTACGTCCAGGCGCCGGGTCAGCAGGCCCCCGCGCCGTCGTACGGCTACGGCTACCCGCGCCCTTACTGACAGCGTGTCTCCGACGTCCGACCGTGCCGGCCGGGCGTCGATCTTGTGGTGAATTCGCCCCGCATGCCCGGCGGTTGAGGCTCTCTCCCGCGGGCGTTCACCCCGCTCAGCCCGAACTGTTGTCCGTATAACGGAATGCCGTGGAGCACATCACAGTTGCGCATCCTTTCCCCGTCAGGGCTGGTGACTGATCGCGAAAGGGATGAAGACTCCGGAAACAACGGGCCTCGGTCCTTTGTGCGGGGCGTCATCCCGTACGGCGTCGCGCGAGCCGCTGATCTTCCTGGTGTGAACTTCCGCGATGCCCGCACCACTTGCACCACTTGCACCACTTGCACCAGTGATGTGAACCAGGCCGCTATCCGCGGCGGGCAGGGGCCGGCCACCGTCGGCCGAGAGGGGTCAAAGGCACTGTGACCGCACCGATCGAGACCACCGGGGCGGCTGCTGAGGCGCAGCCGGAAGCGGTGCTGAAGGGCGTCGAGGGAAAGCAGATCGAGGGGCGTTCGCTCGGTCAGATCGCATGGTTGCGCTTCCGGCGGGACAAGGTTGCGGTGGCCGGTGCCATCGTTGTCATCCTGCTCATCGTCGTCGCCGCGCTCTCCCGTCCGATCCAGTCCCTGCTGGGGCTGGACCCGAACAGTCCCAACCAGTCGCTGATCGATCCCAACACCACGCTCCCCAAGGGCGACATGGGCGGCATGAGCGGGGACCACCCCCTGGGCGTGGACCCGAAGTTCGGCCGCGATCTGCTCGCCCGGATCCTGGAGGGCTCCTGGGTGTCGCTGATCGTCGCGTTCGGCGCGACCCTGCTGTCGGTCGCCATCGGCACCGTCCTCGGTGTGGTCGCCGGCTTCTACCGCGGGCGGGTGGACGCCCTCATCAGCCGGATGATGGATGTCTTCCTGGCCTTCCCGCTGCTGCTCTTCGCCATCGCGATCTCCGCATCGCTCCAGGGCGGCGCCTTCGGCCTGGATGGCCTGCCGCTGCACATCTCGGTACTGATCTTCGTGATCGGCTTCTTCAACTGGCCGTACATGGGCCGGATCGTGCGGGCGCAGACACTGTCGCTGCGCGAGCGGGAATTCGTGGACGCCGCGCGCGGCATGGGTGCGCGCGGGCCGTTCATTCTCTTCCGGGAGCTGCTGCCCAACCTGGTCGGGCCGATCATCGTCTACTCGACGCTGCTGATCCCCTCCAACATCCTCTTCGAGGCCGCGCTGAGCTTCCTGGGCGTCGGCATCCAGCCGCCCCAGGCGTCCTGGGGCGGCATGCTCAACCAGGCGGTCAAGTACTACGAGGTCGACCCCCAGTACATGATCGTCCCTGGCCTCGCGATCTTCGTCACCGTGCTCGCGTTCAACCTGCTCGGTGACGGACTGCGGGACGCGCTGGACCCGCGCAGCCGCTGACGGCGCCTTCCCAGACGTCCCAACTGTGTTACCGCGTCACAGAGTTACTGCGTTACTTGCGTTGCTTGCGTTTCTGGTTTCTGCGTTTCTCGACGAACGAAGGGGACACCGACCATCATGCGAAGGTCAGTTCCGGTCGCGGCTGTCGCGGCCATCACCAGTGCGGGCCTTTTGCTGGCCGGCTGTAGCGGGGGCAAGGGCTCCTCGGAGGGCTCGGGCGAGGCGAACGCCGCCACCAAGGGCATCGTCAACGCCTCGGACGAGAAGGGCGGCACGCTCACCTACGCGATCAGTGACGCCCCCGAGTCGTTCGACCCGGGCAACACGTACTACGCCTTCATCTACAACTTCAGCCGGCTCTACGCCCGCCCGCTCACCACCTTCAAGCCGGGCCCCGGCACCAAGGGCAACGAGCTGGTACCGGACCTCGCCGAGTCGATGGGCAAGCCCAGCGACGGTGGCAGGACCTGGACGTACAAGATCCGCAAGGGCGTCAAGTACGACGACGGCTCCACGGTCACCTCGCAGGACGTCAAGTACGCCGTCGAGCGCAGCAACTTCGCGCGTGACACCCTCTCGCTGGGCCCGAACTACTTCCAGCAGTTCCTCAAGGACAACGACGGCGGCTACAAGGGTCCCTACAAGGACAAGAGCAAGGCCGGTCTGAAGTCCATCGAGACCCCGGACGAGCAGACGGTCGTCTTCCACCTCAAGAAGCCGTTCGCCGAGTTCGACTACCTGGTGAGCGCCCCGCAGACCGCCCCGGTCCCGCAGGCCAAGGACAAGGGCGCGGACTACACCAAGTCCGTGCTGTCCACCGGTTCCTACAAGTTCGAGAGCTACCAGGAGGGCAAGAAGCTCACCCTGGTCCGCAACCCGCAGTGGTCCGCGAAGACGGACCCGCTGCGCAAGCAGCTGCCGGACAAGATCGTCCTGAACCTGAAGGTCGCCCAGTCGACCATCGACAAGGACCTCCAGTCGGGCAACACCCTGGTGGACCTGGCCGGCCGTGGTGTCGACGGGCAGACGCAGGCCCAGCTCCTGACGGACTCCAAGGCGAAGGGCAACACCGACAACACCCTCGGCCAGCGCCTCGTCTACACGGCGCTGAACACCAAGGTGAAGCCGTTCGACAACATCGAGTGCCGTAAGGCCGTTGAGTACGCCATCGACAAGAAGGCCGTACAGACCTCCCTCGGCGGCCCGATACGCGGCGAGCTGGCCTCCACGGTCCTGCCGACCGACATCGACGGCTACCAGAAGTACGACCTGTACCCGCAGAAGTACGACGGCGACAAGCTGGATCTGACCGAGGCCAAGAAGCACTGGGCCAAGTGCGGCGCCGGCAAGACCACGACCACGATCCTGGCCCGCAACGACCGCCAGGACGAGGTCGACGCGGCCACCACGGTCATCGACTCGCTGAAGAAGATCGGCGTCACCGCCAAGATCCAGTCATACCCCACCAGCAAGTACTTCTCGGACTACGCCGGTGTGCCGAAGTTCAACAAGAAGAACAACGTCGGCATGATCATGATGCAGTGGGGCTCGGACTTCCCGACCGGCTACGGCTACCTCCAGCAGATCCTGAACGGCAAGGCGATCAGCCAGTCCGGTAACACCAACCTGTCGGAGCTGGACGACCCGGAGATCAACAAGCTGCTCGAAAGCGCCATCGCCAACACCGACAAGGCGGCCCGCGAGAAGGCGTACGCCGAGATCGACAAGAAGACGATGGAGCAGGCGGCGCTGGTCCCGCTCACCTACTTCAAGGTCCTGATGTACCGCTCGCCCAAGGCCACCAACCTGGTGTCCACCTCGGCCTTCAGCGGTCAGTACGACTACCTCAACATCGGCGTCAAGAAGTAGCAGCCCTGGAAGGCAGGTGAAGGCTTGGTGTCCGCGGGCCGGTGCTGAACCGGCTCGCGGCGCCGACGCCGCATCCCCGTGTTCTCGTACATCATCCGCAGGTTGATCAGCGCAGTGATCCTGCTGCTGATCGTCAGCGCGGTCACTTTCGGCATCTTCTTCCTGCTGCCGAAGCTGGCCGGGCAGAGCACCGACCAGCTTGCCCAGCAGTACATCGGAAAGGCCCCCACGGCTGCGGACATCGCCGCGGTCAAGAAGAATCTCGGCCTGGACAAGCCCGTGTACGAGCAGTACTGGGACTTCCTCAAGGGCATTTTCGTCGGCGTCGACTACAAATTCGGTCCCGAAGTCGCCAAGTGCCATGTGCCGTGCTTCGGTTACTCCTTCAAAACCCATATCGAGGTCTGGCCGGAGATCCAGTCCCGGCTTCCGGTGACGCTCTCCCTGGCCGCCGGCGCGGCCGTGCTGTGGGTCGTCTCCGGTGTCGCCACCGGCGTGCTCTCCGCGCTGCGCCCCGGCTCGCTCTTCGACCGGATGGCCATGGGCGTCGCCCTGGCCGGCGTCTCCCTCCCGATGTTCTTCACGGGAGCCCTGGCACTGGCGCTGTTCACCTACCAGTGGCCGATCTTCGAGCGCAGCGACTATGTGCCGCTGATGGACGATCCGTTCCTGTGGGCACGGACCCTGGTCCTGCCCTGGGTCACCCTGGCCTTCCTCTACTCCGCGCTCTACGCCCGGCTCACCAGAGCGGGCATGCTGGAGACGCTGAGCGAGGACTACATCCGTACGGCCCGCGCCAAGGGCCTGCGCGAGCGCAAGGTGGTCGTACGGCACGGTCTGCGGGCCGCGCTCACCCCGATCATCACCGTCTTCGGCATGGACCTGGGCCTGCTGCTCGGCGGCGCGCTGATCACCGAACAGGTCTTCTCGCTCAAGGGAGTCGGTGCCTTCGCCGTCGAGGCGATCAACGCCAACGACCTCCCGAACATCCTCGGCGTCACCCTGCTCGCCGCGTTCTTCATCGTCATATGCAATCTGGTGGTGGATGTGCTGTACGCCGCCGTCGACCCGCGGGTGAGGCTCTCGTGACCGACTCCTCCGAGGACAAGACCGAGGCCGTCGTGGGCGCGCCCACCGCGGCCGGCTCCCGGCCCTCTTCATCCTTCCTCGAAGTGCGGGACCTGAAGGTGCACTTCAACACCGACGACGGGCTCGTGAAGTCCGTCGACGGGCTGAACTTCACCCTGGAGAAGGGCAAGACGCTCGGCATCGTCGGCGAGTCCGGCTCCGGCAAGTCCGTGACCTCGCTCGCCGTGATGGGCCTGCACCGTGCCTCGCGCCAGCAGCGCAGCAAGGTGAACATGTCCGGCGAGATCTGGCTGGACGGCAAGGAGCTGGTCTCCGCCGAACCGGACGAGGTGCGCCGGCTGCGCGGCCGCGAGATGGCGATGATCTTCCAGGATCCGCTGTCCGCCCTGCACCCCTTCTACTCGGTCGGCGCCCAGATCGTGGAGGCCTACCGCGTCCACAACGACGTGGACAAGAAGACCGCGCGCAAGCGGGCGGTCGAGATGCTCGACCGGGTCGGCATCCCGCAGCCCGACAAGCGGGTGGACGACCATCCGCACCAGTTCTCCGGCGGTATGCGCCAGCGCGCCATGATCGCGATGGCGCTGGTCAACAACCCGGAGCTCTTGATCGCGGACGAGCCGACCACCGCACTGGACGTCACCGTCCAGGCGCAGATCCTGGACCTGATCCGCGATCTCCAGAAGGAGTTCGGCTCGGCGGTCATCATCATCACCCACGACCTCGGTGTGGTCGCCGAGCTCGCCGACGACCTGCTGGTGATGTACGGCGGGCGGTGCATCGAGCGCGGCCCGGCCGACAAGGTCTTCTACGAGCCCCAGCACCCCTACACCTGGGGTCTGCTCGGCTCCATGCCGCGTATCGACCGTGACCAGACGGACCGGCTGATCCCCGTCAAGGGATCCCCGCCCAGCCTGATCAACGTCCCGTCCGGCTGCGCCTTCAACCCCCGTTGCCCGTACGCGGATGTGCCCAAGGACAACCTCACCCGTACGGTCCGTCCCGAACTGCGCCAGGCCGGCGGCGGGCACTTCTCCGCCTGCCATATGTCGCAGGAGGAGCGGGAGCGTATCTGGACCGAAGAGATTGCGCCGAAGCTGTGACCGAGACGACTGACGACCAGAACAAGAAGATTCCGCTCCAGAAGACGGCCGCCCCGGCGGACCGTTCCGCGGAGTCCTCCTCCGACGCCGAGCCGCTGCTGAAGGTCCGCGGTCTGGTCCGGCACTTCCCGATCACCAAGGGCCTGCTCAAGCGGCAGGTCGGGGCGGTGCAGGCGGTCGACGGCATCGACTTCGACGTACGGCCCGGGGAAACGCTCGGCGTCGTCGGCGAGTCCGGCTGCGGCAAGTCGACGATGGGCCGGCTGATCACCCGCCTCGACGAGCCGACCGGCGGCTCCATCGAGTTCCAGGGCCAGGACATCACCCATCTGTCGCCGGGCAGGCTGCGCCCGATGCGCCGCGACGTCCAGATGATCTTCCAGGACCCGTACGGTTCGCTGAACCCGCGGCACACCATCGGCGGCATCGTCTCCACCCCCTTCCGCCTCCAGGGCGTCGAGCCCGAGGGCGGGGTGAAGAAGGAGGTGCAGCGGCTGCTGGAGCTGGTGGGCCTGAGCCCGGAGCACTACAACCGCTATCCGCACGAGTTCTCCGGCGGCCAGCGGCAGCGCATCGGCATCGCCCGTGCGCTGGCGCTCAAGCCCAAGCTGGTGGTCGCCGACGAGCCGGTCTCCGCGCTGGACGTGTCGATCCAGGCGCAGGTCGTCAACCTCATGGACGACCTCCAGGAGGAGCTGGGCCTGACGTACGTCATCATCGCCCACGACCTCTCCGTCATCCGGCATGTGTCGGACCGGATCGCGGTGATGTACCTCGGCAAGATCGTGGAGTTGAGCGACCGCAAGGCGCTCTACGAGTCGCCGATGCACCCGTACACCAAGGCGCTGCTGTCCGCCGTGCCGGTGCCCGACCCCAAGCGGCGCACCCAGCGCGACCGGATCCTGCTCAAGGGCGATGTGCCCTCGCCGATCAACCCGCCCTCCGGCTGCCGGTTCCGTACCCGCTGCTGGAAGGCGACCGAGGTGTGCGCCACCACCGAGCCGCCGCTGGTCGCGCTGCGGACGGGACACCAGGTGGCCTGCCACCACCCGGAGAACGCGGAAGGTGCGGCTCCGGCGGCCGGAGCGGTGGCAACCGGCAAGTAACACTTGGGACTTGGCAAAGTCCTGGGTGAAAAGCGGCGGGAGAGTGCAGAGTCAGCACGGTTGTTCGATCTTGAGGCGAACTTCATCCGTGTGTCCGAAGGGATGGCTCATGGCACTCTCCCGTTCCGCACGTCGCACCTCCCGCTGGCTCGCGCTGGCCACCGCGGTGGCCTCGGCCGCCACGATCGCCGCCGCGCCCGGTGCGTCCCCCGGTGCCCCGGGCATCGGTGATCCGTACTTCCCCGAGCTGGGCAACGGCGGCTTTGACGCCCTGCACTACGACCTCGGCGTCAGCTACCACCCCGGCAGCGGCCGCCTCGACGGCCGCACCACACTCGCCGCCAGGGCCACTCAGAACCTCTCCGCCTTCCACCTCGACCTCCAGAAGCTGACGGTCGACTCGGTCCGGGTGAACGGCCGGCGGGCGCACTTCGCCAGATCCGGCGACGAGATATCCGTACGGCCCGACTTCCCGTTGCGGCGCGGCAAGAAGTTCACCGTCACCGTCGCCTACCACGGCGTCCCCAAGCCGCTGAGCGGCCCGATCGTCTTCGGCTCCGACTACGGCTGGATGAAGACCAAGGACGGCGTCTTCGTCGCCTGCGAGCCGAACGCCGCCTCGACGTGGTTCCCCTCCAGCGACCACCCCGGCGACAAGGCCACCTACGACATCCGCATCGACGCCCCCAAGGGCCTGACCGGTGTCTCCAACGGCCGGCTGGTCAACTCCGGGGAGGCGCACGGCCGCTCGTACGCCCACTGGCGCGAGCGCCGCCCGATGGCGACGTATCTCGCCACCGCCACCATCGGCAAGTTCGACGTCCGTACGGGTACCACCCCCGGCGGCACGCCCATCTATGTCGCCACGGACCCGACCCTGCCGGCCGGCAACGTCGACGTCTACGGCGTCACCGCCGAGGCCACCGACTACTGGTCGAAGGTCTTCGGCCCGTACCCCTTCGAGGAGACCGGGGCGATCGTCGACGACATGCCGCAGGCCGGCTTCTCGCTGGAGGTGCAGTCCAAGCCCGCCTACTCGGCCGTGCGCAACGAGACGACCATCGTCCACGAGCTGGCCCACCAGTGGTTCGGCGACTCGGTCTCGGTCAGGCAGTGGAAGAACATCTGGCTCAACGAGGGCTTCGCCAGCTATGCGCAGTGGCTGTGGGCCGAGCACAAGGGCACCCTGAGCGCCCATGACGCCTTCCGCAAGGCGTACGACGCCAGGCCGGCGGGTGACGCCTTCTGGAAGGTGAAGGTCGCCGATCCGCAGCGGGACACCATGTTCGCCCAGGCGGTCTACACCCGGGGCGCGATGACGCTCCAGACGCTGCGCGAGCGGATCGGCGACAAGGCGTTCTTCAAGCTGCTGCCGGCCTGGACCTCCGCACACCGCTACGGCAACGCGGACACCGCCCAGTTCATCGCGCTCGCCGAGAAGATCTCCGGGCAGCAGCTGGACGATCTCTTCGCCGCCTGGCTGAACACGGACAGCAAGCCGCCGCTGCCGGGCGAGTAGGACCCCGGGCCCCGGGGCCGTCGCGCGGCCGTCAGTCGGTGTCCTGCCGCCCGCCGCGGTCGCGCAGCTGCTGCGGCCGCGGCAGATGCAGCCCGAGGTAGACGGCCCCCATCCGCAGGCCGAACACCACCCCCGCCGAGATCGCCGCGGCGGGGGTGGCGCCGGTGCCGAGGTGATGCAGCAGCAGATAGCAGCAGCCGCCGGCCAGCGCGGCGATCGCATAGACGTCCTCGCGCAGCAGCAGCGGCGGGAACTCCCCGCACAGCACATCGCGGATGACCTCGCCGGCGACTCCGGTCAGCACCGCCAGGATGATCACGGCGAGCGGGGTGGCGCCCGCATCGATCGCGGCGCGGGCGCCGATCACGGTGACGACGGACAGTCCGATCGCGTCGACCACCAGCAGTGATTTGTGCGGCAGCTGCCAGAACCGCAGATAGGCCATGGTGCCGACACCGACACAGATGATCACGGTCAGCAGCACCCAGTCGTGCGTCCAGTACAGCGGCTGCCGGTTGAGGATGAGATCGCGCAGCGTGCCGCCGGAGATGGAGGCGGCGAAGGCGAGCACCAGGCCGCCGAACGGGTCCATGTTGGCGCGATAGGCGGCCAGCACCCCGCTCGCGGCGAAGGCGGCCACGCCGACCAGGTAGAGCACGTGAAGCATGGCGCACATCATCGCAGGCGCGGAAGGAGAGCTTCCGTTCGAGGCCGTTAAATTTGACACTACCGGTCGGTAACTATCCGGTGTAGCGTGCAACCCATGGCTCTGGTGACCCAAGGCAACAGCGAGTTCGACCGCGATACGGCGGTCACCCGCCGCGCCCCCGGCGTGTACGACGCGCACCTCTCCGCCGGCTGGACCATCATCCAGGCGGTCAACGGCGGCTATCTCCTCGCTCTCATGGGCCGCGCCCTGGGCGACGCCCTCCCGCACCCCGACCCGCTCTCCGTCACCGCGCACTATCTGACGGCCTCGGTCCCCGGCCCCGCCGTCATCCGCACCGACGTGGTCCGCACCGGCCGCACGATGTCGACCGGCACCGCCTCCCTCATCCAGTTCGCGGAGGACGGCAGCGAGATCGAGCGGCTGCGGGTGCTCGCGGCGTACGGCGACCTCGGTGCGCTGCCCGACGACATCCGCACCACCGCCAAACCCCCGGCCATCCCCCCGTACGAGCACTGCCTGGGCACGGACAGCGCCCCCGACGGCCGCCCCGCGATCCCCGGCAGTACGGCCATCGCCGAGCGGCTCGCCCTCCGCCTGGACCCGGAGACCGCGGGCTGGGCCGTCGGCGCCCCCTCCGGCAAGGGCGAGATGCGCGCCTGGTTCGGCCTCGCCGACGGCCGCGAGCCCGACCCGCTCTCCCTCCTGCTGACCGTCGACGCGCTGCCGCCCACCGCCTTCGAGATGGGCCTGTCCGGCTGGGTGCCCACTGTCGAGCTGACCGCCCACATCCGCCGCCGCCCGGCCCCCGGCCCGCTGCGGGTCGCCATCACCACCCGCAACCTGGCGGGCGGCTTCCTGGAGGAGGACGCGGAGGTCTGGGACTCCGAGGACCGACTGGTCGCCCAGTCACGGCAGTTGGCGCGGGCGCTGTTGCAGGACTAGGGCCTGACGTTTGGATCAGGCCCGACGGGCCTACCGTCCCGTCCGCACGAACTCCGCCAATGCCGCCGTCAGCTCCGCCGGTGTGTCCTCCTGCACCAGATGTCCCGCGCCCTCGATCACCTGGAGGCGGGAGCCCGGGATGCGGGAGGCCAGCTCGTGCCCCTTCGCGACCGGGATCCAGTTGTCCTGCGCACCCCAGCAGATCAGCGTCGGCAGCTCGATCTCGCCGTAGCGCGGCTGGATCTCGTCCGTGAACCGCTGGTCGTTCCGGGCGATCTGCCGGTAGAACGCCGGCTGTCCCTCGGGCGTGCACCAGGGCTCGACCAGGCGGTCGAGGACGGCCGGGTGCAGTCCCGGATGGCTCGCGGAGGACACGTACTCGCGCACCAGCGCCCGGTGCAGCTCCGGCGGCAGCTGCCCGAACACCTCGGGATGCCCGCCCAGCAGCCGGTACGTCGGCGAGCCCCAGGGCGCCAGCGCCACCGGGTCGACGAGCGCCAGCCGCTCATAGCGCGCACCGTGCAGCAGATGCGCCCGCAACGCGACACAGCCGCCGAAGTCATGCGCGACCACGGCCGGCCGGTCCGTCTCCCCGTCCAGCCCCCAGTGCGCCAGCAGCTCTCCGAACACCCGGGCCTGCGCGCCGAGCGAGACGTCCTGCCCTTCCCGCATCTCCGAGGCGCCGTACCCCGGCATGTCCCAGACGAACACCCGGTGCCGCGCGGCCAGGGCGCGTGCCACGCCCCGCCACACGTACGACGAGAACGGCGTGCCGTGCAGCAGGACCACCGCGGGCGCGTCCGCCGGTCCCTCGCCGTGTACCGCCCACCGCACCTCGTCGCCGGACGCGCTGCGGAACGTACGGTCCAAGAGCCACTGCGTCATGAGTGTCAGGCTAGTGACTCCTTACAGGGGTGTCGAGGGGGCGGGCCGCGGGAAACGGGAGCGTCCCCGCCCGCGCGTCACCTGCCGGAGCCCGGGGCCGAGCGGCTGACGGCTCCCCGGCGCACGGCGCTCCCGCGCGCTGCGCATGCGCCCCCGGAGCCCGCCGCGCCAGCTCGTAGAATCGTGCGCACCATGGTTTACCTCGACCACGCCGCCACCACCCCGATGCTCCCGGAGGCGGTGCAGGCGATGACCGCCCAGCTGACCGTCACCGGCAATGCGTCCTCGCTGCACGCCGACGGCCGGCGGGCCCGGCGTACCGTCGAGGAGGCGCGCGAGTCCCTCGCCGTCTCGCTCGGCGCACGCCCGAGCGAGATCGTCTTCACCGCGGGCGGCACGGAAGCCGACAACCTCGCGGTCAAGGGCCTGTACTGGTGGCGCCGGGCCACCGACCCGGCCCGCACCCGCGTCCTCGCCAGCCCCGTCGAGCACCATGCGGTCCTCGACGCCGTGGAGTGGCTCGCCGAGCACGAGGGCGCCCGGGTCGAGTGGCTGCCGGTCGACACCTACGGCCGGGTGCCCGCCGAGGGGCTGCGCACGGCCATCGCCCGCAACCCCGCCGATGTCGCGCTCGCCACGGTCATGTGGGCCAACAACGAGATCGGCACCATCCAGCCGGTCCGTGAACTGGCCGAGGTGGCCGGGGAGTTCGACATACCGCTGCACGCGGACGCGGTGCAGGCGTTCGGCCAGCTGGAGGTCGACTTCGCCGCCTCCGGGCTCGCCGCGATGACGGTCTCCGGCCACAAGATCGGCGGCCCGTACGGCATCGGCGCGCTGCTGCTCGGCCGCGAGTACGCCCCGGTGCCGGTGCTGCACGGCGGCGGCCAGGAGCGGCACGTACGCTCCGGCACCCTCGACACCCCCGCCATCGCAGCCTTCGCCGCCGCCGGCCGGCATGCCGCCGCCCACCGCGAGGACTTCGCCCGCGACATCGGCGCCCTGCGTGACGACCTGATCAAGGCGGTGCGCGCTGCGGCCCCCGACGCCGTCCTCGGCGGCGACCCGGACCCCGCGGGCCGTCTCCCCGCCAACGCCCACTTCTCCTTCCCCGGCTGCGAGGGCGACTCCCTGCTGCTCCTCCTGGACGCCCAGGGCATCGCCTGCTCCACGGGTTCCGCCTGCACCGCCGGCGTCGCCCAGCCCAGCCATGTCCTGCTGGCCACCGGCATGTCACCGGAGCTCGCCCGCGGCACCCTGCGGTTCTCGCTGGGTCACACCTCCACCACGGAGGACGTGGCGGCACTGGCCCAGGCCATCGGCCCGGTCGTGGAACGGGCGCGGAGCGCGGGCCTGAGCTAGGCCTGGGGTACGGGCGCGGAGCGCGGGCCCGGGTACGGGGGCGGAGTGCGGGCCCGGGTCACGGCTTGCCCGCGGGCTTTTCCGCGGACTTCACGGGCTTGGGTACGGGCTTGCGCAGCTCGGCGCGTACGAGCCCCAGATACCGGCCCCAGTCCCAGTGCCGCCCCGGATCCGTGTGATCCGTTCCCGGCACCTCCACGTGCCCCACGATGTGCTCCCGGTCGGCAGGGAAGCCGTACCGCCGGCATATCGCCGCCGTCAGCCGTGCCGACGACGCGTACATGGCCGCCGTGAACGACTCCGGGCGGTCCACGTACCCCTCGTGCTCGATCCCGACGCTCCGCTCGTTGTAGCCGCGGTTCCCCGCGTGGAACGCCACATCCAGCTCGCGGATCATCTGGGCGATATGCCCGTCCTTGCGGACCACGTAGTGGGCGGCGGCCTCGTGGTCCGGGTCCCGGAACACATCCAGCGCGGTCGCATAGCTGCCCTGGACGACATGGATGACCACCCGGTCGATCTCGTAATCCGCCGGCCGGTCCGCCCGCCGGTAGTTCTCGGAGGACGCCGAGACCCACTGCGCGCCCCGGAAATCCACCGCCCCCGCCGTACGAGGCTTCTCGTTCCCCGGCATCCGCCACCACCAGTGCGCCAGCTCGCCCTGCGCGGCGAGCGCCCCGACCCCGGCGGCCACCGCCCCGCCGCCCCCGATCCACAACGCCCGCCGCCGCGTGATGCCGGGCGCGGCACCCTGGTCTCCGCCCCGTTCCCCGTCCCTTTTCCCCATGCGCTGCATAACGCTTTCGGCCCTGTCGGCGGTTCCGTCTACTCTGGACTGGCTATGACTGATGACGCTCCCCGCCGCCTCCGCGTACTCGCCGCCATGTCCGGTGGTGTCGACTCCGCCGTTGCCGCGGCCCGCGCCGCCGAGGCCGGCCATGACGTGACGGGCGTGCATCTCGCGCTCTCCGAGAACCCCAAGTCGTTCCGTACCGGCGCCCGCGGCTGCTGCACGATCGAGGATTCGCACGACGCCCGCCGCGCCGCCGACGTCATCGGCATCCCCTTCTACGTCTGGGATCTCGCCGAACGCTTCCGTGAGGATGTCGTCGACGACTTCATCGCGGAGTACGAGGCCGGGCGCACCCCGAACCCCTGCCTGCGCTGCAACGAGAAGATCAAGTTCGCCGCGCTCCTGGACAAGGCCCTGGCGCTGGGCTTCGACGCGGTCTGCACGGGCCACTACGCCACGGTCGTCCTGCGCGAGGACGGCACCCGCGAGCTGCACCGCGCCTCCGACATGGCCAAGGACCAGTCGTACGTCCTCGGCGTCCTCGACGACCGCCAGCTGGCGCACGCCATGTTCCCGCTCGGTGACACACTCACCACCAAGCCGGAGATCCGCGAAGAGGCCGCCCGCCGCGGCCTGTTCGTCGCCAAGAAGCCGGACAGCCACGACATCTGCTTCATCGCCGACGGCGACACCCAGGGCTTCCTCGCCAAGCGGCTCGGCACGGCCCCCGGCGACATCGTCGACGAGTCCGGCGCGGTCCTGGGCAGCCACGAGGGCGCGTACGGCTTCACGATCGGCCAGCGCAAGGGCCTGCGCATCGGCCACCCGGCCTCCGACGGCAAGCCGCGCTATGTCCTCGACATCTCCCCGGTCGACAACACCGTCACGGTCGGCCCCGTCGATGCCCTCGACGTCACGGGGCTGACCGCCATCCGCCCCCGCTGGTGCGGCCGCCCCCCGACGGCGGGCCCCGCGACGTACACGGCCCAGCTCCGCGCCCACGGCGGCGAGACCGAGGTCACGGCGGAGCTGGTGGACGGCACCGAGCTCCAGGTGACGTTCACGGAGCCGGTCCGTGGCGTGGCCCCCGGCCAGGCGATCGTGCTGTACGACGGCAGCCGGGTGGTCGGCTCGGCGACCATCGCCTCCACGGAGCGGCGGGTGCGGGCGGGGGCCTGAGAGGCGCTCGTCAGCAGGTAGGGAGCGCCTCAGCAGGTGTGGGGGGCGGAGCGCGCGTTCCGTTTTCTCTAGCGGCGGTTGCCCGCGGCGGTTGGCCGATGGGCCGGCCGATGCCCCAACCCATGCGCTGCGCGGCGCCCGCAACTGACAAATGTCATGGGGAAGTGAGGACAGTCGGAACTGTTGCCGCGCGTGGCCGTGCCCGAAGCTGAAGGCGTCGAGGAAGACGCTGTTCGGAGAGCACCTTGGGGGAGCCGCCGTGAACCGGAGCCGGAGCGAGAGCCGGAGCGAGAGCGACAGTTGGGGCCGGAGCGAAAGCCGGAGCCGGAGCCCTGAGCGGAGTCAGGGCGTCGCGGACGGCACGGGCTCCCGTCCGCTGGCGCAGAGCCTGCTGCCGCTGGTCCTGGACGTGGGGATACCCCTGGCGTCGTACTACCTCCTCAGGGACGGGTTCGGGCTGAGCGAGGTCGCGGCGCTGGGCTGGAGCAGTGTGGTGCCGGCGTTGCGTACGGTCTGGGCCCTGGTGCGGCGCACGGGGGTCAACGGCCTCGCGCTGCTGATCCTCGTCGTCAATGTCGTGGGCCTGGCCATGAGCACGATGACCGGCGATCCGCGGCTGATGCTCGCCAAGGACAGCGGGGTGAGCAGTGTCGTCGGCATCGCGATGATCGTCTCCGTGTTCCTGGGGAAACCCCTGATGACCGCTGGGCTCAAGCCGTTCGTGACGAAGGGGATCGCGGCGAGGAGCGCCGCCTGGGACCGGCTGGCGGCCGGGTCCGCACCGTTCCGCAGGGCCGAGCGGAGGTTCTCGCTGATATGGGGGACCGTGCTGCTCGTCGAGTGCGTGGCGCGGGTGATCGGCGCCTACACCGTTCCGGTGCACACGATGGTCTGGCTCGGGTCCGTGCTGATGGTGGTCGCCATCCTGCTGGCAATGGTCGTTGCGGGCGGCAGCTGCGCCGAACCCATGGAGAAGATGGTCCGGGCCGAGGCGGAGGCCGAGGCGGAGCGCGCCGCCGGCGACCGGGTGGGTGCGGCGGGAGCGGGCGGGACCGTCCCCGTGCCGGCCGTGACGGGAAGCTGAGGCGCCCAGGGGCCGGGCGGGCCGGGACCAGCCGCATCACGGGGGTGGGCTGGTCCCGGCCGGTCCTGTGACGCGCCGGCTGTCATCCACGGCGTCGCAAACAGCTCGTGACGGAAAGGACGGCAACGTCCGCCGGTCGGCGTGTGGGGAGGGGCGAGGGGCGGGGCGCGCGGGGCCCATGAGGTGCGAGAAGGTGTGCGCCGGTCAACTGTGAGGTGTCGCACAGCGCCTGCCGGAAAGGGGGGCGGGCGGTGCGGCGAGCGGTGCCAGACGGGCGGTGGCGAGGCGCTGACCTGCGGACATGGGCTGGGGGAGGGGTGCGCCGGGGACGTCAGCGGCTTGGCGTAATTGCGTACGGGAACGCCGTGTCGCGCATCCCACAGTCGATCGGCGGGGTGCCGCCCATAAAGTCGGCAACGCGACGGGACGTCAAAGGTTGCCGGGTCGAAGAATGGTGACGATAAGGACTCACAGGGAGTTGTTGCACTTGTGAGGGCTCGTCAGGGTCCGGACCACAGACGGCCTTTTCCGCGGCCACGAAGGGAACGGAAGTCATGTCGACTGTTCAATCTGAGGTCAAGCCCGGCGTTCATACGGCCGGGCCGGCATCCCTGTACGCCGAGCTGGTCCGGCGGAATCCCGGGGAGCCCGAGTTCCACCAGGCGGCTCTCGAGGTGCTGGAGACGCTGGCGCCCGCACTGAAGGCCCGCCCGGAGTTCGCCGACGCGAAGATCCTGGAGCGGATCTGCGAGCCGGAGCGGCAAATCATGTTCCGGGTCCCCTGGCAGGACGATTCCGGAGCGATTCACGTCAACCGGGGCTTCCGGGTGGAATTCAACAGCGCGCTCGGCCCGTACAAGGGCGGTCTGCGTTTCCATGCGTCCGTGAATCTGGGGATCGTGAAGTTCCTCGGCTTCGAGCAGATCTTCAAGAATTCCCTGACCGGGCTGAACATCGGCGGGGGCAAGGGCGGCAGCGACTTCGATCCGCACGGCAAGTCGGACGCCGAAGTGATGCGCTTCTGCCAGTCGTTCATGACGGAGCTGCATCGTCATCTCGGCGAGCACACGGACGTACCGGCGGGCGACATCGGCGTGGGCGGCCGGGAGATCGGCTATCTCTTCGGCCAGTACCGGCGGATCACCAACCGCTGGGAGCCCGGTGTGCTCACCGGCAAGGGGCTGGCCTGGGGCGGCTCCAAGGCCCGTACGGAGGCCACCGGTTACGGCAATGTGCTGTTCACCGAGGAGATGCTCAAGCAGCGCGGCGAGGAGCTGGACGGCCAGCAGGTGGTGGTCTCCGGGTCCGGCAATGTCGCGATCTACACCATCGAGAAGGCGCAGGCGCTCGGCGCCAACGTGCTGACCTGCTCGGACTCCGGCGGCTTTGTCGTCGACGAGAAGGGCATCGATCTGGCGCTGCTGCGGCAGATCAAGGAGGTCGAGCGCGGCCGGATCAGTGAGTACGCCGAGCGGCGCGGGTTGTCGGCCAGGTATGTCCCCGGTGGGCGGGTGTGGGATGTCGCATGCGATGTGGCGCTGCCGTCGGCGACCCAGAACGAGCTGGACGCGGACGCCGCCCGGGTCCTGATCCGTAACGGCGTCAAGGCGGTCTCCGAGGGCGCCAACATGCCGACCACTCCGGCGGCGGTGACGCTCCTCAAGGGGGCCGGTGTGGCCTTCGGCCCCGGCAAGGCCGCCAACGCGGGCGGTGTGGCGACCAGCGCGCTGGAGATGCGGCAGAACTCCTCGCGTGAGGCGTGGTCCTTCGAGCGTACGGAGGGCGAGCTCGCGACGATCATGCGCTCGATCCACCACCGCTGCTACGAGACCGCGGAACGCTTCGGGCTGCCCGGTGACTATGTCGCGGGCGCCAACATCGCCGGCTTCGAGCGAGTGGCGGATGCGATGTTGGACCAGGGACTGATCTGAGGCGGGGCGGGGGGGCGGGGCGACTTGGCGTTTGCCGGGGCGGCTTCGTGTCTCCTGAGGAAAGCGGCGTCGCGTTTCCTGAGGAAAGCGGCTTCGCGTCTCCTGAGAAAGGTGGCGTCGCGTCTGCCGGCTTCAGCAGCTGAGGCCTCAGCTCCCCCCACCCCCGAACCCACCCCCGCCCCCTCCCCCGACGGGGGCGAGGGGGGAGGGGGCGGGGGAGACCTTTCGGAGGAGCCTGGGGGAGAGCCTCGGAGTCTTGGGGAGAGCCTCGCGGCAGCTGCGAGCGCCCCGGCTTCGCGGCCCCGGCTCGTAAGGTGACCGCATGAATATCTGTGTCTTCTGCTCCGCCGCCGACCTCGACGAGCGGTATGTCGTCCCTGCCCGCCGGTTCGCCGAGCTGATCGGCAAGGGCGGGCATGCGCTGGTCTGGGGCGGTTCGGACACCGGCCTGATGAAGGTCATGGCCGACGGGGTGCAGGAGGCCGGCGGGAAGCTGATCGGCGTGTCCGTGGAGTTCCTGCGGCACAAGGCGCGCGAAGGCGCCGATGAGATGGTCGTCACCAAGGACCTCGCCGAACGGAAGGCGCAACTGCTGGCCCGCGCCGACGCCATCGTCATCATGGTCGGCGGTACGGGCACGCTGGACGAGGCCACCGAGATCCTGGAGCTGCGCAAGCACGGGATGCACACCAAGCCGGTGGTGCTGCTGAACACCGCCGGTTTCTACGACGGGTTGAAGGAGCAGTTCCAGCGGATGGAGTCGGAGGGGTTCCTGCCGATTCCGCTCACCGACCTGGTCTTCTTCGCGGCGGACGGTGTCGGCGCGCTCGCCTACCTGGAGGAGAAAGCGGGCATCCAGGCCTGAGCGCCCGCACCCCGCGTCCCCGTCGCCCGCTCGTTAGGATCGGCCCCATGGGTACGCACTTGATCACGGGCGCAGGATCGGGCATCGGAGCGGCGGTCGCACGGCGGCTCGCGGAGCGCGGGGAGGACCTGTGGCTGCTGGCGCGCAACGCCGTCCGGGCCAAGGAGCTGGCCGCGCAGTTCCCGGGTGCCCGCACGCTCGTGGGTGACCTCGCCACCCCGGAGAAGCTGTCCTGGGCGTTCGGACAGCAGCCGCTGCCGGACCGGATCGACTCCCTCCACCACATCGCGGGCGTCATCGAGCTGGGCGCGGTCGGCGATCTGCCGGCCAAGGCCTGGCAGCGGCAGCTGACCGCCAACCTGGTCGCGCCCGCCGAGATCACCCGGCTGCTGCTGCCGCTGGTACGGGTCGCCCAGGGGCATGTCGTCTTCGTCAACTCCGGTGCGGGGCTCCGTGCGAACGCCCAGTGGGGCGCGTACGCCGCGAGCAAGCACGGTCTGAAGGCGCTGGCCGACTCGCTGCGGGCGGAGGAGCACGACAACGGCGTACGGGTGACCTCGGTCTACCCGGGACGTACGGCCACGCCGATGCAGGAGAGCACCCACCGGCAGGAGGGCAAGGAGTACGACCCGGCCCGCTGGATCGACCCGGAGTCGGTCGCGACGGCCATCCTCACGGCCATCGATCTGCCGCGGGACGCGGAGATGAACGACGTGTCGGTGCGGCCCGGCCGCTGAGAACCGGGGCGCCGGCCCCGGAAGCTTTCCGCCGCGGCGACGTACGCTGCATGAGTGACCACTGAAGCGAAGTCGACCGCGGCGGCGGGGTGCGGGTTCCGGGAGATCCGGGGGCTCGTGACGGAGCTGGGCCGACGGCTGGACGCCCATCAGCGCAGCCGGATCGCCGAGCTCGATCTGACGCCGACGCAGGCCAAGGCCCTGGAGGAGCTCGGCGAGCCGAAGACCGCGCGGGAGCTGGCCGGAGTGCTGTGCTGCGAGCCGCCGAATGTCACCTATGTCATCTCCAAGCTGGAGAAGCAGGGCATGGTCGTGCGCCGTCCGCACCCCTTGGACGGGCGGGCCAAGCAGCTCGTCCTCACCGATGCGGGGCGGGAGTTGCGGCTGGATCTGCTGCGGCGGATGGGTACCGCTTCGCCGCTCGATCATCTGTCGCACGAGGAGCGGGCCGCGTTGCGCGACGACCTGCTGAAGGCGCTGGGACGGGGCGACTGACCCCGTCGGCGTACGTATGTCGGCGAACGTACTGCTGCACCGAGCGCGTGTCTTTCGGATCAGCCCCAGGCCCCGGGACGTCCCGGGGCCTCTTTCGTATGCGTTCAGTAAAGCTATAGCTGTAATCATTGCGGGAGTAGATAGCTACAGCTTTAACTAAATCAATGATCACTGAGAAAGCGACGCCGGGCGTGACGGCGAGCCCGGACCGGGTCGATGACGGCGCCCGGGGCCCGCGGCCGCGCTCCCGCAGCGGCATCCAACTCCTCGTCCTGGCACTCGGGTTCGTGATGGCGAGCCTCGACACCGGCATCATGAATGTCGCCGCCACCGACTTACGGGCCCGGCTCGGACTGAGCATGTCCGGCCTCACCTGGGTCGTCGACGGCTATGTCCTCGCCTTCGCCGCGCTGCTGCTGCTCGCCGGGTCGCTGGCGAAGCGGTTCGGCGCCCGCCGGATCTATCTCGTCGGGCTCGCCGTGTTCACCGGTGCGTCCCTGCTGGGCGCCGTCGCGCCGAACGGCGTCGTCCTGGTGGCCGCCCGCTTCGTCCAGGGCGTGGGCGCGGCGCTCTTCATGCCCAGCTCGCTGTCGCTGCTGATGCACGCCTTCCCCGAGCCGGCCCGCCGGGCGAAGATCCTCGGCATCTGGTCCGCGATCGTCTCCACCTCCGTCGGCCTGGCGCCGACCATCGGCGGCCTCCTGGTCGGCACCCTCGGCTGGCGCAGCATCTTCCTCGTCAACCTGCCCATCGGCATCGCGGGGCTGCTGCTCACCCGGCGGTTCGTCGCGGCCGTACCGGCCCGGGGCACGGCGCTCGGCGGCAGCGGTCATGTCCTGGGCCTGCTCGCCCTCGGGTCGCTGAGTTACGCGCTCATCGAAGGGCCCGACAAGGGCTGGTCCGCACCGTTCGTCCTGGGGGCCTTCGCGGTCTCGGCACTCGCGCTCACCGGATTCCTCCTCCGTGAGCGGGCCGCCCGCACCCCAATCCTGCCGGTCGCGCTCTTCGCGGACAGCAGCTTCACCGCGGCCAATGTGGTCGGCTTCCTCTTCAACTTCGCCTTCTACGGGGCGCTGTTCGTCCTCGGCCTCTTCCTCCAGACCGCGCGCGGCGCGAGCCCGGTGACGGCGGGGCTCCAGATGCTGCCGGCCGTCCTCGTCATCCCGGCCGGCAACATGCTCTATGCCCGGATCGCGCCGCGGATCGGCAACCGGGCCGCGCTCACCGGGGCGCTGGCGCTCTCCGCCACGGGCTACGTCCTGCTGTTCCTGCTCCTCACGCCCGGTCTGCCCTACTGGGTGCTCGCGGTGGTGCTCGCGCTCACCAATGTCGGCAGCGGGGTCAGCGCCCCGGCGATGACCGGCGTCCTGATGGCGGCCGCGGGCCGCGAGCACACCGACATCGGCAGCGCGACCCTCAACGCCAACCGCCAGATCGGCTCCCTGGTCGGCATCGCCGGCATGGGCGCCGTACTGACGGGCGCGGGCGATGGCTACCAGGGCGCCGCCTACGCCTTCGTCCTGACGGCGGGCGCGCTGGCCGTCGCGGCGCTGGCCGGCCGACTGGGCATCCGCACCCAGGCGTGAGGGGTATCGAGGCGTGAGAGGTACCCGGGTATGAGGGGTACCCGGGTATGAGGGGTACCCGGCCCGGCGTGGGGGACGTACCCGCCCGGTGTGCCGGGCGTACGCACCGAAGCCTGACCGCCGTACGCACCCGAGCCTGACCGCCGTACGCACCCGAGCGCGACCGCCGTACGTCTTCGGGCGGGGCGGGCGGCAGCGTTACGGGCCGCCCCGGCCTCCCCTCCTGACGCACCTCGCCGCCCACCGGTACGGCCGGCTCCGCCACGCACCACGTACCCCGCCCCCCATCGCGACGGCCGGCTCGTCCGCACACCTGGCGCACCCCGCCGGCCGTACCGCCGCATACCCTTCCTGGGTGAGCGAGAACAGCACGCAGAAGTGGGCCGCGGGCGCGGCGACCGGGGTCGGATCGATGCCGGGCGGTGACGCGCGGGAGGCGGCGAAGACCGTCACGGGATCGGTGGAGTCCTTCCCGTATCTGCCCGAGCTCCCGGCCCGGGGGCCGGGCGCGGACATGATCGGGCGGACCCTCGGGATGCTCGTCGAGGTCTACGGCCATGTGGAGCCCAGCGGCTGGCGGATCAGCGACCGGCCGGGCCGGGACACCCGCCGCGCCCACTCCTGGCTCGGCGAGGATCTCGACGCCCTGGAGGAGTTCACCCAGGGCTACGAGGGGCCGCTGAAGGTCTCCGCGGTCGGCCCGTGGACCCTGGCCACCGCGCTGGAGACGCGCAACGGCGAGGCGGCCCTCGGCGACCCCGGCGCCTGCCGGGATCTCGCGGCGTCCCTGGCGGAGGGGCTGCGCGGCCATCTCGCCGACGTACAGCGGCGGGTGCCGGGCGCCCAGGTCGTGCTGCAACTCGACGAACCGTCGCTGACGGCGGTGCTCCAGGGGCGGGTGAAGACCGCGAGCGGCTACCGCACCCACCGGGCCGTGGACCGGGTGGCCGTCGAGGGCGCGCTGCGTGATCTCGTCGCGGTGGCGGAGGGCGGTCCCGTGGTCGTCCATTCGTGCGCGCCCGAGGTGCCGTTCGGGCTGTTGCGGCGCGCCGGTGTCACGGGCGTCTCGTTCGATTTCTCGCTGCTCACCGAGCGTGAGGAGGAAGTGATCGGGGAGGCCGTCGAGGGCGGTACGACGCTGTTCGCAGGCGTGGTGCCGGGCGTGGACAGCCGATTGTCAGACCCTGCCGGTAGCGTCATGGGTGTCAGGACGCTGTGGCGCAGGCTGGGGCTGACACCAGGGACTCTCAGCGAGTCCGTGGTCCTCACCCCCACGTGCGGACTTGCGGGCGCTTCGCCCGCTTATGCCCGCTCGGCGCTCGCCCACTGCGCCCGGGCGGCGAGATCACTCGCAGACAACCCTGAGTGACCGCACTCAAGGACCACGGGAGGACAAAACGGTGGCTGGCGAACAGCACGCAGCGGAATCCGAGGTGCCCGCAGCGGCGCGGGAGAAGCACGCGCAGCTCGCTGAGCAGATCGAGGAGCATCGCTTCCGGTATTACGTGAAGGATGCCCCGGTCGTCAGCGACGCGGAGTTCGACAGGCTGCTGCGCTCCCTGGAGGCTCTGGAGGACGAGCACCCCGAGCTGCGCACCCCGGACTCCCCGACCCAGAAGGTCGCCGGGGCGTACGCCACGGAGTTCACCGAGGTCGAGCACCGCGAACGGATGCTCTCGCTCGACAACGCCTTCGACAACGAGGAGTTGGCGGCCTGGGCCGAGCGGATCGCCGGTGAGCTGGGCGGCGACCCCAGGAGCGCCGGCTACCACTTCCTGTGCGAGCTGAAGGTCGACGGCCTCGCCGTCAACCTCACCTACGAACAGGGCCGGCTGACCCGCGCCGCCACCCGCGGCGACGGCCGTACGGGCGAGGACATCACGCCCAACGTCCGGACGATCGCCGAGATCCCGCACCGCCTCAAGGGCGACCGGGTGCCGGACCTGGTCGAGGTGCGCGGGGAGGTCTACTTCCCGATGGAGAAGTTCCTGGAGCTCAACGAGCGGCTGGTGGCGGAGGGCAAGCCTCCGTTCGCCAACCCCCGTAACGCCGCGGCCGGTTCGCTGCGCCAGAAGGATCCCAAGGTCACGGCCAGCCGGCCGCTGCACATGGTCGTCCATGGTGTCGGCGCCCGCGAAGGCCTGGAGATCGACCGGCAGTCGGAGGCCTACGACCTGCTCAAGGAGTGGGGCCTGCCGACGGCCACCCACAACCAGGTCGTCGATTCCCTGGAGGCGGTGCGCGCGTTCATCGCCCATTACGGCGACGCCGAGACCCGCCGTACGGCCGTCGAGCACGAGATCGACGGCGTGGTCGTGAAGCTGGACGAGATCCGCCTCCAGGGCCGGCTGGGCTCGACCTCGCGGGCGCCGCGCTGGGCGATCGCCTGGAAGTACCCGCCGGAGGAGGTCAACACCAAGCTCGTCGACATCCGGGTCGGCGTCGGCCGTACGGGACGGGTCACCCCGTATGCCGTGGTCGAGCCGGTGACGGTGGCCGGGTCCGAGGTGGAGTTCGCCACCCTGCACAACCAGGACGTGGTCAAGGCCAAGGGCGTCTTCATCGGGGACACCGTCGTGATCCGCAAGGCCGGCGACGTCATTCCGGAGATCCTGGGCCCGGTCGTCGATCTGCGGGACGGCAGCGAGCGGGAGTTCGTGATGCCGGCCGAGTGCCCCGAGTGCGGGACGGCCCTCCAGCCCGCCAAGGAAGGCGATATCGACCTGCGGTGCCCCAACGCCCGCGCCTGCCCCGCCCAGATCCGTGAGCGGCTGTTCTATCTGGCCGGCCGCAAATGCCTGGACATCGAGAACTTCGGCTATGTCGCGGCGACGGCGCTCAGCCAGCCGCTGGAGCCCGCGGAGCCGCCGCTGAAGGACGAGGGCGATCTTTTCGGCCTCTCCATCGAACAGCTGCTGCCCATCAAGTCGTATGTCCTGGACCCCGATTCCGGTCTGCCCAAGCGTGACCCGAAGACCGGCGAGGAGAAGGTCGTCACCTTCTTCGCCAACCAGAAGGGCGAGCCGAAGAAGAACGCCCTGGCCATGCTGGAGAACATCCAGGCCGCCAAGGAGCGCCCGCTGGCCCGGATCATCACGGGCCTGTCGATCCGGCATGTGGGCCCGGTGGCGGCCGAGGCGCTGGCGCGGGAGTTCCGCTCGATCGACCGGATCCGGGACGCGGACGAGACGGAGCTGGCCGCCGTCGACGGCGTCGGGGCCACGATCGCCGCCTCGTTGAAGCAGTGGTTCGCCGTGGACTGGCACCAGCAGATCATCGAGAGCTGGCGGGCCGCCGGCGTCCGGATGGAGGAGGAGCAAACGGGTGAGGAGGGCCCGCGTCCCCTCGAAGGCGTCACCGTCGTCGTAACGGGCACACTTCAGTCACACACCAGAGATGGCGCGAAAGAGGCCCTCCAGAACCTCGGAGCGAAGGTGACCGGTTCTGTTTCGAAGAAGACCGGATTCGTAGTGGTGGGCGACAACCCCGGTTCGAAGTACGACAAGGCCATGCAGTTGAAGGTCCCCGTGCTGGACGATGATGGCTTCGCGGTGCTGCTGGAGCAGGGTCCTGACGCAGCGCGAGCGGTAGCTGTCACTCCGCCTGAGGAGGAGTGAGGTGTCACCCCATCGGCGCATACCAGATTGATCTGCGACGCCGGGTCGCATTCGGGCAACCGTCGTCGATCGCTGCCCGTGGCGGCCTTCTGCGGCCTACTGTTGAGGAGTGCGCCTGCCGTGGCGCGGGCACAGCCGGCTGTGAGAGGGATCGGAATGAAACCGACCGACAGCGCCGCTCCGGCGTCGCGGCTCCGGCGGCTCGTCGTGCCCGCGCTGCCCGCGACCATCGTCTCCGTGGCGGGCCTCGCGCTCGCCACGGGCGTCATCGTCACCCTCGGCGAAGGTGACGCGCTGTTCCCCGGCGGTTCCATAGGCTGGTCGCTGGCGATCCTCACCGGCATCATCGTCGGCCATCTGGTCGCCCTCGGCCGGGACCGCTGGTGGGGCGGCACGGGCTCCGGCGCCGCTTTGGCCCTCGCCGTCCTGCTGCTCTACGGCTGGGTGCCCGCCACCCTCGTCAGCCTCTCCGTCGTCGTCCTCGTCGGCGCCGCCCGCCGGCACCGCTGGCGGCAGGCCGTGGTGCACGGTGCCGTGGACATCCTCGGCATCGGCGCCGCGGCGCTCGGCCTCGCCGCGTTCGGCGTGGTCTCCAGCGTCCGCCACCCCTGGGCCCCGCCGGCCTGGAATCTCTCCGTCCTCCCCGAAGTCGTCGTCACCGCCGCCGGCTACCTCTTCGTCAGCCGCGGCCTCCTGTGGGTCAGCCTCACCCCGCGCACCGGCCAGCTGCCCGCCATCCCCCGAACGGCCGTACTCCGCCAGGCACTCGTCGGCATCGCGCTGCTGGGCATCTCCCCGCTGATCGCCGTCTGCGCCCTCCACGCCCCCCTGCTGCTGCCGCTGTTCGCGGTCCCGCTCATCGCGCTGGACTCCACCCTGTGGATCGCCCGCGCCCGCGCCGAGGAACAGCTCCGCGACCCGCTCACCGGCCTGCCCAACCGCCAATGGCTGCTGGAGCGCACCTGGACCGCGCTGGACGACGCCGAGCGCGTCGGCTCCCGCTCGGCGCTGGTCCTCATCGACCTGGACCGCTTCCGCTCCGTCAACGACACCCTCGGCCACCTCGCCGGCGACCGCCTGCTGCTACAGATCGCCGACCGCCTGCGGCACGCCCTCCCGCGCGGCGCCGAGGCGGCCCGGCTCGGCGGTGACGAGTTCGCCGTCCTGCTGCCCACCACCGACTCCCTCACCAGCTCCCAGCGGGTGGCCCGCAATCTCGTCGCCGCCCTCGGCTCCCCGCTGGACCTCGACGGACTGACCCTCGTGCTCGAAGCCAGCGCGGGGGTCGCCGTCTTCCCCGACCACGCCCTCGACGCCGAAGGGCTGCTGCGGCGCGCCGATGTGGCCATGTACCAGGCCAAGCGGGACCGCAGCGGCGTCGAGCTCTACGAGGCCAAGCGGGACGGCAACACCCCCGACCGGCTGGGCCTGTTGGGCGATCTGCGCCGCGCCCTGGACGCCGGCGACGTCGAGCTGCACTACCAGCCCAAGGTCGGCTTCGACGGGCATGTCGCCGGGCTGGAGGCGCTGGTCCGCTGGGTGCATCCGGACCGCGGCCGGGTGCCACCGGACGAATTCATCGCCATCGCCGAGTCCTCCGGGCTGATGCCGCGGCTGACCGAGTACGTCCTCGAGACCGCGCTCGCCCAGGTGGCGCGCTGGCGCGCGATGGGCCTGGAGGTGCCGGTCGCCGTCAATGTCTCCCCGCGCGATGTGCACTCCCCGGGCTTCGCCGGAGCGGTCGCGGCCCGGCTCGCCCGGCACCGCGTCCCACCGGGCTCCCTCCAACTGGAGATAACCGAGCACGTCCTCCTGGAGGACCCGCAGCGGGCCGCCGACACCCTCGCCGGGCTCACCGCGCACGGCGTGAAGATGTCCCTCGACGACTTCGGCACCGGCTACTCCTCCCTGGTCCATCTGCGGCGGCTCCCGGTGAGCGAGCTGAAGATCGACCGCTCCTTCGTGGCCCGGCTGGCCGTCGACAACGAGGACGCCGAGATCGTCCGCTGCACCCTCGACCTCGCGCACTCCCTCGGCCTGCTGGTCGTCGCCGAGGGCGTCGAGGACGACGAGACCTGGGAGCGGCTGCGCGACCTAGGCTGCGACGCCGTACAGGGCTGGCTGGTGGCCGCCGCGATGCCACCGGACGAGACCACGGCCTGGCTCAGAGCCCGCGGCGAGCGCGGCTGGCAGCGTGAATCGGAGACGGCCGCCCTGGCGGCGGAGAAGGCCGCCGAGCGCCCTTCGGGACAGGTCTTGAACTGACCCGGCCACCGGCCGTCCCGTGTCCCCGCTCCGAAGAACCCGCCCAGACGCCCTCAACAGCGGACCGTTCCGCCGAACACCGGCCGACCGACGAGAGCGACGCGTCCGGGGAGAGCGCCGCCTCCGACGCGTCCGGAGAGAGCGCCACCCCCGACGCGTCCGGCGAGAACGAAGCCGCCGACGTGTCCGGCGAGCCCGTCTTATCCGAGGCGGCGGAGGAGACCGAGGAGGCGCAGGAGCCCGAGGAAGCGGAGGAGACGGAAGCGGCAGAAGCGGCAGAAGAGGCCGATGAGCCCGCCGGGCCGGAGTCCCCCTGACGGGCCCCGACACCCTCCGGCCGACGGGCCCGACGCCCTCCGGCCGACAGGCCCCGGCACCCGCGGGACGGATCTCGGAACCGTCCCGCGTGGATCTTGGAACCGCCTCGGCGCGGATCTTGTCACCGTCCCGTGCGGTCCACGGAAGCGCTCGGCGCGGACCGTGGAAACGCCCCGCGCCCGACGCTCACGGCCGCCCCCGGCGAAACGGTTTCGCGGCAGCTCTTCCGTACGCCATAGGATTGGGCCGGAAAAGTTCACAGGAGCATTCGACGAGAAGACTCCGCCTGGACTCTCCGCCCGGAACACTCCGCCCAGAACACCAGAGGATCGCTGCATGCCTGGCATCACGCGCGAGGAGGTCGCCCACCTCGCCCGGCTGGCACGTCTGGAGCTGAAGGCAGAAGAGCTCGACCACTTCGCCGGACAGCTCGACGACATCATCGGCGCGGTCGCCCGCGTCTCCGAGGTCGCCGACCAAGACGTACCGCCGACCTCCCACCCGCTGCCCCTGACCAACGTCATGCGGCCGGACGAGGTCCGTCCGTCGCTGACCCCCGAGCAGGCGCTCTCCGGCGCCCCGGCCCAGGAGCAGCAGCGTTTCAAGGTGCCGCAGATCCTGGGGGAGGAGTGACCGTGAGCGACGCGCGCGCGGCCGCCGGGCCGCACCCGACCGCGAAAGCCGCACCTCTGCGCCGCGCGGGCGGAGAAGCGAACGAAGAAGCAAGGGCCATGGCAGACCTGATCAAGCTCACCGCCGCCGAGATCGCGGCGAAGATCGCCTCCGGCGAGGTCACCGCCGTCGAGGTGACCGAGGCCCACCTGGCGCGCATCGAGGCCGTCGACGAGAAGGTGCACGCCTTCCTGCACGTCGACCGCGAGGGCGCACTCGCCCAGGCCCGCGCCGTGGACGAGAAGCGTGCCCGCGGCGAGAAGCTCGGCCCGCTGGCCGGTGTCCCGCTCGCGCTCAAGGACATCTTCACGACGGAGGGCATTCCCACCACCGTCGGCTCGAAGATCCTCGAAGGCTGGATCCCGCCGTACGACGCGACGCTGACCAAGAAGCTCAAGGCCGCCGACGTCGTCATCCTCGGCAAGACCAACATGGACGAGTTCGCCATGGGGTCCTCCACGGAGAACAGCGCCTACGGCCCGACCGGCAACCCCTGGGACCTGACCAAGATCCCCGGCGGCTCCGGCGGCGGCTCCAGCGCCGCGCTCGCCTCCTACGAGGCCCCGCTCGCCATCGGCACGGACACCGGCGGTTCCATCCGCCAGCCCGCCTCCGTCACCGGCACGGTCGGCGTCAAGCCCACCTACGGCGGCGTCTCCCGCTACGGCATGGTGGCCTTCTCGTCCTCCCTGGACCAGGGCGGGCCCTGTGCCCGTACGGTCCTGGACGCGGCGCTGCTGCACGAGGCCATCGCCGGCCACGACCCGCTGGACTCCACCTCCATCGACGCGCCGGTCCCGGCGGTCGTCGAGGCGGCCCGCAACGGCAGCGTCGAGGGCATGCGCGTCGGCGTCGTCAAGCAGTTCCGCGGCGAGGGCTACCAGGCCGGTGTTATCCAGCGCTTCGACGAGTCCGTCGCGCTGATGAAGGAGCTGGGCGCCGAGATCGTCGAGCTGGACTGCCCGTCCTTCGACCTGGCGCTGTCCGCGTACTACCTGATCGCGCCCTCGGAGTGCTCCTCCAACCTGGCCCGCTTCGACGCCATGCGCTACGGCCTGCGGGTCGGCGACGACGGCACCAAGTCCGCCGAGGACGTCACCGCGCTGACCCGTGAGGCCGGCTTCGGCGACGAGGTCAAGCGCCGCATCATCCTCGGCACGTACGCGCTCAGCTCCGGCTACTACGACGCGTACTACGGCTCCGCCCAGAAGGTGCGGACGCTGATCACCCGTGACTTCGAGAAGGCCTTCGAAAAGGTCGATGTGATCGTCTCGCCGACCACGCCGACCACCGCCTTCCCGATCGGCGAGCGCGCCGACGACCCGATGGCGATGTACCTCGCCGACCTGTGCACGATCCCCACCAACCTGGCAGGCAACGCGGCGATGTCGCTGCCCTGCGGCCTGGCGCCCGAGGACGGGATGCCGGTGGGCCTGCAGATCATCGCTCCTGCCATGGCCGACGACCGGCTCTACAAGGTCGGTGCCGCGGTCGAGGCCGCGTTCACCGCCAAGTGGGGTCACCCGCTGCTCGAGGAGGCACCTGCACTGTGAGCGCCATGACCAAGAAGGCCAAGAACTTCAAGAAGTCCAAGGGCGGCCTGTATCTGTCGATCGGCAGCACCGCGTTCGGCGCCCTCAGCGTCGCGAAGCAGGCCAAGCTGGCCCGTCAGGAGAACGACACGCTCCGCCTGATCGACGCCGCCGTTTCGGCCGCGGCGATCGTCACCGGCCTGGCGATCCTCTACCGCGAACTGAAGCGCCTGGGCGACGACGACGTCCTGCTGGGCTGAGAGGGAAAGTTTCACCGTGACTGTCACTGACCTGGTGTCGTACGAGGACGCCCTCGCGACGTACGACCCCGTCATGGGCCTGGAGGTCCATGTCGAGCTCGGCACCAAGACCAAGATGTTCTGCGGGTGTTCCACCACCCTGGGCGCGGACGCCAATGCGCAGACCTGCCCCACCTGCCTGGGCCTGCCCGGCTCGCTGCCCGTCGTCAACGCGATCGGCGTCGAGTCCGCGATCAAGATCGGCCTGGCGCTGAACTGCTCCATCGCCGAGTGGTGCCGCTTCGCCCGGAAGAACTACTTCTATCCGGACATGCCCAAGAACTTCCAGACCTCCCAGTACGACGAGCCGATCGCCTTCGACGGTTACCTCGACGTACAGCTGGAGGACGGGGAGATCTTCCGGGTGCACATCGAGCGCGCCCACATGGAGGAGGACACCGGCAAGTCCACCCACATCGGTGGTGCCACCGGCCGTATCCACGGTGCCCGGCACTCCCTCCTGGACTACAACCGCGCCGGTATCCCGCTCATCGAGATCGTCACCAAGCCCATCGAGGGTGCGGGCGAGCGGGCCCCCGAGGTCGCCAAGGCGTACGTCGCCGAGCTGCGCGAACTCATCAAGGCGCTGGGCGTCTCCGAGGCCCGCATGGAGCAGGGCCAGATGCGCTGCGACGTGAACCTGTCGCTGCGTCCCCAGGGCACCGAGAAGTTCGGCACCCGTTCGGAGACCAAGAACGTCAACTCCCTGCGCTCCGTGGAGCGGGCGGCCCGGTTCGAGATCCAGCGGCACGCCGCGGTGCTCTCGTCCGGCGGCACGATCATCCAGGAGACCCGGCACTTCCACGAGGAGGACGGCTCCACCACGGCCGGCCGCATCAAGGACAACGCCGAGGACTACCGCTACTTCCCCGAGCCGGACCTGGTGCCGGTGGCTCCCTCCCGCGAGTGGGTCGAGGAACTGCGGGCCACGCTCCCCGAGCTGCCGCGGCTCCGCCGCAACCGGCTGCGCGAGGAGTGGGGCATCTCCGAGCACGACATGCAGTCGATCCTCAACGCGGGCGCGGTCGACCTGATCACCGCCACCGTCGACGCCGGAGCGGACTCCGCCTCGGCCCGTAAGTGGTGGATGGGCGAGCTGGCCCGCCGCGCCAACGAGGACGGCGTGGACCTGTCCGCCCTGCCGATCACCCCCGAGCAGGTCGCCCGGGTGACCGCGCTGGTCGCCGACGGCTCCCTCAACGACAAGCTGGCCCGCCAGACCATCGAGGGCGTGCTGGCCGGCGAGGGCGACCCGGACACCGTCGTCGAGAAGCGCGGCCTGAGGGTCGTCTCCGACGAGGGCGCCCTGGGCACCGCCGTCGACGAGGCGATCGCGGCCAACGCCGCCATCGCCGACAAGATCCGCGGCGGCAAGGTGGCCGCGGCCGGCGCCCTGGTCGGCGCGGTCATGAAGGCCACGCGGGGCCAGGCGGACGCGGCCCGCGTGCGCGAGCTCATCCTGGAGCGGCTGGGCGTCGAGGGCTGACGCACCGCCGATCCGGCAGCGCTGAGCGGCCGTCCTTCTTCGGAGGGGCGGCCGCTTCGTCGTCCCCCCACCCGATTGGCCCCGGCCGGGGAATGCCGGGCCCCCGCCGTCGTGCTGTGATCAAGGAGAAGTCCCCCCGGGGTCCCGGATACGAAGGGGGCTCACAGCGCTCAGTCAGTGGAGGAACGATGCCGCAGCACGCTCTCGCTTCGCGGATCGGACGGATCGGGGTCTGGCACGGGGGGCTCGGCCAGGTGCCGGGCGCCGTCGCGCGTCGGGCCGCGGCCGAGATCGAGCAACTGGGTTACGGCGCGCTGTGGTTCGGTGAGACGCCGGCCACCGAGTCGATGAGCCTGGCCGGTCTGCTGCTGGCCGCCACGGAGCGGATCACGGTCGCCACCGGCATCGCCAACATCTGGGTCAGGGACGCGTCCGCCGCGCACGCTGCCGCGCAGACCCTGGCCGAGGCGTACGACGGGCGTTTCGTGCTCGGTCTGGGCGCGAGCCACGCCCCACTGGTGGAGGCGCGCGGTCACAGCTACGCCAAGCCGCTCGCGGCCGTGCGCGCGTATCTCGACGCGATGGACGCGGCGCCGTACGACGGGACGCCGGCCGACCCGCCGCCCGCCCGGGTGCTGGCGGCGCTCGGCCCGAAGATGCTGGAGCTGGCCAGGGACCGGGCGGCCGGTGCGCACCCGTACTTCGTCACCCCGGAGCACACCGCCCGCGCCCGGGAGATCCTCGGCGCCGGTCCGCTGCTCGCCCCCGAGCAGGCCGTGCTGCTGGAGTCCGATCCCGCGACGGCCCGCGCGCTGGCCCGTGAACACCACACGCGCTTCTACCTGGAGCTGCCGAACTACACCGGCAATCTGCGCCGCCTCGGCTTCGGGGACGAGGACTTCGCGGGCGGTGGCAGCGACCGGCTGGTGGACGCGATCGTGGCCTGGGGGGACGTGGACGCCGTCCGGCGGCGCGTACAGGAGCACCATGACGCGGGCGCCGACCATGTGGCCATCCAGCCGCTGGCGGCGGACCGCGGGCTGGGTATCGGCCAACTACGGGAACTGGCACCGGTGTTGATGGACGGCTGAGGGCGGGTGGCGGTGCGGTGGCGTTCCGGGCGGGCGCGGTACGAAGGCCGCCCCCTGCCCGCTCAGTGGCCCAGCCGCTCCAGGGCGGCGAGCGGATAGCGCTCCCCGGACACGGCGCCGTCGGGTACGGCTGCCCGGAGCCGGGCCACCTGCTCGGGGCCGAGTTCGATGCCGGCCGCCGCCGCGTTCTCCTCCAGGTAGCCACGGCGCTTCGTGCCGGGGATCGGCACGATGTCCTCGCCCTGGGCGAGCAGCCAGGCGAGGACGGCCTGCGCCGGGGTGCAGCCGAGGGAGTCCGTGGTGGTCCGTACGGTCTGGACGAGCCGCAGATTGCGGTCGATGTTCTCCTCGGCGAACCGCGGCCACCGGCGCCGGGCGTCCTCGGCGGTGAGGTCGTCGCGGGAGGCGAGCGCGCCCGTCAGCATCCCGCGCCCGAGCGGCGAGTACGCGACGATGCCGATGCCGAGCTCCCGGCAGGTCGCCAGCATCTCGCCCTCCACGACGTCGCGGGTGAAGAGGGAGTACTCCAGCTGTACGGCGCTGATGGGATGCGTGGCATGCGCCCGGCGCAGCGTCTGCGGGCTCACCTCGCTGAGGCCGAGGTGGCGTACGGCGCCGGCGGCGACGAGGCCGGCCATCGCACCGACCGTCTCCTCGATGGGGACGGCCGGGTCGCGGCGGTGCATGGAGAAGAGGTCGATACGGTCCGTGCCGAGGCGGCGCAGCGAGGCGTGGCACGCCTCGCGCACCCAGGCGGCGGAGGTGTCCACCTCGTTCACCCGGCCGGTGGCGGCGTCGTGCCGCAGCCCGAACTTGGTGGAGAGCACCAGCTCGTCCCGCTGCGCGGCGGTACGGCTGCGCAGCCAGCGGCCGAGGAACTCCTCGTTGGCGCCCCGCCCGTAGGCGTCGGCGGTGTCCAGCAGCGTGACGCCGAGTCCGGCGGCGCGGTCGAGGGTACGGAGCGACTCGGCGTCGTCCGGGATGCCGTACGAGGTCGACATCCCCATACAGCCGAGGCCGAGCGCGGAGACGTTCGGCCCGTGTGTGCCGAGCTGACGCTGCTTCATGATTGCCCTGGCCTCCGGCAGTTGGTGACATTCGCGAGGGATGTGCCTGCGGCCGCAGCATCCCATATGCCTGTTGATGCAGGCTGATCCGGTGTGGGGCGTCGGCACGATCCGGAGACCGGAGAGGCGGCTGCGCCGGCCGTTCCCGAAGTTGTCATCCGGCTACCTGTCGCCCGTCACGGCAGTCCGTTAGCGTCCCCGTCGCACCCTCGCAAGGGAGTGGGCACGGACCATTGACCGGCTGAGGGACCGTCGACTGGGAGGTCGGGCGTGGCAGCTGAGGTATCTCGTAGACGCGTACTGGGAGTGGGCGCGGCAGCGGCGGGCGCGGCGATGGCGGGATCGCTGCTGCCGCCGTCGTTGCAGCAGGCGCTGGCGGACGAGGCGGTACGGCCGGCGCGGGGCGGCGGCGGGATCGAGGACATCAGGCACGTCGTCGTCCTGATGCAGGAGAACCGTTCCTTTGACCACTACTTCGGGATGCTGCGCGGCGTACGCGGCTACGCCGACCGCAATGCGGTCGAGCTGCCCGGCGGCCGCAGCGTCTACGAGCAGCCGGGGCTGCTGGGCCTCGGGACCGTGCTGCCCTTCCCGGTGCGCGAGGCGGCCGCGGCGCAGAAGAAGGACCTCCAGTACATCGGCGCGCTGGACCACAGCTGGTTCGGCGGGGCCGTGGCGTGGAACGGCGGCTGGATGAACACCTGGGTCACCGCCAAGACCGCCGCCACCATGGCGCACTACGACCGGCAGGACGTCCCGCTGCACTACGAGCTCGCGGACACCTTCACGGTCTGCGACGCCTACCACTCCTCGATCCACTCCTCCACCAGCCCCAACCGCAACCACCTGGTGAGCGGCTGGACGGGGTACGAGCCCAACGGGAGGCGGGCGGTGGGCAACGACGCCTACGAGGAGGACACCCACACCGGCTACACCTGGACCACCTACGCCGAGCGCCTGGAGAAGGCCGGCCGCAGCTGGCGGGTCTACCAGGAGTGGGACAACTTCACCGACAACAACCTGGAGTTCTACACGAGCTTCAAGGCGGTCGCGAGGAAGGCCCTGGCCAAGGTGGACGGGGTGCAGCACATGACCGGCTTCTACGGGAAGCTGGCGGCCGCCGACGCGGCCGGGCGCAAGCGGCTGGAGGGGCTGCTGGAGGAGGGTGTCGCGGGCCTCGGCCGCGCCGAACGCAGTCTGTTCGAGCGGGCGCTGCGCCGCGGTGAGCCGGACTCCACGGCGACCGCGTTCGCCGCCGATGTCGCCGGCGGCACGCTGCCCGAGGTGTCGTACATCGTGCCGTCCGCCGCGGACTCCGAGCACCCCGGCTCGTCCTCGCCGGTCGAGAGCGCCACCCTCGTCTACAAGGTGCTGGACGCGCTCGGCCGGAACCCGGAGGTCTGGCGGCACACCGCGCTCTTCCTGACGTACGACGAGAACGACGGGTTCTTCGACCATGTGCCGCCGCCGGTCCCGCCGCCCGGCACGGCCGGGGAGTTCTGCGACGGCTTGCCGACCGGTCTGGGCATACGGGTGCCGATGCTGGTCATCTCGCCCTGGACGGTCGGCGGCTACGCCTGCTCCCAGGTCTTCGACCACACCTCGATCACCCGCTTCCTGGAGCGCTGGACGGGGATCGAGGAGCCGAACATCAGCGCCTGGCGGCGCACCGTGTGCGGCGATCTCACGGCCGCCTTCGACTTCTCCCGCGGGCGCAGGCAGCCGTCCGTGCGGCGGCCCGGCGAGATCCCGGCGTTCAGCGGGCGCTGGTCGCCGCGGCCGCCGGCCGAGCAGGCGCTGCCCCGCCAGGAGCGCGGCGGCCGGCCGGCCAGGGCGCTGCCGTACCAGCCGGACGCCGACGGCGGCTTCGACCCGGGCGCCTCGGTCTTCCGGCTGGCCGTACGCAACGACGGAAAGGCCTCCGTGCATCTGGCGCTCTACCCGTACGCGAAGGAATTCGGCGCTCCGCAGCACCGGGACGTGCGGGGCGAGGGGGAGTGGGAGGTGCCGGTCAGGGACGGCAGGTACCGCTTCACGGTGACCGGGCCGAACGGCTTCCGGCGGGAGTTCGCCGGGACGGGGCAGGGCGCCGCCGCGGCCGTCGGGATCGGCACGCGGATCGACGCCGGGCGGCAGGAGCTCCATCTCACCGTCACCAACCACAGCCGCACCGACCTCACCTTCACCCTCAGGCCACTGGCGTATACGGACAGCGCGCCGCGCACGGTGAAGGTGAAGGCCGGCAGCGTCCGCACCGTCGCCCATTCCGCCGCGGACGCGCACGGCTGGTACGACCTCGCTCTCACGGCCGGCGAGGACACGTCCTTCCGCCGCCGGCTGATGGGACACGTGGAGAACGGCAAGGAGTCGGTCACCGGCTGAGACGCGGCGGACGGGGCGGGAGAGGCACAGGGGACGAGCTCCCCATTCCCGACTCTTTGTGGGGAAGTCCACAAACACCTCAAAGGATCTCTCCGGGCTGACACCCTGCACGAAGAGGGGACCCCGCCGCTCCCACCAGGGCATCCGGCGGGCCGCCCCGTCCCCCGTACATCCGCGCTCGGCACCACCCGCTCCCGGGAGATATCGACGCACAACCCGGGAAGCAGACGAGGTCCGTGACCGCTCTGGCTCGGTGGTGCCTCAGGCGCCGCATCGTCGTGATCGTTCTCTGGCTCGCCGCCTTCACGGGGGTCGCCGTCGCCGCGGGAGTGACGGGGTCCGCGTACTCGAACGACTACGAGGTCCCCGGGACCGAATCCGGGCGGGCGGCGGCCCTGCTGGACCGGGCCTTCCCCGGGCAGTCCGGGGACAGCGACAGCATCGTGTGGCACACGGACTCCGCCACGGTGCGCTCCGCCGCGGTCCGCAGGACGATGACGGACACCCTGGAGAAGATCGCCGAGCTGCCCGGCGTCGCCGCGGTGCGGAGCCCCTACGGCGGGTCCGGCGCACACCCGTCCGACGGGCGGAGCGGGCAGCACGGGCGGCAGATCAGCAAGGACGGGCACACCGCCTACGCCTCCGTGCTCTTCGGCCGTTCCACCGACGAACTGGACCCCGCCCAGGTCCAGAAGGTCGTCGACACCGCGCGGCACGCGTCCGGCCGCGGCCTCCAGGTCGAGCTGGGCGGCGCCGGGATCGCGCTGACCGAGGCGCCGCGCGCCCAGCTCCCGGAGCTCATCGGGCTCGGTGCCGCGGCCGTGGTGCTCTTCCTCGCCTTCGGGTCGCTCGCCGCTACCTTCCTGCCGATCGTCACCGCGCTGGCCGCCGTCGGCACCGCCTCGGCCGGCATCACCCTGCTCGGCCACGCCATGACCGTCGCCGACTTCGCCCCGATGCTCGGCATGCTGATCGGCCTCGGCGTCGGCATCGACTATGCGCTGTTCATCGTCACCCGGCACCGCAAGGGCCTGCGCGCGGGGCTGCCGGTCGACGAGGCCGCCGTCCGCGCCGCCGCGGTGTCCGGGCGGGCGGTCGTCTTCGCCGGGGCCACCGTCTGCATCGCGCTGCTGGGCATGCTGATCCTGCGGCTGAGCTTCCTCAACGGCGTCGCCCTCGCCGCGTCGCTGACCGTCGTGCTGACCGTGGCCGCCGCCGTCACCCTGCTGCCGGCGCTGCTCGGACTGATCGGGATGCGGGCGCTGAGCCGGCGCGAGCGCCGGCAGCTGGCCGAGCAGGGACCGCGTCCCGACCGGCCCACCGGTATCGCCGCCCGCTGGTCCGGGTTCGTCGAGCGGCACCCCAAGCTGCTGGGAACGGTCGCCGCGGCCCTGATGCTCGCCCTGGCGCTGCCCGCCTTCGGCCTGCACCTGGGCACCTCCGACCAGGGCAACAACCCGGCCGGCTCGACCACCCGCAAGGCGTACGACCTGCTGGCGGGCGGCGGGCCCGGCGCCGGACGCGGGAGCGGCTTCGGGCCCGGATTCAACGGGCCGCTGACGCTCGTCGGCACCCTGGACGGCGCCAAGGACCGGATCGCCTTCGGCAAGCTGCCGCACCGTCTGCGGGACACGCCCGGCGTCGCCCAGGTCAGCGCCCCCGACTTCAACGGCAGCCACAGCATCGGCGTGATCACCGTCGTGACCACCAGCTCGCCGCAGTCCCGGGAGACCTCCGACCTGGTGCGACACCTGCGTACGGACGTGCTGCCCGCGGCCGCGGGCGCGAGCACGCTGCGGGTGCACGTCGGCGGCATCACCGCCAGTTACGACGACTTCGCGTCCGTCATCGTCGGCAAGCTGCCGCTCTTCATCGGCGTCGTCATCGCGCTCGGCTCGGTCCTGCTACTGCTCGCCTTCCGCAGCGTCGGCATCCCGCTGAAGGCCGCACTGATGAACGTCGCCGCGGTCGCCTCGTCCTTCGGGATCGTCGTCGCGATCTTCCAGTGGGGCTGGGGCAGTGAGCTGCTGGGGCTGGGCAGTGCCGGGCCGATCGAACCGTTCCTGCCGGTCATCATGGTGTCGGTGCTCTTCGGCCTGTCCATGGACTACCAGGTGTTCCTGGTCTCCCGGATGTACGAGGAGTGGCAGCTGACGCGCAACAACTGCCGTGCGGTTCGGGTCGGGCTCGCCGAGACCAGCCGGGTGATCAACTCGGCGGCGGTCATCATGATCGCGGTGTTCGGGGCCTTCATCCTCAGCGGAGACCGGATCATCGCGATGTTCGGCATCGGCCTGGCGTCCGCCGTCGCCCTGGACGCCTTCGTGCTCCGTACGCTCCTGGTGCCCGCCCTGATGCACCTGCTGGGCGGCGCCAACTGGTGGCTGCCGTCCTGGCTCGACCGGTGGCTGCCCCGGATCAGCATCGAGCCGCCGCCGGAACCGGGCACGGCGGCGTGGCTGCCCGGACCGCAGGACGGTGAGAAACCGCTGGTGGGGGTCTAGAAACGAGGGTCGGCGCGGCCCGGTTCAGGGGCCGGCCTACGGCGTGTCGCCCGCTCTCGCCCGCCTGCTGCCGCGGTTCTCATCCGAATCTCAGACGCGGCACCTACGGTCGCGCCCATGGGAACGACCAGGACGACCGAGAACCGAACCGACGACGAGACGACCGTGCCGGCGCAGGGGGCCAAGGAGACTGCTGCGATCCCGGAGACCACCGAGGCGGAGGCGGCCGGCAAGGCCGGCGCCAAGGTCGACGAGGAGGCCGACGACAACGCCGCCCTCGCCGCGCAGGACGAAGCCAGTGACCGCGAAGCGGACGACGGCTCCGACCGTCCCGACCGCGACACGTACGCCACCGCACAGCCCGCCACCGGCATCGCCGCCGGCGCCGGTGCCGTCGTGGCCGCGGGGCTCGGCCTCGCATCCGTCACCGGCACCTGGCTCGGCACGACGCTGGCCGAGCGGGCGAACCTGATGGGCCAGATCAAGGTCCAGTCGGGCAAGGCCCAGGCCGCGGAGCAGATCTCCGCCGTCTACGGCGCCTCCTGGCACACCAGCGCCCTCGTCAACGGCTTCTTCGCACTGCTCGCCGTGATCGCCGCCGCGGTGGTGCTGACCCGCTCGCGCGCCACCTGGGTGCGGGCCGTCGCGTGGGGCGGGCTGGCGCTCGGCGCACTGGGGATCCTGATCTCCGCGGGCATGTACCTCGACCTGTTCGCGAGCATGCCCACCGTGCCCAAGGCCCCCGCGGGAGCCGGCGGCCCCGCGGCTCCGTAAGGCCACCCGGACCGCTTTCTAAGCACCGTACGGGTGCCACGGGCGGTGCCTAAGGAACCCCTGAGCGGCATCACGGGGTTTCTGAGCACCGCCCGGGGCCAAAGATCGGGAACTCTCCCGATGTGGCGGACCCCCCTTGGCGACGAGGCTTGAGCACATCGACAAGCCGTCGGGACACCACCTCACCGCCGTCAGGGGAGAACCACATGTACCGCTCCGAGCTGGAGATCCGGATCCGCTACGAAGAGCTGCGCCGCGAGGCCGACCGGCAGCGCCTGGTGCGCGAGGCCACCGGGGCCGGGCACGCCGGGCGCCGTGGCACCGCCCGATCCGGGGAGAACGAACCCGAAGGGCGGGTGAGTGCACGGAGCCGGCGGTTGCGGATACGCCGCGCCACCGCCTGACCGCCTGGCCGCGAGACTCCGATGACGCCCCAGGTGGCGGCCCCGCAGCCCGCCCCGCAGCCGTCCGCCCGGCCCCAGGTGCCCTCCGCACCGGGCCGGGCGCTTCGCATACCGGAAACCACTGCCGGATTGTCAGACCTCTGTGCGATGCTCACCGGCGTGGAGACCAGGTCCGTCAGTCCCGTGTTCGTCGGCCGCGCGGCCGAACTCACCGCGCTGGGGGACGCGCTCGCCCGCATCGAGGCGTCCGGCGAGCCCCAGGCCCTGCTGATCGGCGGTGAGGCCGGGGTCGGCAAGACCCGCCTCATCGAGGAGTTCAGCGAGGCCGCCCGCGCCCGCGGCGCGCTCGTCGCGCTCGGCGGCTGCATCGAGATCGGCTCCGAGGGCCTTCCCTTCGCGCCGTTCTCCGCGATCCTGCACACCCTCAACTGGCATCTGCGCGACGAGCTGGCCGCCGCCGTCGCCGGCCAGGAGGGCGAACTCGCCCGCATCCTGCCCGAATTGGGAGAGACGCCCGGCGAGGCGCATGACGAGGAGATCGGCCGCGCCCGCCTCTTCGAACTGACCGCCCGTCTCCTGGAGCGCCTCGCCGCCCACCGCACCCTCGTCATCGTCATCGAGGACCTCCACTGGGCCGACCGCTCCACCCGCGAGCTGCTCGCCTACCTCCTGAAGGCCCTGCACGACGCAGGCGTCCTCCTGGTGGCGACGTACCGCTCGGACGACATCCACCGCCGACACCCGCTGCGCCCCTTCCTCGCCGAGATCGACCGGATGCGCACGGTCCGCCGCGTCGAACTGGCCCGCTTCACCCGCGCGGAGGTGCGCTCCCAGATCGCCGGGATCAACGGCAGCGCTCCCGAGGAGGACACCGTCGACCGGGTCTTCAAGCGCTCCGAGGGCAACGCCTTCTTCGTCGAGGAACTGGCCCGCGGCCTCGCCGACGGCGCTCTGCACGGCCTCAGCGACCCGCTGCGCGATCTGCTGCTGGTGCGCGTCGAGGCGCTCCCCGAGGACACCCAGCGCGTGGTGCGCACGGCCGCCGAGGGCGGCTCCACGGTCGAGCACGAACTCCTCTCCGCCGTCTGCCGGATGCCCGAGGACGACCTCATCGAGGCGCTGCGGGCCGCCGTCGGCAGCAACACCCTCGTACCCACCCAGGACGGCACGGGCTACCGCTTCCGGCACGCCCTCGTCCGCGAGGCCGTCGTCGACGACCTGCTCCCCGGCGAGCGCACCCGCGTCAACCGCCGCTACGCCGAGGCCCTGGAGGCCAACCCCGCACTGGTCCGCGCCGATGTCTGCGCCGCCCGGCTGGCCAGCTACTGGTACAAGTCCCATGACGCCGCCAAGGCGCTGCCCGCCGTCCTCGCCGCCTCCGTCCAGGCCCGCCGCCGCCATGCCTACGCCGAGCAGCTGCGGCTGCTGGACCGCGCCCTGGAGCTGTGGGACGACGCCCCGATGGAGGTCCGCCAAGGGGTGCGCCCGGTCGACTACGCCGAGGCGTACCCGGCCTGCGGCTGCCATGACGGCGACGCCCTGCGCTTCCTCGACCTGCTCGCCGAGATCGCGGTGGCCGCCCGGCTCTCCGGCGACAACGAACGCGCCTTCACGATCGTCAAGCGCGCCCTGCGCTCGCTGCGCGGCGAGAGCGACCCCCTGCGCACGGCATGGTTCCTGGTGCAGCGCTCCCGGCTCTGCCAGGGCACCGGCCGCGGCAACGGCTGGGAGGACCTGGGCACCGCACAGGAGCTGATGCGCGGCCTGCCCCCCTCCTCCGTGCACGCGGAGGTGCTGGCCGCCGTCGCCAGCTGGGCGGTGCTGCACGAGCCGGGACCGGAAACCTTCGCCACGGCCGAACGTGCCGTGGAACTCGCCCGGTTGGTGGGCGACGAAGAGGCCGAGCTCAACTCCCGGCTGACCCTGGCCTGGCTGCGGGTCGACTCCGGCGAGGTCGACGAGGGGCTCGCCGACTTCCGTACGTGCCTCGACCGCGCCGTCGACCGCGGCTACTTCGCCGTCATCGCCCGCGGCCATATCAACCTTCCGTCCACCCTGGAAGGCGTCGGCCGCTCCCGCGAAGCCGTCGAGGTCACCGAGCGGGGCGTCGAACTCACCACCCGCTACGGCCTCAAGGACAGCACCAGCTGGGTGCTGGGCAACCGCGCCGAATCCCTCCAGTCACTGGGCCGCTGGGAGGAAGCGGGCCGGGCCGTCGCGGACGCCCGCCGCCTCGTCCAAAACCCCCGTGCCATCGCGCTGACCGCCAGCCGCCGCGCCGATCTCGCGCTGAACGAGGGAGATTTCGCCGGCGCCGAACGCGAACTCGCCGTCGCCCAGGAGTACTACGGCACCCACGACCCGCAGCCGCAGAACGCCATCGTCATGGCGCGGCACGCCCTGCGGATCGCCGCCCATCAAGGCCGCATCCTCGACGCCCGCAGCGTCCTCCAGCAGGCCCTGGACGCCGGCTTCCCGCCCGGCACCCAGCGCTACGCCTGGCCGCTGCTCTGGTCGGCCGCCACCGCCGAGGCGGACGCCCGCGGACTGCCTGCCGCCGAGCCGGGCCGGGGCGCGGTCCTCGCCCGCATCCGGGACGTTGCCAAGAAGCTGCCCCGGCTCTGCCCGGTCTGGACGGCCCACGGCCTCGCGGTCGACGCCGAACTCCGCCGTGCCGAGGGCCGCGAGACCCCCGACTCCTGGGCCGGGGTGGTCGCCGCCTTCGAGCCCCTGGAGCGTCCGCACGAGCTCGCCAGGGCCTGCTACCGCTGGGCCGAATCACTCCTCCACGGCAGCGAACGGGCCACGCTCGGACTGCACGGCCGCACCCCGCGCGAGACCGCCGTCCTCCTGCTCACCCAGGCGCACACCGCCGCCACGGCGATGGGCGCCCGCCCGCTCGCCGAGGAACTCGAACTCCTCGCCCAGCGCGCCCGCATACCCCTGCCCGGCCTGATACCTGCCGCCACGACGGAAGCAGCCGCCGCGGCCGGCCGGGGCGCCGCCGGACAGCCCGCGTCCGCCGGCGCCGCATCCCTCGGCCTGACCCCGCGCGAACGCGATGTACTGCGCCTGGTCGCCGACGGACGCAGCAACCGCCAGATAGCCGACGCCCTGTTCATCTCCCCGAAGACCGCCAGCGTCCATGTCTCCAACATCCTCGCCAAACTGGGCGTCTCCGGCCGCGGCGAGGCGGGCGCCGTGGCACACCGCCTGCGCCTGTTCGGCGAGCCGACGCCCGGCTAGCGGACTGCCGGCTAAGGCGTGTCCTCCGGCCCGGACGGCCCCTGGGTCTGTTCCGGGTCCTGGGACCGTTCCGTGTCCCGCTCCCGGCTTCGGTCCTGCTCCCGGCCGCGGTCCTGCCGCTGCCCGGGTGCCCTGACCACGACGGTCCCCGAGGAGAGGTCGATCGGGCCCTTCCCGGGATCGCCGTCACCCACGTCATCGACGACGAGCGACATCTTCTGCCGCTCCTCGTCGGTGTGCTTGCGCCCCGGCGCGAACAGTTCCTCCGCGATGTTGAACATGGTGCCGTGCCCCCCTCTTCGGTTGAGGCGCACCCGTCCCCTGCCCCCGAGTGTAGGCAGCGCACCCGAAAAGGGGACCAGCCGGATCAGCTCACCTGGAGACGGAGAATCCGGTCATCGCCCTTGTGCGCGGTGCCCCGCCCGTCCGTGTTGCTGGTGACCAGCCACAACGCACCGTCGTCGGCCGCCACGACGGTCCGCAGCCGCCCGTAGGTGTCCTTCAGAAAGGCCTGCGGAGCGGCCACCGGCTTCGTCCCGTTCAGCGGGATCCGCCACAGCCGTTCGCCGCGCAGCGAAGCCATCCAGACCGAGCCCTTGGCGTAGGCGATGCCGCTGGGCGAGGCGTCCGCGGTCTTCCACACCTCGACCGGGTCCATGAACCCGGAACCCGCCGCGCCACTCTTGGCCTTGCCCTCGGCCTTCGGCCAGCCGTAGTTCCTCCCCGGCTCGATGACATTGAGCTCGTCCCAGGTGTCCTGCCCGAACTCCGAGGCCCACAGGCGCTTGTCCTCGTCCCAGGCCAGCCCCTGCACATTGCGGTGGCCGTAGTCGTACACCACCGAATCCGCCTCGGGGTTGCCGTGCGCCGGTTCGCCGTCCGGCGTCATCCGGAGGATCTTGCCGCCCAGGGACTGCTTGTCCTGGGCCAGCCCGGTGTCGCCGGTCTCGCCCGTGCCGGCGTAGAGCATCTTGTCCGGCCCGAAGGCGATCCGCCCGCCGTTGTGGATCCGGCCCTTGGGGATGCCCTTGAAGAGCGTGTCGGGCGCGCCCAGCTGATTGCCCGGCGGGCGCTTCTCGTCGTAGTTCATACGGGCGATGCGGTTGTCGGACGCGGTGGTGAAGTACGCATAGACCTGGTGGTCCGCACCGAACGTCGAGGACACCGCGATCCCCAGCAGCCCGCCCTCGCCGCCAGGGTCCACGCCCGGCACCGACCCCAGCTCGGTGATCTTCCCGCCGTGCGCCGCGACCCGGACGATCTTCCCGGTGTCCCGGGAGGCGACCAGCAGATCCCCGCCCGGCAGCACCGCCACGCCCCACGGCGACTTCAGGCCGGTGGCCAGGGTGCCGGTCACCTTCACCGAGCCCTTGGCGGGCGGCGCGGTGGACGACGGTGTGGCGCCCGCCGAGGCACCGGCGCCGGGGCTCTTCGCCGGTGCGGAACTCGCCCCGCCCTGGGGCTGCGCGCCGCCGGACGAACAGCCCGCTGCCAGGAGCAGCGAAGCGGCGGCCAACACGGCGGTCTGGGAACGGCGTTGCACGGCAGGGTCCTCTCGTCGGCAGGGCGTGGACAAGAACACCACATCGCGGCCCCGCCGCGCCGCGCCTCATCGGTCCCGGTACCACTCCCACCAGCCATGATCCGGCCGGTGCGACCGTGTCGCGAGCGGGACCACGAGGTGCCGGACCGCCGCCGCGCCGCCGCGGGAATCCGCCGGGCGTCCCTGGCGCGCCGGATACCCCGGTACGCCGGGGGCCCCTGCCGCGCAGCCTCCCCGAGGACCACGCCGGGCCGACCGCAGGACGTCGGCGTCGTGCCTCGGTGCGTCCACCTCCGCAGGACAACCTCAGCAGGCCGGCCTCGGCAGGACGGGCTCAGTACCAGGACCCGCGCGCCGGCGGCAGCGCGGCGATCTCGGCCAGGTCCTCGCGTGTGAGCGTCAGCTCCGCGGCCTTGGCGTTCTGTGCGGCCCAGCGTTCCTTCTTCGTGCCCGGCACCGGGACCACATGCCGGCCCTGCGCGAGCGCCCATGCCAGCGCCACCTGCCCCGGCGTCGCACCGTACCGGGCGCCGACCCGGCGCAGCCCGGCTACCACCGGCTGGTTCGCCGCCATCATCTCGGCGGTGAAGCGGGGGTGGCGGGCCCGTGTGTCCTCCGGCTCGAAGCCCTGCCCCGGAGTGAGGGTGCCGGTCAGATAGCCGTTTCCCAGCGGCATCGCGGCCAGGAAGCCGACGCCCCGCGCCTCGCACCACGGCAGCAGGGCCTCCAGCGCCTCCGGCGACCACACCGACAGCTCCGCCTGCACACTGCTGACCGGGAACACCTGCTGGATGCGCTCCAGTTGGGCCAGTGTGCCGTCGTGCATCCGGGAGCGGGGGCGCCCCCTGCCGCCTGCCGGTCGCCGCTCAGCGCGGGCCGCGCGGGCCGGCCGTACCGCCCGCGCACCCACCGCACACAGCCCCAGCGACCGCACCTTCCCCGCCGCCACCAGCTCCGCCATCGCCCCCCAGGTCTCCTCGACGGGCACCTCGGGATCGGCCCGGTGCAGCTGGTAGAGATCGATACGGTCGGTCTGGAGCCGGCGCAGCGAGGCGTCGCAGGCACGCTTGACGTAGCCGGGCCGCCCGTTGGCGACGATGTGCTGCTCGCCCACCAGCAGCCCGCACTTGGTCGACACGAACGCGTCCGAGCGCCGCTCCTTGAGCACCCGGCCCACCAGCAGCTCGTTGGTGAAAGGGCCGTACATATCGGCGGTGTCCAGCAGGCTGCACCCCCGGTCCAGTGCGGTGTGCACGGCCCGCAGCGAGCTGTCCAAGCTGCGCTGCGACTCGGTGTACCCCCAGCTCATCGGCATGCAGCCGAGCCCTATGGCGCCCACTTCGAGAGCCGCCGCACCGATTGTCCTGCGCTCCACCTGGTTGTGCCTCCGTCCCCTCGCCCCCGGTCAAGGGCCTGACCAAACTAACGTCTGAGCAGAACGTCTCTTCGCATAGCCTGCGGCCATGGCAACCGCAGACCAGCGCACCAAAGCGAACGACGTATGGCTCCCGATCCCGCCCGACGAGATCGAGGGCCTCCCCGGCGGTCTCCAGTACGTCCACTGGGACGCCGGCCCCGACTACCCGGCCGACCCCGCGCGGTGCGCCTTCTACGCCGTCCCCTACATGAAGGGCGCGGAGGTCAGCCTGCGCCCGCTGTCCCTGATGAGCCGGGTACGGGTGGTGCAGACCCTCACGGCCGGTGTCGAGCACATGCTCCCCGGACTGAAGCGGATGCCGGCCGGTGCCCAACTGTGCAACGCCCGTGGGCTGCACGACGCCAGCACCGCGGAGCTGGCGCTCACCCTGATCCTGGCCGCGCTGCGCGATATCCCGGGCTTCGTACGGGGCCAGGACGCGGGGGAGTGGCGGCACGGCTTCCGGCCGGCGCTCGCCGACAAGTCGGTCCTCATTGTGGGCTATGGTTCGATTGGCAGTGCCATCGAGGACCGGCTCACACCTTTTGAATGTGCGCGGGTGGCGCGCGTCGCGCGCACCGCGCGTGACACTGTGCGCGGTCCTGTGCATCCACTCTCCGACCTTTCCGCCCTCCTGCCCGCCGCGGACGTGGTCGTGCTGGCAACTCCACTCACCGACACGACGCGTGGCCTGGTCGGAACTGATTTCCTGGCGCGGATGAAGGACGGCGCACTGCTCGTGAACATCGCGCGCGGCGCGATCGTCGACACCAAGGCGCTGCTTGCCGAACTGGAATCCGGACGGCTGCGCGCCGCACTCGATGTCACCGATCCGGAACCCCTGCCCCCGGGGCATCCGCTGTGGCACGCTCCCGGCGTACTCATCACTCCACACGTCGGTGGCCCCAGCTCTGCCTTCCTGCCCCGCGCGAAGCGGCTGCTGCGCGACCAGTTGACGCTTTTCGCGGCCGGCGAGCCCCTGCGGAACGTGGTCGCCACCGCCGACTGACCGCTTGCGAGTAGCGCTACGAGGCCGTACGACTGCAAAGAGTGCACACTTCACGCTGCCAGTCACGCTCCGTAGGGACACTATGTCCCTGAGTGACGGAACTGGTGTATCGTCCCGAGCGGGGACAACGCCGGGAAGGACGCGGCGTGATGCGAACGATCCGGAACTCGAGGGGGGCGACGGGCGATGTACAGCCGATGGATGATTCGCGAGAAGCGCGATCCACGAGCGCCCACGGGGATACTGCGAGGCTCCCAGGCGCACCGCTCCCGACGACGCCCGGTACAGGTGAGGGGAAGAGTCCGGTGAGCGCCCCCGGGGCGATGCTCTCCCGGCCGCCGGCGCCGGCCGGCAATCCGCCGGGCGCGGTACCGCAGATCGTCCTCGCCGTGGTCTGCGGCGGCTATGCCGTCGGTGCCGCCTTCGGCTGGGGATCGCCCGAAGTCGCCGCGTTCATGGGGGACTTCGGCCTCAGCTTCGCGGCGTTCCTGGCGGCCTTCTCCTGCGGTCTGTACGCCCGCAAGCGCCGCAGCCGGTTCCGCCCGGCATGGATGCTGTTCGCCGCCTCGTCCGGGATGGCCGGGCTCGGCAACGCCGTATGGGGCTGGTACGAGGTCATCCAGGGGACCACGGTGCCCAGCCCGTGCCTGGCCGACTTCTGCTTCCTGCTGTTCGCGCCGCCGGCCATCGTCGGTCTGCTGGTGCTCGCCAAGCGGCCGGTGACCAGGGCCGGTTGGGTCTGCCTCGGCCTCGACTCCTGGCTCATCGCGGGGTCGCTGGTCACCCTGTCATGGAGCCTGGCGCTCGCCCACACCGCCCACTTCCAGGGCCGCAGCGTGGCCCAGAGCGCGCTGTCGCTGGCCTACCCGCTGCTGGACATCGTGCTGGTGAGCATGGTGCTCGCGCTGCACTTCCGGCGCTCCTCGGTGCACCGCTCGGCCATCAACACCGCCGTCGCCGCACTGGCGCTGACGGTCCTGTGCGACGCCCTGTTCAGCTCACCGCTGCTGCGCGAGCACTACCGCTCCGGGCAGATCCTGGACGCCGGATGGTTCGCCGGCTCGATGCTGCTCGCGTACGCACCCTGGGTCGCCCGCCGCGCGGGTGACGAGGCCCCCGAGGAGGAGGTCAAGCCCGCCGCGCGCCGGGTCCAGCCGCACGGCAGCCGCCCCATCGCGGGCTCGCTCGCCGCACTGACCCCGTACCTCGCCGCCGCCGTCTGCACCCTGGGCATCCTCACCAACGTCCTGGACGGGCGGCGCATCGACCGCGTGGTGCTCTTCACCGGCTGCACGGTCGTCCTGGCGCTGGTCGTCCGCCAGGGCATCATGCTGCTCGACAACATCACCCTCACCCAGGAGCTGGCGCAGAAGGAGAACCACTTCCGCTCCCTGGTGCAGGGCTCCAGCGACGTCATCATGATCGCCGCCCCGACCGGTGTGCTCCGCTACGTCAGCCCGGCCGCCGCCGGTGTCTACGGCCGCGACGCCGAGGAACTGGTCGGCTCGGAGCTGGCCTCGCTGATCCACCCCGAGGACCTGGGCCGGGTGGTGCACGAGGTCCGCAGATTCCTCGCCGCCGCCCCCGAGGACGAACCCACCACCCGTATCGAATGCCGCTTCCGCGCCGGTGAACAGCGCTCCGGCGGCGACGGCTGGCTGAACGTCGAATCCACGGTCAACCGCCACCACGGCGGCCTGATCTTCAACTCCCGCGATGTCACCGAACGCGTCCGGCTACAGGCCCAGCTCCAGCACAACGCCTCGCACGACGCGCTCACCGACCTGCCCAACCGCGCCCTGTTCACCGAGCGCGTCACCCAGGCCGTCACCGGCCGCCGGGCCAGCGACCACGACACCGCCGTGCTCTACATCGACCTCGATGGCTTCAAGCAGGTCAATGACACCATCGGCCATCAGGCGGGCGACGAACTGCTGGTGCAGGCCGCCCGCAGGCTCGGTGACTCGGTGCGCTCCGGGGACATAGCGGCGCGGCTGGGCGGCGACGAGTTCGCCGCGCTGATCACCGGCGACGGCACCCGCGACCGGGCCGCCCGCGAGTTCCGCATCCACGAGATCGCTGACCGGCTGCGCATCAAGCTCTCCGAGCCCTACCGCATCGACGGGCGGGACGTACGGGTGGCGGCCAGCATCGGCGTCGCCTTCGCCGACCCCGGGGTGAGCCCCGCGGGCCTGCTGCGCAACGCCGACCTCGCGATGTACCGCGCCAAGCAGGCCGGCAAGGGCCGGGTGGAGCTGTACGCCCCCCAGATGCAGAGCGAGGTGGCCCACCGCGCCGAACTCGCCACCAAGCTCCGTACGGCCCTGCACGAGGGCGCGTTCACGCTGCTGCACCAACCGGTGGTGGAGCTGGCCGGCGGCCGGGTCACCGCGGTCGCGGCCCAGGCCCGCTGGCGCTCCGCCGAGGGCATCCTCTTCACTCCGGCCGAATTCCTGCGGGTCGGCGACCGTGGCCGGTTCGCCGACGACGGCGACCGCGCCGCGGAGCTGGACCGCTGGCAGCTGGAGGAGGCCGTCGAGCAGGCCGCGGCGCGCCACCGCGCCGGCTACGCGGTCCCGGTCGCGGTCCGGCTCTCCGCCCGCCGGCTGCTGGACCATGCGCTCTCCCCCAAGGGCGTCGAATCCCTGCTCACCCGGCACGGCCTGCCCTCGCGCGCGCTCGTGCTGGAACTGTCCGAAAGTGATTCCCGCATCCCGCTCGACGACCTGGAGCGCCGGCTGGTGGCGCTGCGCCGCCTCGGCGTACGGATCGCCCTCGACGGCTTCGGCAGCGGCTATGCCGCCATCAGCGCACTGCGCCGGCTCCCGGTCGACGTCCTGCGGCTGGACCGCGGACTGGTGGACGGAGTGGTGGAGTCCGCCCGGCTGCACAAGATCACCGCAGGGCTGCTGCGGATCGCCGGCGACCTCGGCATGCAGTCCGTCGCGGACGGCGTCGATCTGCCCGAGCAGGTCCTCGCGCTGCGCTCCATGGGCTGTACGCACGGCATGGGCATGGCCTTCTCCGGGCCGCTCGACGAACACCGGCTGCGGCGGTCCCTGACGCACGCCCACTATCCGGTGCCGGACCTCCCGGGCCAGAGCCGCGCGGTGGTGCTCACCGGCAGCGGACTGCCCGTCCGGCACGGCGGAATGGCGGGTCCGGATTCGCTCGTGCATCCGCCATTGCGCTCAAATAGTGAGACCTCCGTCCCACCCACTTGACACTCGGTGCACGGCGGGGGGAGGGTCAGTGCCATGCGCACCCGAATTCTCGTACTTGGAAAGCGCGTCGGCTGAAGCTGGTCCCTGACGAAACCAGCTCATCGCACCGACGCGCTCCCCTCGCTTGCCACCTGGCACGGGGGGTTTTTTGTTGCACAGCAACCTCACAAATCCGTCAAAACCCTCAGCTTCGAGAAGAGACGCAGATGACCGAGCAGGCCTCCGGGGCCCACCATCCGCAGCCGCGGGCCCGTCACTCAGGCGGACCGCAGCAGCCCGCCACCGTCGAGCACGTCACGGGCGCGCAGTCCCTGATCCGTTCGCTCGAGGAGGTCGGGGCCGACACCGTGTTCGGCATTCCCGGCGGTGCGATCCTGCCTGCGTACGACCCGATGATGGACTCCTCGAAGGTCCGGCACGTCCTGGTGCGCCACGAGCAGGGAGCGGGCCACGCGGCCACCGGCTACGCCCAGGCCACCGGCCGGGTCGGGGTGTGCATGGCGACCTCGGGCCCGGGCGCCACCAACCTCGTCACCCCGATCGCCGACGCGCACATGGACTCCGTCCCGCTGGTGGCGATCACCGGCCAGGTCGCGTCCAAGGCGATCGGCACGGACGCCTTCCAGGAGGCGGACATCTGCGGCATCACGATGCCGATCACCAAGCACAACTTCCTGGTCACCGACCCGGCCGAGATCCCCCGGACGATCGCCGAGGCGTTCCACATCGCGGCCACCGGCCGTCCGGGCCCGGTCCTGGTCGACATCGCCAAGGACGCCCTCCAGGCGCAGACCACCTTCGTCTGGCCCCCGCACACCGAGCTCCCCGGCTACCGCCCGGTGACCAAGCCGCACGCCAAGCAGATCCGCGAGGCCGCCCGGCTGATCGTCGAGTCCAGGCGCCCGGTGCTCTACGTCGGCGGCGGGGTCATGAAGGCCGGCGCCACCGCCGAGCTGAAGGTGCTCGCCGAACTGACCGGCGCCCCCGTCACCACCACCCTGATGGCGCTGGGCTCCTTCCCCGACAGCCACCCGCAGCATGTCGGGATGCCCGGGATGCACGGTGCGGTCACCGCCGTCACCGCGCTCCAGAAGTCGGACCTGCTGATCACCCTCGGCGCCCGTTTCGACGACCGGGTCACCGGCAAACTGGACTCCTTCGCGCCGTACGCCAAGGTCGTGCACGCGGACATCGACCCGGCGGAGATCGGCAAGAACCGCGCCGCGGACGTCCCGATCGTCGGTGACGCCCGCGAGGTCATCGCGGACCTGATCGTCGCCGTCCAGGCCGAGTACGACGCCGGCCACCGGGGCGACTACACCGCCTGGTGGAAGGACCTCAACCGCTGGCGCGACACCTACCCGCTCGGCTACGACCTGCCGGAGGACGGCAGCCTCTCCCCGCAGCAGGTCATCGAGCGGATCGGACAGCTCGCTCCCGCCGACACCATCTACGCCGCGGGCGTCGGCCAGCACCAGATGTGGGCCGCCCACTTCATCGGCTACGAACAGCCCTCGACCTGGCTGAACTCCGGCGGTGCCGGGACGATGGGGTACGCCGTCCCCGCCGCGATGGGCGCCAAGGCCGGTCAGCCGGACCGTACGGTCTGGGCGATCGACGGCGACGGCTGCTTCCAGATGACCAATCAGGAGCTGGTCACCTGCGCGCTGAACAACATCCCGATCAAGGTCGCGATCATCAACAACGGCGCGCTGGGCATGGTCCGCCAGTGGCAGACCCTCTTCTACAACCAGCGCTACTCCAACACCGTGCTGCACAGCGGTCCCGAGTCCGACGGCCTCGTGACGGCGGGCAAGGCCAGCGGCGGCACCCGCGTCCCGGACTTCGTGAAGCTGTCCGAGGCCATGGGCTGTGTCGCGATGCGCTGTGAGGACCCGGCCGAGCTGGACGCGGTCATCGCCAAGGCCAATGCCATCAATGACCGCCCGGTCGTGATCGACTTCATCGTCCACGAGGACGCCCAGGTGTGGCCCATGGTCGCCGCCGGCACCTCCAACGACGAGGTCATGGCCGCCCGGGGCGTGCGTCCCGACTTCGGCGACAACGAAGACGACTGAGCCCAGGACGTCACGGACGCACGGAAGAAGAGAGAAGACCATGTCCAAGCACACGCTCTCCGTCCTGGTGGAGAACACCCCCGGCATCCTCGCCCGGATCGCCGCGCTGTTCTCCCGCCGCGGCTTCAACATCGACTCGCTCGCGGTCGGGGTCACCGAACACCCCGACATCTCCCGCATCACCATCGTGGTCAGCGTGGAGTCGCTGCCGCTGGAGCAGGTCACCAAGCAGCTCAACAAGCTCGTCAACGTTCTGAAGATCGTCGAGCTGGAACCGGGCGCCGCGATCCAGCGCGAACTGGTCCTGGCCAAGGTCCGCGCCGACAACGAGACGCGCTCGCAGATCGTCGAGATCGTCCAGCTCTTCCGCGCCAAGACCGTGGACGTCTCGCCCGAGGCCGTCACGATCGAGGCCACCGGATCCAGTGAAAAGCTGGAGGCGATGCTCAAGATGCTGGAGCCGTTCGGCATCAAGGAACTGGTCCAGTCCGGCACCATCGCCATAGGCCGCGGCGCCCGCTCCATCACGGACCGCTCGCTGCGGGCCCTGGACCGTTCGGCCTGACCTCGCGTTCCATCCGGACCGCATGGCGAGACCCCCCGACTTTTCCCGCCCCGCCCGACGTACTGTGTGGGCACCCCGCTAGATCCAAGGAGATACCCGAAGTGGCCGAGCTGTTCTACGACGACGATGCCGACCTGTCCATCATCCAGAACCGCAAGGTCGCGGTCATCGGCTACGGGAGCCAGGGCCACGCCCACGCGCTGTCCCTGCGCGACTCGGGTGTCGACGTGCGCGTCGGTCTGCACGAGGGCTCCAAGTCCAAGGCCAAGGCCGAGGAACAGGGCCTGCGCGTGGTGACCCCCGCGGAGGCGGCGGCCGAGGCCGACGTCATCATGATCCTGGTGCCGGACCCGATCCAGGCCAAGGTCTACGAGGAGTCCATCAAGGACCACCTGAAGGACGGCGACGCGCTGTTCTTCGGCCACGGCCTGAACATCCGCTACGGCTTCATCAAGCCCCCGGCCGGCGTGGACGTCGCCCTCGTCGCCCCCAAGGGCCCGGGTCACCTGGTCCGCCGCCAGTACGAGGAAGGCCGCGGCGTCCCGTGCATCGCGGGCGTCGAGCAGGACGCGACCGGCAACGCCTTCGCGCTCGCGCTCTCCTACGCCAAGGGCATCGGCGGCACCCGCGCCGGCGTCATCAAGACCACCTTCACCGAGGAGACCGAGACCGACCTGTTCGGTGAGCAGGCCGTCCTGTGCGGTGGCGCCTCGGCGCTGGTCAAGGCCGGCTTCGAGACCCTGGTCGAGGCGGGCTACCAGCCCGAGATCGCGTACTTCGAGTGCCTCCACGAGCTGAAGCTGATCGTGGACCTGATGTACGAGGGCGGCCTGGAGAAGATGCGCTGGTCGGTCTCCGAGACCGCCGAGTGGGGCGACTACATCACCGGCCCGCGGATCATCAACGAGAACACCAAGGCCGAGATGAAGAAGGTGCTCGCCGAGATCCAGGACGGCACCTTCGCCAACAACTGGATGGCGGAGTACAACGCCGGCCTGCCGAAGTACAACGAGTACAAGAAGGCCGACGAGGACCACCTGCTGGAGACCACCGGCAAGCAGCTGCGCAAGCTGATGAGCTGGGTGGACGACGAGGCGTAAGCCGAACGGACAGGGGGTCGCGAAGCCACTCGCGGCCCCCTCGTCCATGCCCCCGGCCACGGCCGCCGGGGCGCCTTGTCCACCGCGTAGAACCACGCACGGGTGATCCTTCCGCACTGGCACAGGACGCGCCCCCCACCGCCACTACACTGCCAATCACAAGCGCGTCAGGCTCACAGCGTCGTGCGTCTTCCACGCGGCTTTCCCCCTTCACCGCCTTCGGCCGTCGGGACGGCCGTCCGCGAAGGACTAGTGAGGACTGAAGACCACGTGAGCCCGAAACCTGTCGTACTGATCGCCGAAGAGCTGTCGCCCGCCACCGTCGACGCCCTCGGTCCGGACTTCGAGATCCGGCACTGCAACGGCGCGGACCGCGCCGAGCTGCTGCCCGCGATCGCCGATGTCGACGCCGTCCTCGTGCGCAGCGCGACGAAGATCGACGCTGAGGCCATCGCCGCCGCCAAGAAGCTGAGGGTCGTCGCCCGTGCGGGCGTGGGCCTGGACAATGTCGATGTCTCCGCCGCCACCAAGGCCGGCGTGATGGTCGTCAACGCCCCGACCTCCAACATCGTCACCGCCGCCGAGCTCGCCTGCGGTCTGCTGGTCGCCACGGCCCGCAACATCCCGCAGGCGAACACCGCCCTGAAGAACGGCGAGTGGAAGCGCAGCAAGTACACCGGCGTCGAGCTCAGCGAGAAGACCCTCGGTGTGGTCGGCCTCGGCCGGATCGGCGTTCTGGTCGCCCAGCGGATGTCGGCCTTCGGCATGAAGGTCGTCGCCTACGACCCCTACGTCCAGCCGGCCCGTGCCGCGCAGATGGGCGTCAAGCTGCTGACCCTGGACGAGCTGCTGGAGGTCTCGGACTTCATCACCGTGCACCTCCCCAAGACGCCCGAGACCGTCGGTCTCATCGGCGACGAGGCGCTGCACAAGGTCAAGCCGTCGGTCCGGATCGTCAACGCCGCGCGTGGCGGGATCGTCGACGAGGCGGCGCTGGCCACCGCGCTGAAGGAGGGCCGGGTGGCCGGCGCGGGCCTCGACGTCTACGCGACCGAGCCCTGCACCGACTCGCCGCTCTTCGAGTACGACCAGGTCGTCGCCACCCCGCACCTCGGTGCGTCGACGGGTGAGGCGCAGGAGAAGGCCGGTATCTCGGTCGCCAAGTCGGTGCGGCTGGCGCTGGCCGGCGAGCTGGTGCCGGACGCGGTCAACGTGCAGGGCGGTGTGATCGCCGAGGACGTCAAGCCGGGTCTGCCGCTGGCCGAGCGCCTCGGCCGGATCTTCACCGCGCTGGCCGGCGAGGTCGCCCTGCGCCTCGACGTCGAGGTGTACGGCGAGATCACCCAGCACGACGTCAAGGTGCTCGAACTCTCCGCGCTCAAGGGCGTGTTCGAGGACGTCGTGGACGAGACGGTGTCCTATGTCAACGCCCCGCTGTTCGCGCAGGAGCGCGGCGTGGAGGTGCGGCTGACGACCAGCAGCGAGTCGCCCGAGCACCGCAATGTGGTGACCGTGCGCGGCACCCTCGCGGGCGGCGACGAGGTGTCGATCTCCGGCACGCTGTCGGGCCACAAGAACACCCAGAAGATCGTCGCGGTCGGTGACCACTCCATCGACCTGTCGCTCGCGGACCACATGGCCTTCATGCGCTACAGCGACCGCCCCGGTGTCGTCGGCACCGTCGGCCGGATCCTGGGCGAGGCCGGCATCAACATCGGCGGGATGCAGGTTTCCCGGGCCGATGTCGGTGGCGAGGCGCTGGTTGCGCTGACCGTCGACGACACGATTCCGCCGAACGTGCTCGCCGAGATCGCCGAGGAGATCGGCGCGACCTCGGTGCGTGCGGTGAACCTCGGCGACTGAGTCGCAGGATTCGCAGGTCAACGGGCCCGGACCCCGCCTCGGCGGAGTCCGGGCCCGTTCGCGTGCCCGCATCGTACGCACGCCGTCGCGGTCCGCGACTCCGCGTCCGGGGAGGTCTCACGCGTCCGCCGTTCACCCGAATGGCGTATCGGGTGGTGAGGTCGTGGGGGCCGTCGGCACCGCCGTGGGACCGCCGGAGCCGCCCGCTGCCGGTCGTCCCGAGTCGCTGGGGAGATGCCCGCGTCGCGCAATGGGAACTGTGCGTGCCCCCCGCCGGTGCGTGCGGAAGGAGAAGTCGCCATGAATGCACCCCTGGGTGAGCCCCCGCGGAGCCTGACCGGTCTGTATGTGGTCGATGCGGACGGCGCGAAGGTGGGCAGGGTCCAGCAGGTCTACCGGGACGATGCCACCAACGACCCCGAGTGGATCACGGTGCGCACCGGGCTGTTCGGGATGAAGGAGACGTTCATTCCGCTCGCCGGGGTCCGTCGGACCGGCGACGAACTGCATGTTCCGCACGACAAGGAGACCATCAAGGCGGCGCCGCGGATCGACGCCGACGGCCATCTCGACCCCTCCGAGGAAACCGAGCTCTACCGCCACTACGGGATGGCCCGGCCGGGTGCGCCGCACCCCGGGGAGGCACCGGACCCCGGCGGGGAGTCCGGCACCGGCGGTACGCCTCACCCCGGCTCCGGAGGTACGCCGGGCCCCGGAGGCACGTCCGGCACCGGAGGGATGCCGCTCGGATAGGGCCAGGGGCACCCGGGCCGTCGGAAGGTGTACGCCCGTCTAATACGGATGTCTGGTACGAGCGTATGTGCGGAGATAGGCTGCCCCCATGGGACACCGTGAAGACCTTCTGGAGGGCGCCAAGCGCTGCCTCCTGGAGAAGGGGTATGCGCGCACCACCGCTCGCGACATCGTGGCCGCATCCGGCGCCAACCTCGCCTCCATCGGATACCACTACGGCTCCAAGGACGCCCTGATGCGCCAGGCGATCATCGCGTCCAGCGAGGAGTGGGGCGCGAGTGTGGCCCAGGTGCCGGCCGCCGGCGGCGGGGCGGAGGCGGGCGACGCGGATCCGCTGGAGCGGTTCGCCGCGGTCTGGGACGCGGTCCTCCAGCGGATCGCCGCGGAACGGGAGTTCATCGCCGCGCAGGTCGAGGTGCTGGGGCTGCTGCCGCGCGACGCGGCACTGCGCGAGGCGATCGGCGAGGTGCTCCCGGAGGGCGGCGAGGGGCTCGTCGCGGTCTTCGAAGGGGTGCCGGACACCGAGGTCGACCCGGAGGCGGCGCGCATCGTCGGCTCCTTCTACCAGGCCCTGCTCACCGGCCTGATGGTCCAGTCGCTGCTCACGCCGGACGCCATGCCCTCCGGCCGGGACCTGGCGACCGCACTGCGCCGGGTCACCGCGGGCGAGGTGCTGGACGCGAAGTAGCGGCCGTGCCCGCGCGCGGAGCCGGACACTCCGCCGCCGGGAGCGGTGCGCCCGACTCCCTCACAGCCGCGCCGCCTTGAGCGCCATGTGCAGCAGCAGCCGGTGCTCGCCGTCGGCGAGGTCGAGGCCGGTCAGCTTCTCCACCCGGCCCAGGCGGTAGTAGAGCGTCTGGCGGTGGATGCCCAGGGCCTGTGCGGTGCGGCTCGCCTGGCCCGCGCAGTCCAGGAACACCTCCGCGGTGCGCGCGAGTTCGGCGTGCGCGGGGGCGAGCAGCGGGCCGACGGCCGGGTCGGGTGCGGTGCCCGGCAGAGCGGTCAGCATGCGGTACGGGCCGAGGGCGTCCCACTGGGTGATCGGGCCCAGCCGGGGCTCGGCGCGGGCCGCGCGGGCCGCGTCCAGCGCTTCTCGCCAGGTGGCCGGGAGGTCGGTCAACTCCGTGGTGCCGACGCCGATTCCGGCGGCGCCCGGCCGCAGCGGCGAGGGGTGCCCGCGCGAGGCGCCGCGCGGGACGCGGCCCTCGGCCGGCGCCGCGCCCGCACGCGGGGAGCGCAGCAGATGCTCGGCCACCGCATGGGCCGGGGTGAGCGCACCGGCCGAGCGCAGCCGCACCAGCGCGGCCAGGGCGGGCACGGCGGCGGACGACGGACGGCCGCCGGCCCCGGAGCGGCCCTGGTGTCCGTTGCCGTGCTGCGCGGCGTTGTCCGCCTCGTCCGCCCCCTCCGCCGGGGGCGCCGGAGAGCCCGCCGGCAGTGCGCACGCCGCCAGCAGGCCCGGCAGGCTGGGCAGCGGCGCCACGTCGGTGTCCGAGGTGTCCCAGGGCAGCACCGCGACCACGGTGAGCGGGACGCCCGGGGTGAAGCGCAGGGTGTCCCGCAGCGCCTCGTGCAGCGCGGCCGCCGTGGCCGCCCGCCCGGCGGGCTGCGAGACCAGCAACTCCCGCAGCAGATCGCCGAGTTCGGACCCGGCACGGGCCTCGTCGGCGAGCAGCGCGCCGATCCGGGCGGCGGTCTCCATCGCCTGTGCGATCCGCGGGTCGGCCGGCGCGCCGCGGCCGCCCAGTTCGAGGTCGGTCAGATGCCCGTCGTCCAGCAGCCAGACATAGCCGTGCACGATGCCCCGGTGGCGTACGGGCAGGCAGATGCGGCCCTTGAAGACCCCCGCCGCCGGGTCCGGGGGAATGCGCAGCGCCGTCCTGGCGCGGGCGATCCCGAACGCCTCGAACCAGGCCCGTACCGCCGCCGACGAGCGGCGCTGGAGGATCGAGCGGGTCCGCACGGGGTCCATGACCTCGTCGTCGTCGCCCTCGTGCGCGCCGAAGGCAATCAGTCCGAAATCCCGGTCCTCCAGCGTCGCCGGTGCGCCGAGCGCCGCCGAGATCTCGTCCACGAGCTGTTGGTAATCGCCCCGCATCCGCCGCCCGGCTCCTCTCCTGTCGTCACACCACCGGCACCGTCAGTACCTCGGGCACCTCTCACACCACTGTCACCACTGGCACGGTCGTCACTCCCTCATTCTCATACATCTGTCTGAGATCCCGACCACGAAGGCGTGACAGCTGTCGATGGCCGGGAAGTGGCGCGATCCTTAAGTTTCAGGTGGCTCAATATTGCCGACGCGTTCGCCCCGTCCGGCGTCCGCCCGGTACTTGTCACCCTGAATCGTGGAGGTGCCCATGCTGGGTCCCGTGCTTCTCGCCGCAGCGCGCAGCGACAGCATCCGCCGCCTCGTCGCGGCCGCGCCGGTCACCCGCCCCGTGGTGAACCGGTTCGTCGCCGGCGAGCGCCTGGACGAGTCCATGGCGGCCGTACGGTCCCTTGCCGCGCGTGGCCTGGAGGTCACCCTCGACCATCTCGGCGAGGACATCACCGACCCGGCCGAAGCGCTGCGCAACCGCGATGCCTATCTCCAGCTGGCCGCGGCACTCAAGGAGCACGGGCTCGGCGTCAAGGCCGAGATGTCGGTCAAGCTGTCCGCTTTCGGGCAGGCACTGGCCGGCGGCCACGAGCTGGCGCTGAAGAACGTCACTCCGGTGGTCGAAGCCGCCGCCGAGGCCGGTACGACCGTGACCCTCGACATGGAGGACCACACCACGGTCGACTCCACCCTCGCCATCCTCGCCGACCTGCGGGAGCGTTTCCCCCAGACGGGCGCGGTGCTCCAGTCCTACCTCTTCCGTACCGAGGACGACTGCCGTGCGCTCGCCGGGGAAGGCTCCCGGGTGCGGCTGGTCAAGGGTGCGTACAAGGAGCCCGCGACCGTCGCCTTCCAGGACAAGCAGGAGGTCGACAAGGCCTATGTGCGCTGCCTGAAGATCCTGATGGGCGGCGAGGGCTACCCCATGATCGGGTCGCACGACCCGCGGATGGTGGCCATCGCCCAGGAGCTGGCGCACCGCAACGGGCGCAAGCCGGCCGACTACGAATTCCAGATGCTGTACGGCATCCGGGAGGCCGAGCAGGAGCGTCTGGTGGCGGATGGGCACCGTATGCGGGTGTACATCCCCTATGGCACCGACTGGTACGGATACTTCATGCGCCGGCTCGCCGAGCGCCCCGCGAACCTCGGGTTCTTCCTGAGGTCGCTGGCGACCCGCGGCTGATCGCCCCCGTGGGGGCGGACACGGGTGGATGCTGGAAGCCCGGGACGCGTCCCGGACGGCACCGCCCGCGGCCGCCCACCCGACGCGGCCGCGGCCGCACCACCGACGTACGAAAACGACGATCGAGATCGAAGGAGACACGGCCGCTATGGACGCTGTGACCCAGGTCCCCGTGCCGGTGAACGAGCCGGTCCACACCTACGCCCCCGGCAGCCCGGAGCGTTCCCGCCTGGAGGCCAAGCTCAAGGAGCTGGCCGGCAACCCGATCGAGCTGCCGATGACCATCGGCGGCGAGCGCCGGATGGGCGGCGGCGAGCGTTTCGACGTCGTGCAGCCGCACAACCACGCCTCCCGGCTCGGTACGTACGCCAACGCCACGGTCAAGGACGGCCAGGACGCGGTCGACGCCGCGCTGGCCGCCGCCCCGGCCTGGCGCGCGCTGTCCTTCGACGACCGCGCCGCGATCATCCTCAAGGCCGCCGACCTGCTCTCCGGCCCCTGGCGCGAGACGCTGGCCGCCGCCACCATGCTCGGCCAGTCCAAGACCGCCCAGCAGGCCGAGATCGACACTCCCTGTGAGCTCATCGACTTCTGGCGCTTCAATGTGCACTTCGCGCGCCAGATCCTCGCCGAGCAGCCCCCGGCGAACTCCCCGGGCGTGTGGAACCGCTCGGACCACCGCCCCCTAGAGGGCTTCGTCTACGCGATCACGCCCTTCAACTTCACCGCGATCGCCGGCAACCTCCCGACCGCTCCCGCCCTCATGGGCAACGTGGTCGTCTGGAAGCCGTCCCCGACGCAGACCCTCGCCGCCGTGCTGCTGATGGAGCTGCTGGAGGAGGCCGGGCTGCCCAAGGGCGTCATCAACCTGGTCACCGGTGACGGCAAGGACGTCTCCGAGGTGGCGCTGACCCACCCCGACCTGGCGGGCATCCACTTCACCGGTTCGACCAAGACCTTCCAGCACCTGTGGAAGACGGTCGGCATCAACATCGAGAACTACAAGACCTACCCCCGGCTCGTCGGCGAGACCGGTGGCAAGGACTTCATCGTCGCCCACCCGTCGGCCGACCGCGCCGTGCTGAAGACCGCCATGACCCGTGGCGCCTTCGAGTTCCAGGGCCAGAAGTGCTCCGCGGCCTCCCGCGCGTACGTCCCGGCCTCGCTGTGGAACAGCGGCCTCAAGGAGGAGTTCGCCGCCGAGGTCGACTCCCTGTCCGTGGGCGACGTCTCGGACCTGTCGAACTTCATGTCCGCCGTCATCGACGAGCGCTCCTTCGCCAAGAACAAGGCGGCGATCGACCGCGCCAAGGCCGACCCGACCGTCGAGGTCGTGGCCGGCGGCACGTACGACGACAGCGAGGGCTACTTCGTCCGCCCGACGGTCCTGGTCTCCACCGACCCGGAGAACGAGATCTTCAAGGACGAGTACTTCGGCCCGATCCTCGGCGTCTACGTGTACGACGACGCCGACTACGACGCGATGCTCACCCAGATGGAGTCCGCCTCGGCGTACGGCCTGACCGGCTGTGTCATCGCCCAGGACCGTGCCGAGGCGGCCCGCACCTGCGAGCTGCTGCGCTTCGCGGCCGGCAACTTCTACATCAATGACAAGCCGACCGGCGCCGTCGTCGGCCAGCAGCCCTTCGGCGGCGGCCGCGCGTCCGGCACCAACGACAAGGCCGGCGCCAAGCAGAACCTGATGCGCTGGACCTCGACCCGCTCCATCAAGGAGACCCTGGTCCCGCCGACGGACTACCGCTACCCGCACATGGGCTGACGGCCCGCGCGTACACCGACGGCCCGGCTCCCCTCTCCCCAGGGGCGCCGGGCCGTCGGCGTTCTTCAGGCGCCCCGCGTGGGGCCGGTGATGGCCTCGCCGATGGTGAAGCCCTTGGCGGGGCCGTCGGGGATGATCACTTCCGTGCCGTACGGCACGCGGTGGCTCTCGGCGTAGACCGCCTTGTCGGGCAGGGGCGATGCCAGCACGGTGACGGTGCCCTGACCGTCGTAGTCGTCGAGGATGACGTAGACGGGGATTCCGGCCTCGGCGTGGGCGCGGCGCTTACGGACGCGGTCGCGCTTCTTGCAGTCATGACCGGGGGAGACCACCTCGGCGACGAGTGCCACGCAGCGGACATCGAGGCCGATGCCGTCCTCTGCGACGAATTCGGTGTCGTCCGCCGAGGCGATGATGGCGTCTTCGAGGGCGACGACGACGTCCGGAATCCAGACCTTGCGGCCGTGGATGATGTTCGTGTCATTGGTAACGGCATAGGCACTCGACTGCTTGTCGAGGTACTGGGTCAGTAGCCGGCGCAGTTGAAAGCTGATGCGGCTGTGACTGTGGCGACCGGTGGGCGACACCTCGATGGACCCCTCGATGATCTCGGCGTGGAAGCCCTCGGGGAGTTCCATGGCTTTCCATGCCTGCCACAGGACTTCGTCCAGCTCGGGTCCGGGGGTCGTGTCCTCCGGGGTCGTGATCTCCGGCATCGTCACGGGCGCCTCCTGCGCGAGCGCGGTCATGGTGCAGCACCTCCTCCTAAGTGTGGGCGGGCTTGGCCTCGTGGCACAAGCGACACCGCCACGCTAGGGAGCGCCGAGGGGCCCATGACCGGGCAGATATCCGGGGATCACTCGTTCGAGCACACGCCCGCCGCCTGCCCGCCGTCTCAGATAGTAGGAAGCCCAAGTAATTGTGCAGACATCACGGCCGAGCTGTCCTAGCGTTGTAGGAGCCGAACGTAACGCTCCATCGAGCGCTTGCGGACGCGGCCCGGTGCGCAAGCGCAGGTGACCCCTGCCGTGCCGAGGCCCCCGCTCTTTCCGGCCGCTTCTGGATCGACGCATCCCATTTCTTCTCGGGGCTCTGGCATAGGAGACGTGAATCATGGCTGAGACTGCCGTCCGCAGGACCCGTCACTCCGCCCGTACGACCAGCGACGCCGACCGCAGGAACGCCGCCGCCGCCCTCCAGCGCGCCCTCGACCGCCGTGACAACGGCGGCTCCACCGGGCACTGAGATGATGCGCGCGCGAGCCGGGTCGGTGCTGTCGCGGCCGGTGTCCATGTCCTGCCGCTGCTGCTGGCGGATCCGGCTGTCCGTGGCCCGGTGGATCTATCTCCCGTAAGCGTCCAGGGGCGCCCGGAGTCCGGGCGCCCTTGAAGTGATCGTCCCCTGGCTCACTGCTCGGGCGAGCGGGTCACCTCGAAGTGGTCGATGCGCTCACCGGACTCGGCGAGGGCGGTGACCTTCATCCGCGGGCGGTGGCCCGGCGCGACCTCGACGGCGATGAACGAGTAACCGGTGTAGCGGACCCGGGACCACTCCACGGTGTCCTTGGCCTTCGCCTTGCCCTTGGTCCAGTGGTAGGTCTCGACATGGTCGAGGTCCTTGACGTGGCCCTCGTAGCTGTCCGGTACGGGGAAGTCGTAGAGGGCCCGGCCCGCGCCGCCGGCGGTCACGTACACGATGCCCTCGCGCGTGGTGTCGACGCTCTCGCCGATCGGCATCTTCTTGCTGACCCGCCCGCTCTTGAGGGCGTCGGTCCGCTCGTAGACGTGGTTGTGGCCGTTGATGACCAGGTCCACCTGGTGCTTCTCGAACAGCGGCAGCCAGGCGTCGCGCACCCCGCCGTCGGAAGCGTGCGAGTTGGTGGTGGAGAAGGCGCAGTGGTGGAAGAAGACGACGAGGAAGTCGATGCCCTCGGCGGCGCGCAGCTCCCCCAGCCTGCGGTCCAGCCAACGGGTCTGCTTGCCGCCCGTGTAGCCCTGGTTGGCGGGGATCTCGTACGAGACGTCGTTGGCGTCCAGCGCGACGACCGCGACATTGCCGTAGGTGAACGAGTAGACGCCGGGGGCGTTTTGGGCGTCCGGGCCGTTCCCGGGCAGCGTCCAGCGGGCGTTCTGGCCGCCGTAGCCGTTGGGGGAGTACCAGGCCTCCATATCGTGGTTGCCGGTGGTCACCATCCACGGCACGGACTTGGCCACCGACTCGGTCTGCGCGAGGAACTGGTCCCAGACGCGGGCGTCGTAGGCGTCGTGCTCGGAGCCGTCGCCATCGGTGTCCGCGTAGCAGATGTCGCCCGCGTGCAGGTGGAACGACGGGTTCTGGCCCAGGATCAACTGGTCGTTGGCCAGGGCGTGGTAGCTCACGCCCTGGTCGCCGAAGGCGGTGAAGACGAACTTCTCGGCGCGGGCCGGGGCGGTACGGAAGGTGCCGAGGGTGGAGAAGTGGCGCGGGTCGGCCGGGTCGAAGCCGTCGTGGCCGACGCCGTAGTAGTACGTCGTCCCCGGGCGCAGCCCGTCCAGCGCGGCGTGCAGGTAGTACTGCTGCACGGCCGGCAGCTTCGCGGACAGCGACGGGGTGTGCAGATCGCGGACCTCGGCCTCGATCTTGCGCCCCAGGTCCCACGGCTTGAGGCCCACCCTCAGATACGGCCGCCGGACCGCGAACGGCACCTGCCAGCTCACCCGCATCTGGCGCTTCGGGTCGGCGCCGAAGGCCAGATGGCGGCCGAACGGCGCGACCAGCGCACCGTCGACGGTGGCAGCGGCGGACGAGGCCAGCAGGGTGGGGGAGGCGGCCTGGCCCGAACCGGCCAGCAGTCCGGAGCCCGCGACCACGCCCGCGGTCGCGGCCGAGGTGCGCAGCAGACCGCGGCGGCTCAGCTTCGTACGGAGGTAGTCATGCTGCTCGGGCATGCTCATCCGGGCCGCCAGCTGCTCCGGTATGCCGACGCGCGGGGTGTGGGAGGACTGGGGGACGTCCCCCCGGCTGTTTCCAGTCATGCCGCCGAATGTCGCAGCACCACCCGACCGCGGCGGGGACACCGGGTGAACGGCAGCTGACCGGCTTCCCATGTGTCCGTATGGCGGACGTTACGTGTCAATCAATGGGACGGAGAGTAGGGTCCAACCATGTCTCGCAGCATTCGCCTCGCAGTGATCCCCGGTGACGGTATCGGCCAGGAAGTCGTGGCCCAGGGCCTCAAGGTCCTGACCGCGGTCCTCCCGCAGGACGTCAAGCTGGAAACCAAGGAGTACGACCTCGGTGCCCGGCGATGGCATGCGACCGGTGAGACCCTGCCCGACGAGGAGCTGGAGTCGCTCAAGCAGCACGACGCGATCCTGCTCGGCGCGATCGGCGACCCGTCCGTACCCTCCGGTGTGCTGGAGCGCGGTCTGCTGCTCAAGCTCCGCTTCGCCTTCGACCACTTCGTGAACCTTCGCCCGTCGAAGCTCTTCCCGAACACCGCCACGCCGCTCGCCGGCCGCCCGGACATCGACTTCCTCGTCGTCCGCGAGGGCACCGAGGGCCCGTACACCGGCAACGGCGGCAGCCTGCGCACCGGCACCCCCGCCGAGGTCGCCACCGAGGTCAGCCTCAACACCGCCTATGGTGTCGAGCGCGTGGTCCGGGACGCGTACGAGCGGGCCAACGCCCGCCCGCGCAAGAAGCTGACGCTGGTGCACAAGAACAATGTGCTGGTGTACGCGGGCCACATGTGGAAGAACATCTTCGACAAGGTCGGCCAGGAGTACCCCGAGGTCACCACCGACTACCTGCACGTCGACGCCGCGACGATCTTCTTCGTCACCCAGCCCGAGCGGTTCGACGTGATCGTCACCGACAACCTCTTCGGCGACATCCTCACCGACCTCGCCGCGGCCGTCACCGGCGGTATCGGCCTGGCCGCCTCCGGGAACATCAACCCGACCGGCGCGTTCCCCTCGATGTTCGAGCCGGTGCACGGCTCCGCACCGGACATCGCGGGCACCGGCAAGGCCGACCCGACGGCGACGATCCTCTCCGTGGCCCTGCTGCTGCGCCACCTCGGCTTCGAGCCGCAGGCCGCCCGTATCGAGCAGGCCGCCGCCGCCGACCTGGAGGCCAGGGACGGCTCGGCGCGCAGCACGGACGAGATCGGCGACGCGCTCGCCGCACGCGTAGCGGGCTGACGCCCAGCAGCCGTACCCACACCACGGACAGCGCCGGGCCACTCCAGGCCCGGCGCTGTCCTTGTCGGTCCGCTCTGGGCCCGGCACCCGGTGAGGTGCGACCATCGGGCACGGACCGCGTACGCGGTTTCCGGCAGTGGAGGGCCACAAGCGATAATCGGACGTGGCATCGCCGCCCGCGAGGAAACTCGGACGTCCCAGTAACGACCGGTACGTTCAAGAAATCGTGCGCGGTCGCCACAAACCGCACCGGTGCCGCATGGTGGGGGCCGACCCCATACCCCCGGCCGGAGGGCTGGGCCGGTGAACGCTCTCCCAGCAAGCGCTGGGAGGGTGCCCCAGGTCTCGGAACACGCAGTGAAGGACACGGATTCATGACGACGCCAACGATCGAGCTCAAGCCCTCCTCGCATCCGCTCTCCGACGCGGAGCGGGAGCAGATCCTGGCCGCCCCCGGCTTCGGCCGCCACTTCACCGACCACATGGTGACGGTCAAGTGGACGGAGGGCCGCGGCTGGCACGACGGCCAGCTGGTGCCGTACGGGCCGCTCTCCCTCGACCCGGCGACCAACGTCCTGCACTACGCGCAGGAGATCTTCGAGGGCCTCAAGGCCTACCGGCAGCCCGACGGCTCCGTCGCCTCGTTCCGCCCCGACGCCAACGCCCGGCGCTTCCAGGCCTCCGCCCGCCGGCTGGCCATGCCCGAGCTGCCCGTCGAGACCTTCATCGAGGCGTGCGACCTGCTGGTCCAGCAGGACAAGGACTGGGTGCCCGCGCACGGCGGCGAGGAGTCGCTCTACCTGCGCCCGTTCATGATCGCGACCGAGGTCGGCCTGGGTGTGAAGCCCGCCAACGAGTACCTCTTCGTGGTCATCGCCTCGCCCGCCGGCGCGTACTTCGCCGGTGGCGTCAAGCCCGTCTCCATCTGGCTGTCCGAGGACCGGGTGCGCGCCGTTCCCGGCGGTATGGGCGACGCCAAGACCGGCGGCAACTACGCCGCGTCGCTGCTCGCGCAGGCCGAGGCCGCCGCGCACGGCTGCGACCAGGTCGCCTACCTCGACGCCGTGGAGCACAAGTGGGTCGAGGAGCTCGGCGGCATGAACCTGTACTTCGTGTACGGGGACAAGATCGTCACCCCCACGCTGACCGGCTCGCTGCTGGCCGGCGTCACCCGTGACTCCCTGCTGTCGGTCGCCCGCGACCTGGGCTACGAGTCGGAGGAGGCCCGGGTCTCCATCGACCAGTGGAAGACCGACACGGAGAACGGCACGCTCACCGAGGTCTTCGCCTGCGGCACGGCCGCCGTGATCACCCCGGTCGGCACGGTCAAGAGCGCGGGCGGCGAGTGGGCCCAGTCCGGCGGCGAGCCCGGCAAGGTCACGCTGAAGCTGCGGGACGCGCTGCTCGACATCCAGCGCGGCATCGCCGAGGACCAGCACGGCTGGATGCACCCGCTGGGCTGACCCGGGCTCCCGGTATCTGACCGAGGCCGCCACCGACGCGCTGTCGGGGCGGCCTCGGCCGTGTCCGGGCGGGCTCAGCCGACCTCCGCGGGAGCCTCCGCCGGGGGAGCGGGCGGTGCGGCGCGCAGGGCCGCGACCGGGCGCGGGTCCCGGGCGGTGAGGGCCAGGTAGGTGACGCCGCCGACGGCCGCCGCGAGCAGGAAGCTGACGTCGATGCCGCCGGTCACAGGGAGCAGCGGCCCCCGGTAGAAGGGCGTGTCCACGCCCAGCAGGCCGACCACCGAACCCAGTGCCCAGGCGACGGCGGCCTGGACGTTCCAGCCCGACCGGTACCAGTACACGCCGCCGCGGGTGCCGCGGTTGTAGACCTGGAGGGACTCCGGGTCGTACGCGCCGCGGCAACGGGCGAAGCCGATCACGGTGATCACTGCCCAGGGCGTGCCGACGGCCGTCATCAGCAGCACGAACGAGGTCATCGCGTCCTGCGCGGCCCACAGGAAGTGGCCGGCGTAGACCAGCGTGGTCGCGAGCCCGGCGACGACGTAGGTGGCCTGGGTACGGGTGGCGCGCGGCAGGATCGCGTCCAGGTCGAGGCCCATGCTGTAGAGCATCAGGCCGGCGTTGCCGACCGAGCCGGCCGAGGCGTTGAGCAGCAGCAGCGCCAGGTACCAGAACGGGGCGCCGGCCACCAGCGGGCCCGCGTAGTCCTCGCCCGCGCCGACGGCGAGCGCGGTGAACGTGCCGAAGAGCTGCGGCACCAGGAGGCCGACGACCAGGCCCAGACAGGTCGCGCCGAAGACCTTCCTGGAGCTGTGCCGGTGCGGGGAGATGTAGCGGCTGTAGTCGCCGAGCAGGGTGATGAACGCGATGGGGCCGCTGAGGCCCGCGGAGACGGCGGCCAGCAGCCAGGTCTGCCAGAAGCCGCCGAGCAGGTAGCTGCTGCCGTGCGGCGGGGCCGTGGTGAAGGTGCCCGCGTACGCGACGATGCCGACGGCCAGCAGGAGGGTCAGGCCGACGGCGAGCACTTTGCTCAGCCGCAGCAGCACCCGGTAGCCGTAGACCGCGCCGAGGGCGGTGGTGCCCGCCAGCAGGGCGTAGACCAGCGCGTACGTCCCACCGTTCGACGGCAGTCCGGTCAGGCGGTGCAGGCAGCCGACGACCGCGTCGCCGCCGACCCACAGGGTCAGCGCGGTGTAGCCCAGCGACAGCAGCAGGCCGATGACCGAGCCGATCAGTCGGCCGCGCACGCCGAAGTGGGCGCCGCTGCTGGTGGAGAGGTTGGTGGCGCTGCGCAGCGAGACCAGCGCGAGCGGCGCGGTCAGCAGCGTGCCGACGGCGGTGCCCGCCACCAGGGAGGTCACCGAGGGCCAGAAGCCGAGCCCGAAGGAGACCGGGAGCCAGCCGAAGATCACCACGCCGAGGGCGAGGTTCGACCCGAGCAGGATCGAGATCAGGTCGCGAGGGCCGCTGGTGCGTTCCTCGTCCGGGATGGTGTCGACTCCGCGTTGTTCGATCGGCATGAGGGCTCCCCTGAGAGGCCGGACAACAGTGTGTGAGCAGCGCTCCGTGTGCAGTGCTCCGTGCTGTGGTGGGTGCGCTTCGCGTGGTGCTCGCGTGGTGCTCGCGTGGTGCTCGCGAGGCGAGATCATTTAGAGCGGCGTTCTATTCGCCGCATATTTAGAGCAGCGCTCAATGTCGCTCATCCCCCTGGCCCTGGTCAATGCTTTCCTCTCGACCATTTTCATGGTTAGAGTGGCGCTCTAATCGACCTGGAGGAGTGGCGGGATGCGGTTGACCCCGACGGAACGCGACCGGCTGCTGCTGTTCGGCGCGGCCGAGCTGGCGCGGACGCGCCGGGCCCGCGGACTGAAGCTGAATGTGCCCGAAGCGACCGCGTTGATCGCGGACACAGTCTGCGAGGCGGCGCGGGACGGGCGCCGCCTCGCTCAGGCCATCGAGGCGGCCCGCGGTGTGCTCGGCCCGGACGACGTGCTGCCGGGCGTGGCCGAGGTCGTGACCGAGGTGCACGTGGAAGCCGTCTTCGACGACGGCTCCCGGCTCGCGGTGGTCACCGACCCGATCGGCGCCGGCCCGTCGGCCGCCGGGGACGACGCGACACCCGCGCCCGGCGCGGTGCTCCCGGGCCCGGCCGGCCCGGAGCCCGCGCCCACGGTCCGCCTGACCGTGCGCAACACCGCGACGGTGCCGGTCAGCGTCACCTCGCACTTCCACTTCTTCGAGGTCAACCCCCGGCTGGACTTCGACCGCGCCGCCGCGTACGGCATGCGGCTGTGTGTCCCGGCCGGCTCGTCGGTGCGGTTCGACCCCGGCGGCGCCTCGGAGATCGGTCTGGTCCCGATCGGCGGCGACCGGATCGCGATCGGCTTCGCCGGTCTGGTGGACGGCCCGCTGGACGCACCGGGCGCGAAGACCGAAGCGCTGCGGCGGGCCGCCGCCTGCGGCTACCTGGGAGCGGAGGAACAGGCATGACAGGGAGCATCGACCCCCACGAGTACGCGTCGGTGCACGGCCCGCGGGCCGGCGACCGGGTCGTCCTCGGCGACTCGGGCCTGGTCGTCCGGGTCGAGTCCGACGCCCAGAAGCCCGGCGACGAATTCCTGGCCGGCTTCGGCAAGACCGCCCGGGACGGGCTGCACCTCAAGGCCGCCGCGGTCCGGGAGACCTGCGACGTGGTGATCAGCAACGTCCTTGTCATCGACGCCGTCCAGGGCATCCGCAAGGTGTCCGTCGGCATCCGCGAGGGCCGTATCCACGCCATAGGGCGGGCCGGCAACCCCGACACCCTCGACGGCGTCGATGTCGTCGTCGGCACGGGGACGTCGATCGTCTCCGGTGAGGGCATGATCGCCACCGCGGGCGCCGTCGACACCCATGTCCATCTGCTCTCGCCGCGTGTCATGGAGGCCTCGCTGGCCTCCGGCGTGACCACGATCATCGGCCAGGAATTCGGGCCGGTCTGGGGCGTCGGCGTCAACTCCCCCTGGGCGCTGCGGCATGCCTTCAGCGCCTTCGACGCCTGGCCGGTCAACATCGGCTTCCTGGGCCGCGGTTCCTCGTCGGGCGAGGCCCCGCTGGTGGAGGCGCTCGCCGAGGGCGGCGCCTGCGGCTTCAAGGTGCACGAGGACATGGGCGCGCACGCCCGCGCCCTGGACACCGCGCTGCGGGTCGCCGAGGACCACGACGTCCAGGTCGCGCTGCACAGCGACGGCCTCAACGAATGCCTCAGCGTCGAGGACACCCTGCGCGTGCTGGACGGCCGGACCATCCACGCCTTCCACATCGAGGGCTGCGGCGGCGGACACGTCCCCAACGTCCTCAAGATGGCCGGCGTCCCCAACGTCATCGGCTCCTCCACCAACCCCACCCTCCCCTTCGGGCGGGACGCGGTCGCCGAGCACTACGGCATGATCGTCTCGGTCCACGACCTGAAGACCGACCTGCCGGGCGACGCCGCCATGGCCCGTGACCGCATCCGGGCCGGCACGATGGGCGCCGAGGACGTGCTGCACGACCTCGGGGCGATCGGCATCACCTCGTCCGACGCCCAGGGCATGGGCCGCGCGGGCGAGACCGTACGCCGTACCTTCGCGATGGCGGGCAAGATGAAGGCCGAGCTCGGCCCGATGGAAGGCGACGGGGCGCACGACGACAACGCACGGGTGCTGCGCTACGTCGCCAAGCTCACCATCAACCCCGCCATCGCCCACGGCCTCTCGCACGAGATCGGGTCGATCGAGGTCGGCAAGATGGCCGACATCGTGCTGTGGAAGCCGCAGTACTTCGGCGCCAAGCCGCAGCTGGTGCTGAAGTCCGGCTTCCCCGCCTACGGCGTCACCGGCGACCCGAACGCCGCCACCGACACCTGTGAACCCCTGGTGCTCGGACCGCAGTTCGGGGCCCATGGGGCGACCCCCGCCGAGATCTCCGTCGCCTTCGTCGCGCGCGCCGCGGCCGAACAGGGCGGCGACGGGATGCCCACCCGCCGGCGCCGGGTCGCCGTCCGCGGCACCCGCGGCATCGGCCCCGGCAACCTCGTCCACAACTCCCGGGTCGGGCAGGTGCAGGTCGACGGGAGCAGCGGCCTGGTCACCCTCGACGGCGACCCGATGCGCTCGGAACCGGCCGACACCGTCTCGCTGTCCCGCCTCTATTTCCTGTAGCCCGCACCGCACCGCACCGCACCGCATCGCCCCGCGCCCCGCCACCCCGTGACGGCCCACCACCGTCACCGCGAACCCTGAGGACCCCCGCATGAACACCCCAGTCGCCGACGGCTTCCGCATGCCCCCGGAGTGGGCCCGTCACGAGCGCACCTGGATGGCCTGGCCCGGCCCCAACTTCACCTTCGGCCAGGAGGGCGGCGAGACGCTGGCCGAAGCCCGCCGCGCCTGGGCCGCCGTCGCCCGCGCGGTCCGCCGCTTCGAGCCGGTCACCGTCGTCGCGGGACCGGGACAGTCCGAGGGCGCCCGCGCCCTCCTCGGCGACGACATCGACCTCGTCGAACGGCCCCTGAACGACGCCTGGATGCGCGACATCGGCCCCACCTTCCTCACCGACGGCACGGGCCGGCTCGCCGCCGCCGACTGGGTGTTCAACGGCTGGGGCGCCCAGGACTGGGCCCGCTGGGACCTCGACGAGAAGATCGCCGAACAGGTCTCGACACTGGCAGGTGCCCACCGCTACGCCACGCCCCTGGTCAACGAGGGCGGCGGCATCCACGTCGACGGCGAGGGCACCGTGCTGCTCACCGAGACCGTGCAGCTCGACCCGGGCCGCAACCGCGGCCGTACGCAGGAGGAGGTCGAGGCCGAGATCCACGCCCACCTCGGCACCACGAAGGCGATCTGGCTGCCCCGTGGCCTCGCCGCCGACTACGGCCGGTTCGGCACCCGCGGCCATGTCGACATCGTCGCCGCCTTCGCCCGCCCCGGCGTCGTCCTCCTGCACACCCAGCCCGACCCCGACCACCCCGACCACGCGATCTGCAACGAGCTCGGCAAGCTGCTGCGCTCCTCGACGGACGCCAGGGGGCGGCAGCTGGAGGTCGTCGAGGTGCCCGCGCCGACCGTCATCGAGGAGGACGGCGAGCTGGTCGACTACTCCTACATCAACCACTACCTCTGCAACGATGGTGTGGTGCTGTGCGGCTTCGACGACCCGCGCGACGAGGAGGCGGCCGCGATCTTCCGCCGGCTCTTCCCCGGGCGGACGGTGACCCTGGTGGACGCCCGTACGATCTTCGCAGCGGGTGGCGGTATCCACTGCATCACCCAGCAGCAGCCCGAGGTCTGATCCGCAGACCCCGGCCGGCCGACCCGGAGGTCCCCGTGCCCGGTCCCGTGCGCCGCCCCCGGCGCCGGCTCAGCCAGCCCCGCGAGCAGGTCCTCGCCGCGGCGATGACGACCATCGCCGCGGAGGGCCTGGACCGGCTGACCATGGCCGGTCTGGGCCGCGAGGTCGGCATGAGCAGCGGCCACATCCTCTACTACTTCGGTACGAAGGACGAGCTGCTGCTCCAGACCCTCCAGTGGAGCGAGGAGCAGCTCGGCGTCGAACGCCGGGCCGCCCTCTCCCGCCGCGTCACCGCCCGCGAACGGCTGGACGCGCTGGTCGACCTGTACCTCCCGCAAGGCCACCGCGACCCGCGCTGGACGCTGTGGCTGGAAGTGTGGAACCGCTCCCAGAACGCCGACGACGAGACCCGCGAACGCCAGCTCGACCTCGAACTCGCCTGGCACCGCGACCTGGTGGCCCTCCTCGTCGAAGGCATCTCGAAGGGCGAGTTCCGCCCCGTCGACCCCGAACGCTTCGCCACCCGCACCCGCGCCCTCCTCGACGGCTTCGGCTCCCAGCTCGTCGTCGGGCTCCCCGGCACGGACCGGGAACAAGTACGCGGCCATATACGGGAATTCCTGGACGAGTCGCTGGCCGTCCCGGAGAGCTGACGGGGGCACTGCCCTCACGCCGAACCGTCCCCACCGGAATCACCGCTGCCCCGCGAGGGGCGTCACGCCTCCCGGTGGAAGTGGCGGCGGTACAGCTCGACCGCCTGCTCCGGCGGGTAGTTGGGCAGCGCGCTCACCTCGCCGTCCGCCTTGGAGATCACGATGTGGGAGCCTCCCGGATCCCGCGGATAGGCGGTGGGGTCCTCCCTGGGAGGAAATACGGGGTAGATGAGATACCCGATGTCGAATTCATGCACATGCAGCGTCGGCTCTTCCCCGCCCGGCCAGACGCCCGGGAAATGACCCCGCCCGATCGCCAGCGCCTCCTCGGCGGTGGCGGGAACGGGCCGTAGCCGTCCTTGCGGATGTGGCTGCGGTTGCGGTGGTGGTTGTGATTGTGGTTCGGGCATGTCGCTTCCTTCACTGTTCTCGCCTCACCCGGACAGGAACGGACTCGGGCGGGGGCGCGCCTCCGGCGGTCGTGGTGGTGGGGTCGGGTTCCGGACCCCGGTCTCCCCATGACCACAACGTACGTAAGTACCCGCGATCGTTGCGGCCCGTGCTCTTGCCCAGGGCCTTCGGGTCCGAGACCGTAACCGGCTATGGGACGAGAGCAATGGAAGAAGATCTGGGTCGGGTCGGCCGGCAACATGGTCGAGTGGTTCGACTGGTTCGTTTATGCCAGTTTTGCGGTTTATTTTGCGGATTCGTTCTTCCCGAAGGGGAATGACACCGCGAACCTCATGAACACCATGGGGATCTTCGCCGTCGGCTTCTTCATGCGTCCGGTGGGCGGCTGGGTGCTCGGCCGGGTCGGGGACCGCAAGGGCCGGAAGGCCGCGCTGACGCTGACCGTCACGCTGATGTCCGCCTCGGCGATCCTGATCGCCATCGCGCCCACCTACGAGGTCGCGGGCTACGGCGGTGTGGCCGTGCTGCTCCTCGCCCGGATGCTCCAGGGGCTGTCGGTCGGCGGGGAGTACGCGGCCAGCGCCACCTACCTCACCGAGGCGTCGGCGCCCGGCCAGCGCGGCTTCGCCTCCAGCTTCCAGTACGTGTCGATGACCGCGGGCCAGCTGCTCGGCCTCGGCCTGCAAATCCTGTTGCAGCGCACCATGTCCGAGGACGCGCTGCACAGCTGGGCCTGGCGGATCCCGTTCATCGTCGGTGCGCTGGGCGCGGGCATCGTCTTCTACCTGCGCCGCAACATGCTGGAGACCGAGGTCTACGCCGAGGACGAGGGCGCCAACGCCGATCCCTCGCGCGGCACGATCAAGGCGCTGCTGGCGCACAAGCGCGAGGCGTTCCTGGTCATCGCGCTCACCATGGGCGGCACGGTCGCGTACTACACGTACACGACCTACCTCACCAAGTACCTCTCGGGCAGCGCCGGGCTGTCCAAGCCGACCGCTTCCCTGGTCAGCTTCTGCGCCCTCTTCATCTTCATGTGCATCCAGCCGCTCGCCGGAAAGCTGTCCGACCGCATCGGGCGGCGTCCGCTGCTGATCACCTTCGCGGTGGGCTCGACGTTCCTGACCGTGCCGATCATGACGATGCTCAAGCACGCCGGCAGCTTCTGGCCGGCCCTCGGACTCGCCCTGCTGGCGCTCGTCGTGGTCACCGGCTACACCTCGATCAACGCCTGTGTGAAGGCCGAGCTGTTCCCGACCGGCATCCGTGCGCTGGGCGTGGCCCTGCCGTACGCCATCGCCAACGCGCTGTTCGGCGGGACCGCGGAATATGTCGCGCTGTGGTTCAAGGAGGGCGGCATCGAGTCCGGCTACTACTGGTACGTCGCCGGCTGCGCCGCCGTCTCGCTGATCGTCTACATCACGATGCGCGAGACCCGCACCATCGATCTGCACCGCGTCGGCAAGCAGGACGAGGATGCGGGAGCCGGCAAGGCGCGAGTGGGGGAACCCGTCGCCGACTGAGCGTTCGCCCCGGCCGGGAGCGGCCTCCCCCACGCGGGGGAGGCCGTTTGCCGTTCCCGGGGGATCCGCGTCCGGCGCCGTGCGGCTTGGCTGGACGGCATGAAGAACACCAGGCACTTACTCCTGCCGCTGCTGCTGACGGGCCTGCTGGCCCCGGGCGTCGCGGCGCCGTCCGTGGCGACCGCCCGGACCGGCGGGACGCCCCCGGCCATGTCGCCGGCGGCCGTGTCCCGCCCGGCCGCCGACGACATCCGCGCCAGGATCGCGGCCGTACCGGGGATGCGGGTCGTCAAGGAGAACCCGGCCCCGGCCGGCTACCGCTCCTTCGCGCTGGCCTACCGCCAGCCCGTCGACCACCGGCACCCCGGCAAGGGCAGCTTCGAGCAGCGGCTGTCGCTGCTCCACCGGTCCACCGCCCGGCCGATGGTCCTCTATACGAACGGCTACGACCTCACCTACCAGGACCCCGCCTTCCGTGCCGAGCCGACCCGGATCCTGGAGGGCAACCAGCTCGGCGTCGAGCAGCGGTACTTCGGCACGTCCCGCCCCCGCCCCACCGACTGGTCGAAACTCGACATCCGGCAGGCGGCGAGCGATCACCACCGGCTGATCCGGGCCCTCAAGACGGTCTACCGTGCCGCCTGGATCTCCACCGGCGGCAGCAAGGGCGGTATGGCCACCGTCTACCACCGGCGCTTCTACCCGCACGATGTGGCCGGCTCCGTCGCGTACTCGGCGCCCCACAACACCGACGACCGGGACGACACCGCCGAGGACCGCTTCCTGCGGCGGGTGGGCTCTCCCGCCTGCCGGAGCGCGCTCATGGCGGTGCAGCGCGCGATGCTCGGGGCCCGGCGAGCGGAGATGACGGGCCGCCTCACCCGCTGGGCCGCGGGCCAGGGCTACACGTTCCGCACCATCGGCGGCGCCGACCGGGTACTGGAACTCACCGCGCTCCAGTTGCCCATGGTCTTCTGGATGCAGAAGGAAGAGGCGGACGGCTGCGGCGGCATTCCCCGGCCGTCGGCCGACGGCGACGCGCTGTTCGCCTGGTTCGAAGGCGTGACCCGTCTCCCGGCCTACTCCGACCGCCACCTGGCCCCGGTCACCGCGTCCTACTACCAGCTGGGCACCCAGCTCGGCTTTGTCTCGCTCGCCGCCCCGCACCTGGCCGGAATGCTGCGTTACCCCGGAATCCAGGAGATGCGCACCTATGTGCCGCGCGGCATTCCGCTGCGCTTCCAGCCGGACGCCATGCCCGACATCGACCGCTGGGTACGGCAGCACGGCAGCGAGCTGCTCTTCGTGTACGGCGAGAACGACCCCGCCCGGGCCGAGCCCTTCCGTACGGGCCGGGGCAGCCGGGACGCGCACGTCTACCTGGCCCCGCACACCAACCACCTCGCGAGCATCGACAAGCTGGCGCCCCGGGACCGCGCACGGGCCACCGCCGCGCTCCGCCGCTGGGCGGCGGTGGACAGTCCGACCGCATCGTGAGACTTCCGTGTGTCCGGCCCGGGGGTGTGGCACACTCCGGACCGTGCTCTCGTTCGCCATGATTATTGGCAGCAGGCGCGCCGGTCCGCAGTGACCACCCCGTACGAACCGAGTACGGCGTGGCCGCCGTCGTCCCAGACCCGCGCGCAGACCTCTCGCACCCGCGAGAGGTTTTTTCGTTTCCGGTCCACACCTCACCGGAGGCGGAGCGCGAGGGATCATGGAGGGACGGTGGAACCGGTTATTCCGGTAGACCGAGATCCCGACAGGAGCCAGACCAGCATGACGGACGCACAAGAACCCGCCCCCCGGCCCGCCGGCGCGGTGTCCGACGACTTCCACGTCTTCGACACCACGCTCCGCGACGGTGCACAGCGCGAGGGCATCAACCTCACCGTCGCCGACAAGCTGACCATCGCGCGGCACCTCGACGAGTTCGGGGTGGGCTTCATCGAGGGCGGCTGGCCCGGGGCCAACCCGCGGGACACCGAGTTCTTCCAGCGCGCCCGCGAGGAGATCGACTTCCGGCACGCCCAGCTGGTCGCGTTCGGCGCCACCCGCAAGGCCGGCGTCCGGGTCGAGGACGACCAGCAGGTCGCCGCGCTCCTGGAGTCCGGGGCCCCGGTCATCACGCTGGTCGCCAAGTCGCATGTCGGGCATGTGGAGCTGGCGCTGCGGACCACGCCGGAGGAGAACCTCGCGATGGTGCGGGACACCGTCGCCTACCTGCGCGCCCAGGGCCGCCGGGTCTTCCTCGACTGTGAGCACTTCTTCGACGGCTATGCGCTGGACGCGGTCTACGCCAAGCAGGTGGTGCGCACCGCGAGCGAGGCGGGCGCCGATGTCGTGGTGCTCTGCGACACCAACGGCGGCATGCTCCCGGCGCAGGTCACCGCCGTCGTACGGACCGTCGTCGCGGACACCGGCGCGCGGCTGGGCATCCACGCCCAGGACGACACGGGCTGTGCCGTCGCCAACACCCTGGCCGCGGTGGACGCGGGTGCCACGCACGTCCAGTGCACCGCCAACGGCTACGGCGAGCGGGTCGGCAACTCCAACCTCTTCCCGGTCGTCGCCGCCCTGGAGCTCAAGTACGGGCGCCCGGTGCTGCCCGAGGGCAAGCTCGCCGAGACCACCCGGATCTCGCACGCCATCGCCGAGGTCGTCAACCTCACGCCCTCCACCCACCAGCCCTATGTGGGTGTCTCCGCCTTCGCCCACAAGGCCGGACTGCACGCCTCCGCGATCAAGGTCGACCCCGACCTCTACCAGCACATCGACCCGGCACTGGTCGGCAACACCATGCGGATGCTGGTCTCCGACATGGCCGGGCGGGCCTCCATCGAGCTCAAGGGCAAGGAGCTGGGCATCGACCTCAGCGACGACCGCGAGCTGGTCGGCCGGGTCGTCGCGCGGGTCAAGGAGCGGGAGCTGGCGGGCTACACCTACGAGGCCGCCGACGCCTCCTTCGAGCTGCTGCTGCGGGAGGAGCTCCAGCGGGCGGAAGGGGGCCGGCCGCGCAGTTACTTCCGGGTCGAGTCCTGGCGGGCGATCGTCGAGGACCGCCCGGACGGTACGCACGCCAACGAGGCGACCGTGAAGCTGTGGGCCAAGGGCGAGCGGATCGTCGCCACCGCCGAGGGCAACGGCCCGGTCAACGCGCTGGACCGGGCGCTGCGGGTGGGCCTGGAGCGGATCTATCCGCAGCTGGCCCACATGGAGCTGGTGGACTACAAGGTCCGCATCCTGGAGGGCGCCCTGGGCACCGGCTCCATCACCCGGGTCCTGGTCTCCACCAGCGACGGCCGGGGCGAGTGGTCCACGGTCGGTGTCGCGGAGAACGTCATCGCCGCGTCCTGGCAGGCGCTGGACGACGCCTATGCGTACGGGCTGCTGCGGGCCGGGGTCGAGCCGCAGGAGTGAGCGCCGCGCCGGCGGCATGACCGCGGCCCCGCAAGGCCCCCGGGGGAGGGGTCGTGCGGGGCCGCGGTCATGTGACGGGCCGGGCGGGTCAGGCCTGCGGGGCGGCCTTGACGGCGGAGATGTCGAAGGTGAGCTTGACCTTGTCGCTGACCATCACCCCGCCGGTCTCCAGCGCGGCGTTCCAGGTCAGGCCCCAGTCGGAGCGCAGGATCTCGGCGCTGCCCTCGAAGCCGACCCGCTCGGCGCCGTAGACGTCGGTGGCCGAGCCGTGGAACTCCAGGTCGATGGTGAGCGGCTTGGTGACGTCGCGGAGGGTCAGGTCGCCGGTGATCCGGTAGCGGTCGTCCGACACCCGCTCGGCGGCGGTGCTGCGGAAGGTCATCAGCGGGAACGTCTCGGCGTCGAAGAAGTCGGCGCTGCGCAGATGGCCGTCGCGGTCCGCGATCCCGGTGTCGATGCTGGCGATCTTGACATCGAGGGACGCGGTGGAGCGGGACGGGTCGGCGCCGTCGAGGTGGAGCGCGCCCTCGTACTCGCCGAACGCGCCGCGGACGTTGGTGACCATGGCGTGCCGGACGGTGAAGCCGATGCTGCTGTGTGCCGGGTCGATGGTGTAGTCGCCGGTCAGCGCCGCGAGCGCGGGGTCCGCGTCGAGGACGGCAGCACGGGCGGCGGGGGCGGTGGTGTCGCCGGTGTCGGCGGTGCGCTTGCGGTGGAACAGAGCCATGGCTCCTCCTCGAAGACGGCGCACCGGGTGGGTGCGCAGGATTTGTTTAAGCTTCAACGAGATTCACCGTAACGGCATCTGGTTCAACATTCAACCTCTCTGGGCGGGTGAGCTCCGCCGGACGGGTGGCGGGCGGCGTTCCGGCGCGGTCATTGCCGCTGGACGACGGCTCGTGCTAGACCATCGGGAACTCCCAAGTGCGCAGCGCCACAGCCCAGTTGACGCCATGGAGAGGACCGACCGTGCCGCCTGTCTCCGCCACGTCCGTCTGGTCACGCCGAGGATTTCTCGCCACCGCCACCGCGAGTGCGCTCGGCCTCGCCGCCCGCCCCGCCCACGCCACCCCCGGGCCGGCCGCCGCTGCCGCGGACGAGTTCGCCACCCTCCGCGGCCGCTGGTGCGAGCTCACCCTCGGCAGCGGCTTCGACCCCGCCGCCCCGCCGTACGCCGCCGCCCTCCAGGAGACCGGCGCCCTCGCGAGCACCTTCCAGGCGGGCATGCGCCCGGCCGCCGGCTCCCTCTGGCCGGACTGCCGCTACGACCCGCCGTCCGGCATCACCCAGAGCTACAGCCGGCTCGCCACCATGGCCCAGGCCTACGTCCAGCCCGGCACCGGCCGCACCGGCGACCCCGGCCTCGCCGCCGCCCTCGTCGCGGGACTCGGTCACCTCGACGACACCGTCTACCACACCGCCACCACCCGCTACGGCAACTGGTGGGAGTGGCAGATCGGCAGCCCCAGACTCCTCCTCGACACCCTCGCCCTCCTCGACGAGCACCTGCCCGACGGCGGCCCCGGTGACGAGCTGCGCGCCCGCTGCCTGGCCGCCGTCGACCACTTCGTCCCCGACACCATGCTCGGCGACTACACCGGGACCAGCACCGGAGCCAACCGTGTCGACCTGTGCCGGGTGGTGGCACTGCGCGGCATCCTCGGCCGCGCCCCCGCCAAGATCGCGCTGGCCCGTGACGCCCTCTCACCGGTCTTCCCCTACGTCACCAAGGGCGACGGCCTCTACGCCGACGGCTCCTTCGTCCAGCACACCTGGGTCGCCTACTCCGGCACCTACGGCTATGTCCTGCTGGACGGTCTGGGCCGGCTGTTCACCCTGCTCGGCGGCTCGTCCTGGCAGGTCACCGATCCGGCACGGCAGATCGTCCTCCACAGCGTCGAGCGGGCCTACGCCCCGCTGCTCCACAACGGCCTGATGATGGACCTCGTCAACGGCCGCGCCGTCAGCCGCGGCTATCTGCGCAGCGACGAGCGGCACGTCCTGCGCAGCGACCACTACCACGGCCATGCGCTGATCGCCGCCATCGCGCTCCTCGCCCAGGGCGCGAGCGACGCCGAGCGGGACCGCTGGCACGCCATGATCAAGGGCTGGATCGCCCGCGACCGTACACTGCCGGTCCTCACCGACCGGCAGTACACGGTCGCCGACCTCGCCCGCCTCCGGAAGATCGCCGACGGCCCCACGGCCGCCGCCCCCGAGCCCGTTGGCCACCGGCTCTTCCCGGCCATGGACCGCGCCGTGCACCGCGGCCCCGGCTGGGCCGCCGGCCTGGCCATGGCCTCCGACCGCATCACGTACTACGAGAACGGCAACGGCGAGAACCCGCACGGCTGGCACACCGGCGCCGGGATGCTCTATTGGTGGGGCGCCGACTCCGGGGGCGACTCCGGGGGCGACCAGTACACCGACGCCTTCTGGCCCACCGTCGACCCCTACCGGCTCCCCGGCACGACCGTCTCCACCAAACGGCTGGCCGATAACGAAGGCGGCGGCTGGGGCGAGCCGAAGCCCGCCGCGCGCTGGGTCGGCGGCACCACCGACGGCGCATTCGCCGCGATCGGCCAGGACCTCCGCGGCCTCGCCTCGACCCTCACCGCCAGGAAATCCTGGTTCGCCCTCGCGGACTGCGTCGTCTGCCTGGGCGCCGGTATCACCTCCCGCGACGGGGTGCCCGCCGAGACGGTCGTCGACAACCGCCGCCTGGGCGGGTCCGGCACCGCACAGCTCACCGTCGACGGCGTACGACAGCCCGGCACACCCGGCACGACCACCTCCTTCTCCCGCGCCCACTGGGCTCACCTCGCCGGACACGGCGGCTACGTCTTCCCCGGCGGCGCCCCCCTGAAGGCGCTGCGCGAGGACCGCACCGGCTCCTGGCACGACATCAACACCACCTCCTCCCCGCAGCCCTTCACCCGCCGCTACCTCACGCTCTGGCACGACCACGGCACCGACCCGGCCGACGCCGGCTACGCCTACCTCCTCATGCCGGGCGCCACCGCCCGCACCCTCGCCGCCCGCGCCGCCGACCGGCGCTGGCTGACCGTGCTCGCCAACGACTCCGGGCGGCAGGCGATCGCCGTCGACCCGCTCGGCGTAACGGCCGCCAACTTCTGGCGGGCCGGCAGCGCGGGCCCGCTCACCAGCAGCGGCCCGGCGAGCGTGCTGGTCCGTGAGCGGCGCGGGCGGCGGCCGGACGGGCGCGGCCGCACGGCGCGGCTGTGCGCCGCCGCCCCGGAACGCACCGGCGACACGCTGGAGATCTCCTGGTCACGGCCGGTACGCGCGGTGCTCGCCCAGGACCCGGCGATCGAGGTGCTCGCCACCGGGCGCGCCCTGCGGCTGCGCGTGAACCCCGGCACCGGCTGCGCCACCCACACCTGCACGGTGCGGCTGGGCTGACCGGGCCGTCCGCGCCCGATCAGCCGGTCGCGACAACATCACTCCGCCGTTGTTTGTCGACCCCATACAGACGCGGGGCGGCGCCGCCACCCGAACGGACGCCGGGACGCGGGGCCCGTACAGCACGGTTCTGTACTGCCTGCCCACCAAATCGCATGCGACGTTGTACGAAACCGACATCGGTGTGCGGCGCCTCCCCCACGTACCGTCGATACATGACCACTGTCGAAGATGTGCCCGCCGGCGCCAACGACGCCCGCGGGCGCGTCGCCGAACTGCACGCCATCCGTGAGCAGGTCCGGCGAGGCCCCAGCGAGCGTGCCACCGAAGCGCAGCGTGCCAAGGGCAAGCTGACGGCCCGCGAGCGGATCGAGCTGCTGCTGGACGAGGGTTCGTTCAACGAGGTCGAGCCGCTGCGGCGGCACCGGGCGACGGGCTTCGGCCTGGAGGCGAAGAAGCCCTACACGGACGGTGTGATCACCGGCTGGGGCACCGTGCACGGCCGGACCGTGTTCACCTACGCGCACGACTTCCGGATCTTCGGCGGCGCGCTGGGCGAGGCCCACGCCACCAAGATCCACAAGATCATGGACATGGCCATCCAGGCCGGTGCCCCGCTGGTGTCGCTGAACGACGGCGCAGGTGCCCGTATCCAGGAGGGCGTCTCCGCGCTCGCCGGCTACGGCGGCATCTTCCAGCGCAACACCAAGGCCTCGGGTGTCATCCCGCAGATCTCCGTCATGCTCGGCCCCTGCGCCGGCGGCGCCGCCTACTCCCCGGCCCTGACGGACTTCGTCTTCATGGTCCGCGAGACCTCGCAGATGTTCATCACCGGCCCCGACGTGGTGCGCGCGGTGACCGGCGAGGAGATCACCCAGAACGGCCTGGGCGGCGCCGATGTGCACGCCGAGACGTCGGGCGTGGCCCACTTCGCGTACGACGACGAGACCACCTGCCTGGAAGAGGTCCGCTACCTCCTCTCCCTGCTGCCGGCGAACAACCGGGAGAACCCGCCGTCGGTGCCCTGCGAGGACCCCGCCGACCGCTCCGGTGACGCCCTGCTGGACCTGGTCCCGGCCGACGGCAACCGCCCGTACGACATGCGCAAGGTCATCGAGGAGATCGTCGACGACGGCGAGTTCCTGGAGGTCCACGAGCGCTGGGCGACCAACATCATCTGCGCGCTGTCCCGGCTCGACGGGCGGGTCGTGGGCATCATCGCCAACCAGCCGCAGTCGCTGGCCGGTGTGCTGGACATCGAGGCGTCCGAGAAGTCCGCCCGCTTCGTCCAGATGTGCGACGCGTTCAACATCCCGATCGTCACCCTGCTCGACGTCCCCGGCTTCCTGCCGGGCGTCTCCCAGGAGCACGGCGGCATCATCCGGCACGGCGCCAAGCTGCTCTACGCCTACTGCAATGCCACCGTCCCGCGGATCTCGCTCGTGCTGCGCAAGGCGTACGGCGGCGCCTACATCGTCATGGACTCGCAGTCCATCGGTGCCGACCTGACCTACGCCTGGCCCACCAACGAGATCGCGGTGATGGGCGCCGAGGGCGCCGCCAACGTCATCTTCCGCAAGCAGATCGCCGAGGCGGACGACTCCGAGGCCATGCGGGTGCGCATGGTCAAGGAGTACAAGTCCGAGCTGATGCACCCCTATTACGCGGCCGAGCGCGGCCTGGTCGACGACGTCATCGACCCGGCCGAAACCCGCCACACGCTCATCCGTGCCCTGGAGATGCTGCGCACCAAGCACGCGGATCTGCCCGCCCGTAAGCACGGCAACCCGCCCCAGTAGCCACGCCCCGCACCCGCACCCGGCACGACGCCACCGCGACGACGGAGAAGACACCGTGAATCCTGCCCACCGAACCGACCCGATCCGCGTGGAGAAGGGCCAGGCCAGCGAGGAAGAGCTCGCCGCCCTGACCGCCGTGCTGCTGGCCCGCGCCGCCCACCAGCCGGCCGCCGCCCCGGCCCGCCCGCACGCCACGGCCGCCCGCTGGCGCCGCCTCGAGCGCCAGAACGGCTTCCACGGAGCGACCAGCTGGCAGCGCTGAGCGCTTAACCGAACGGCGAGGGGCCCGCAGATGCGGGCCCCTCGCCGTTTTGTGGTGGAGGGCCGGTTCGGGCACGGCGACCGCGGCCTGGTGCCCGGCCGCGGCAGCCGGGTAAGGGATATGCCGCCCAACAGCCGCACAAGCAACGGGATATGAGGCCTCATCGGTTTTCGGACGCGGTGTTCCGGTTTGGCATGTGGCGTCCGGATCAAGGCGTAGGTTCGCCCCAACCCTGGGGAGCAGAGCTGTTCAAGCCGCCACCGCCGTGCTGGCATGCGCTCGTCATCCCACTCCTGGTGTTCCCGCACCGCGGGCCCTAGGACCACCGGAAGGAAAGCCCATGCTCAGCACGCTCAGTGCTGGTGCCGCAGTGGCATCGTTGCTCCTCGCCGGATCGGCATCCCCCACCACCACCGCACGGTTCGGCGACGACCCGCCGACCGGAAAGATCACCATAACCGTCGCCACGGTCAACGGATCGGGTTGCAGACCCGGCAGCGCCGCCGTGGCCATCGCCCCCGACAACACCGCCTTCACCGTCACCTACAGCGAGTACCTCGCCCAGGCGGGCGCCGGCAGCAAGCCGACCGACTCCCGCAAGAACTGCCAGATCGCGCTGAACGTCCATGTCCCGCAGGGCTTCACCTACGCGGTCGCCCGGGCCGACTACCGGGGCTACGCGTCCCTGGCGCCGGGCGCCCGGGGGCTGGAGCAGGCGGGCTACTACTTCCAGGGCCAGCAGCAGACGGCCCGTAAGAGCCACACCTTCACCGGCCCGTACGACTCCAACTGGCAGACCTCGGACGAGACCGACGTCGACGCGCTCGTGTACGCACCCTGCGGCGAGGAGCGCTACTTCAACATCAACACCGAGATGAGGGTGGACGCCAAGTCGGCGGACCCCAAGGCCACCAGCTACATGGCCATGGACTCCACCGACGGCAGCATCAACACCCTGTACCACTTCGCATGGAAGCAGTGCCCCGCGCGCAAGTGAGGCCCGGGTGACGAAGGGGGCCCGTACGCACCGGCGTACGGGCCCCCGGTCAGGCGCGCAGGGCCGTCTGTCCGACCGGCGGCGCGGCCGGGGGAGCGGGCGCCGCCGGCTCGTCCGGCAGCGTCAGGCAGAGGGTCAGCAGCGCGGACACGACATACAGCCCGGCGAAGATCAGCACCACGCCGCCCGGTCCCAGCGGGCCGAGGAAGAGACTGACGACGGCCGGGCCGACGAAGGCGGCGCCGCCCGCACCGAGGTTGAGGAGCGCCATCGCGCCGCCCTTGTTCTCGGGTGCCAGGGCCGGCACCAGGGCGGAGATCGGGACGAACCCGGCCAGTGTGATGCCGTAGAGCATGCCGACCACGATCGCGACCCAGTAGTGGCCGCCGACGACCTTGGGGACGAAGTACAGGGCCAGGGTCGTCACCGCGCAGCCCAGGCCGCCGAAGGTGGCGATCGTACGGCGCCAGCCGATCGTGTCGCCGATGACGCCGAACAGCAGATTGCACAGGACGTTGGTGCCGTAGATGACGGCGAGCAGGGTCAGCCAGCGGCCCTCGCCGAAGCCCAGCTCCTTGGAGAAGAAGCTGGGCAGAAAGACCAGGAAGCCGAACTCCGGCGCGGTGTTGATGATGCGGACGACGCAGCCGACGGCGACCTTGGGGTGGGTCCAGGCGATCGAGAGGCTGGAGAGCAGCGACTGCACGGGCCGGACCCCGGCCGGGGCGAGGCGGGCGAAGCCGGTGCGCTCGCGCACGCCCAGCAGACAGCACGCCCCGCCGATCGCGATGATGCCGAGCGCGACCCACAGGGTGCCGAAGCGGCCGAACCAGGGGTTGGTGACCCCGGCGACCAGCGAGCCGAGGGTCGGCAGTCCGCCGGTGAAGGCGACGTAGAACCAGCCGACGGCGGTGCCCATCCGGGCCGCGGGCGCGGTCGCGGTGATCCAGACGAGGAAGCCGAACGCGAAGAGCGGATAGCCGAAGCCGCGCAGGCCGTAGAAGACCAGCATCAGCGGGTAGTTGTGCGGCGCCAGCGCCAGCGTCAGGAAGAGCAGGTCGAAGACGATCCATACGGCCAGGCCCAGTTGCATCACCCGGCGCGGGCCCCACAGGTCGGAGAGTGCGCCGGACAGCCAGGAGGCGAGCATCACGGTGACGCCGTACGCGGTGATCACATACGAGGCATGGATCTCGGTCCCGGCGCCGTGGTCGGCCATGTACGGCGCGATGAATCCCGACTCCACGCCGTCGCCGACCATGAACAGCAGCACGCCGAGATAGCCGAGGACCAGGGCCTTGGGGATGCCGAGCCGGTCGGGGAGGGTGGATGGTGCCATGTCGCGCCTCCGTTGGAGCGGGATCTGCGAGGCCGGAAAAAAGGGGAGGGGGAGGGGGTGGGGGGAGAGGGTGTGATGCGAGCAGCATGAATCCTGAGAACTTCACATGCAAGATGTGATGCTGGACTTTCTAGGCCGTCATTCTCACAAGATTGGCGAGGATCTCCGCCCTCAGGGGTGACGTATCTGTGATGTAGGTGTTAAATCCAACAGGGAGAGAACAAAGGAGTGCGCCCTGATGACCACCACCCCCGCCGGCCTCGGACACCACCCCGAAACCTTCCGTGAGGACTGGATCGAAGGACTGGCCGACGCCTACGCACGCACCCTCCGCCGGGTCCCGGGCGCCTACGGCGTGGTCGGCCGCCACGCACCGCGGCCCGGCCGGGTCGCGGTCGTCATCGGCGGCGGCTCCGGCCACTACCCCGCCTTCGCCGGACTGGTCGGCCCCGGCCTCGCCGCTGCCGCCGCGATCGGCGACGTCTTCGCCAGCCCCAGCGCCGAACAGGTCTACCGCACCGCCAAGGCCGCGGACGGCGGGGCCGGCGTCCTGTTCAGCTACGGCAACTACGCAGGAGACGTACTGCACTTCGGCCTCGCCGCCCGCCGGCTCGCCGCCGAGGGCATCGAGACCCGTACGGTGCTGGTCACCGACGATGTCGCCAGCGGTCCGCCGCCCGTGGAGGGCCAGGAGACCGACCCGTCCCGCGACCGCCGCGGAGTGGCCGGCGACTTCTTCGTCTTCAAGGTGGCCGGCGCCGCCGCCGAACGCGGTGACGGCCTCGACACCGTCGCCCGCCTCGCGGCCCGCGCCAACGCCATGACCCGTACCTTCGGCGCCGCGTTCGCCGGCTGCACCCTGCCCGGCGCGAGCGAGCCGCTGTTCTCCGTCGGCGCCGGTACCACCGAGCTGGGCATGGGCATCCACGGCGAGCCGGGCCTGCGCACCACCCGCCACCTCACCGCCGCCGAACTGGCCGACGAGCTGGTCGACAACCTGCTGCCGGAGCTGCCCCCGGGCGGCGACGGCCGGGTGGCGGTGCTCCTCAACGGGCTCGGCCGCACCAAGTACGAGGAGATGTTCGTGGTCTACCGGCGGGTGAACGAGCGGCTGCGGGCGGCGGGCCTGCGTCCGTACCGGCCCGAAGTGGGGGAGTTCGTCACCTCGTTCGACATGGCCGGGGTCTCCCTGTCCCTGATGCCGCTGGACGAGGAGCTGGGCGAGCTCTACGACGCCCCCTGCGACACCCCGGCCTTCCGCAGCCTGCCGGGCACCCACACCGCCGAGGATGACACACGGGCCGAGGTGCCCGGGCCCGTACGGGACGAGGCGGCCGGTCCCGTAGGGGGCGGCCGCGCCCCCGGTGAAGACCTGCCCGTGACGAAGGCGCTGCAAGCGGCCCTGGACCTGGTCGCCGCGGACGAGGACGAACTGGGCCGGCTGGACGCGGTGGCCGGAGACGGCGACCACGGCATCGGCATCGTCCGCGGGCTGCGTGCCGCCGTCGCCGCCGCCCGCGCCGCCGAGCCGGGGCCGGCCCGCGACCCGCACTCGGCCGGCACCGCGCTGCTCACCGCCGGCCTCGCCCTGGCGGACGCCTCGGGCGGCGCGTCCGGGGCCCTGTACGGCGCTCTGCTGGCCGAAACCGGCGCCGTACTGAGCAAGGCCCCGGCGGGCCGCGGCGGTTCCCCGAGCGCGCTGTTCGCCGACGCCGCCGACGCCGCCCAGCGGGCCGTCGGCGAACTCGGCGGCGCCGCCGTGGGGGAGAAGACGATGCTGGACGCCCTGGACCCCTTCCGCCGCGCACTGCGTGCCCGCGCGGGGCAGGCGCTGCCCACGGCGTGGCAGGCGGCCGCCGAGGCCGCCACCCGGGCCGCCGCCGACACCGCACAGCTCGTCCCGGCCCGCGGCCGCGCCGCCCGGATGGGCGCGCTGGGCCACGGCCACCCGGACGCCGGGGCGGTCTCCCTCGCGCTGATCCTCACGGCCGTCGGCACCACCCTGCGCTGAGCCCCACCGGCGGCCGGACACGACGAAGGCCCCCGCACCTGACCGGTGTGGGGGCCTTTCGTCATACGCGGCGTGCGGGCACGGGGAGCCCGTCCGCGGTCCGGCGCCTTTTAGCGCAGGCGCGCCATCAGCGCGTGCTCCACGAGCGTGATGAGCGCGCTCTTGGCCTCGCTGCGGTGCCGGGCGTCCGTCACGATGATCGGCGCGTCCGGGCCGATCTGAAGCGCCTCACGTACCTCGTCGGGCGTGTAGGGCTGGTGTCCGTCGAAGCCGTTGAGGGCGATGACGAACGGCAGACCGCTGTTCTCGAAGTAGTCGACCGCGGGGAAGCAGTCGGCGAGACGGCGGGTATCGACCAGCACCACCGCGCCGATGGCACCACGGACCAGGTCGTCCCACATGAACCAGAAACGGTCCTGGCCCGGCGTACCGAAGAGGTACAGGATCAGGTCCTGGTCCAGCGTGATCCGGCCGAAGTCCATCGCCACGGTCGTGGTCGTCTTGTCCGGCGCGTGCGTGAGGTCGTCGATCCCCGCCGAGGCGGAAGTCATCACGGCTTCGGTACGCAGCGGATTGATCTCTGAGACGGCCCCGACGAACGTGGTCTTGCCCACGCCGAAGCCGCCCGCCACCACGATTTTCGCGGAGGTGGTGGAGCGGGCTGCACCGCTAGAGCTTGCGAAGTCCACTGAGCACCCTTTCGAGCAGTGTCACATCTGGCTGTCCGCCGGCGGTCTCGTCCCCGCCGGGCTGATGGATGGCGACGAGTCCGGCCTCCGCCAGGTCGGCGACGAGGATCCGGGCGACGCCGAGGGGGATGGAGAGAAGCGCGGAGATCTCGGCAACTGACTTGATCTCACGGCAGAGGTGGCAGATGCGCTGGTGCTCCGGCAGCTGGCCCTGCATCTTCGCGGGGTCGGCGGTCGTGCTGACCAGCGCCTCGATGGCGAGCTGGTAGCGCGGCCTGGTCCGGCCTCCGGTCATGGCGTACGGGCGCACGAGCGGGTTGTTCGCACCCGTGGGAGCGGGCTCGGGCGCGCGCCGCTGCGGCTGTACCGGCTGGATGCGCGGTGCCTGCGGCTGGTCGTACACCGACGGCTCGTACGGCTGGGAGTCGTACGGCCGGGGCTGCTGCTGCGGGGGCCGCTGCGGCCGGCGGCTCGGCGCAGACGGGAAGTTGAAGCGGTTGTTATGGGTCTCGCCCACAGGCCCGGACTCCTGTCCGGAACCATACGGGTATCCGCTCGGGGGCGTTGCCACGTCTCCTCCTCCAACTTGCCTGTCTGACGCCGGTCGCGCCACCGAACCATAAGGCGCGGTGGCGGGAAACGCACTGCCTGTTTGTTAGTTGAGAAGGCTGCCCTGGAGTTCGGCGCGCAGATCCGGCGTCAGCACCGTGCCCGCGCGGTCGACCAGCAGGGCCATCTCGTAACCGACCAGGCCGATGTCGCACTCGGGGTGTGCGAGCACGGCCAGCGACGATCCGTCCGAAACGGACATGATGAAGAGGAAACCGCGCTCCATCTCCACCACGGTCTGGTTGACGCTCCCGCCCTCGAAGATGCGGGAAGCGCCGGAGGTCAGCGAGGTGAGGCCGGAGGCCACCGCCGCCAACTGATCGGCTCTGTCACGAGGGAAACCCTCGGACATGGCGAGGAGCAGCCCGTCCGCGGAGACCACGACCGTGTGGGACACCCCAGGGGTGTTGTCCACGAAGTTGGTGATCAACCAGTTCAGATTCTGCGCCGCCTGGCTCATCGGGCTCACACTAACGCTCCTGATCGTAGGTGCTGCCGGGGCCGTAGCCCTGTTGGTCATTCTGGGGGACCCCGTTGGGGTCCGTTCCGACGTTGCGTCCCTGCTGGACTCCGCGGCGCAGGTTACTCAGCCTGCCGCGGACGTCCTCCGGGGCACGGGAGACCTGGGGGCCGCCCTGCGGCGTCTGCTCCGCGGCACCTTCGACCAGGTTGGCCTTGGGCACCCGCCGGGGGAGGCCGGAAGAGGTGACTCCGCCCGCCTTCGGCTCGCGCAGCTGCTCCGCCCGCTCCCAGCGATCATCGTTGGAGCTGCGCCAGTCGGAGCCGTCCTGGCCGGTCTCCGGCGCGCTCCGTTGCTGCTGCACCTGCGGTGCCTGCTGGTCGCGGCCTCCGCGGCGCGGAAGGCCGGCGTCCGTCAGCGACGGGGCGTCGCTCGGTGTGGGGCCCGGACGCTCGAATGGTACGCGCTCGGGCGCGTCAGCGGGAGCGGCAGTTGTATTCCGGTCAGATTCCGCTTCGGTCCCGAAGTAGCCCTCGAATGCGGGGCGTTCGGCCCATTCGTCCGGCTGTGCCGCTTCGTGGGAGACGAAAGGCTGCTGGCCGGTGGTCTCCGAGAAGCTCGGCTGGCCGAAGGCCTGGTTGCCGTGCGACCGGTCGTCGTAGAGCGGTTGATCGGCTTCCGCATATGCCTGGGAGGGGTAGTCCTGGTAGGCACCGCCGGACGGCGCCTCGTCCCGGAAGAGCGGACGCTCGCCCTCCTGGTACTCGGCTTCCTGCTCACCGGCCGTCTGCGACTCCAGGGCGGCCCGGCGCTCCTCGCGGAGCAGCGAGCGGCCCACCATATCCATGTCCCCGGCGTCCGCGCGGCCGTAGCGGGTGTCGTCGAAGCCCAGCTCGGCGGCGGTGCGCTGGTGGTTCTCGTACGACGCCTGCTGGTGCTCGTACGGCGCCTGCTGGTGCTCGGGAACGATACGGGAGACCGTGAAGTCGTCCTCGTACTGCTCCTCGCCGCCACCACCGTGGGTGATCGCCTCGGGCAGCATGACCAGGGACGTGGTGCCCGCCTGCTCGCCGGAGGGGCGCAGCTGCACCCGGATCCCGTGCCGGTCGGCCAGCCGGCCGACCACGAACAGGCCCATGCGCTGGGAGATCGCGGCATCCACGCTCGGCGGGTTGGCCAGCTTGTGGTTGATGTCCGCGAAGTCCTCGGGGGTGAGCCCGATGCCCTTGTCGTGGATCTCGATCATGACCCGGCCGTCGGGCAGCCGGGTCGCGGCCACCCGCACCTTGGTCTGCGGGGAGGAGAACGTGGTGGCGTTCTCCAGCAGCTCGGACAAAAGGTGCACGAGGTCGGTCACGGCGGTGCCGTGGATCTCGCTCTCGGGGACGCCGGTGAGCTCGATCCGCTCGTACGACTCGACCTCGGAGGTCGCCGCCCGCACGACGTCGATCAGCGGCACCGGCTGGTTCCAGCGGCGGCCGGGCTCCTCGCCCGCGAGGATGAGGAGGTTCTCGCCGTTGCGCCGCATACGGGTGGCGAGGTGGTCGAGCCGGAAGAGGCTCTCCAGCTGGTCCGGGTCCGCCTCGTTGTTCTCCAGGTCGGTGATCAGCTCCAGCTGGCGCTCGATCAGGCCCTGGTTACGGCTCGAGAGGTTGGTGAAGATCGCGTTGACGTTGCCCCGCAGCAGCGCCTGCTCGGCGGCGAGCCGGACGGCCTCGCGGTGCACCTGGTCGAAGGCGCGGGCGACCTCGCCGATCTCGTCGGTGGTGGAGATCGGGATGGGCTGCACACGGGTGTCGACCCGGCCCGGGTCCGTCCGCGAGAGCTGGTCGACCAGCATCGGCAGCCGCTGCTCGGCGATGCCGAAGGCGGCGGTACGCAGCTGGCGCATGTTGCGGCTCATCCGGCGCGCCATCAGACCGGCCACGACGAACGCGATGATCAGCGCGGCCAGCACGATGCCGGAGTCGACGAAGGTGGACTGCCGGGCGTCCTCGGAGATCTGGGCCGCTTCGTTCACGGCCTTGTCCGCCAGGTCCTTCTCGATGGACCGGTACATGTCGAACTTGCCGGTCGCCGCAGCGAAGTAGGTGTCGGAGGTGATGCCCCGCACGCTCAGCGTCTCCGGCGCCGCGCCGGTGGCGATGAGGGTGCCCATCTGGTCGATCGACGGCGGGGTGCGGAACGGCTGTCCTGCGGCCTGCGCCTGCGCCTTCGCCCGTGCGATCTTCTGCCGCGCGGCCTGCTTGAGCGCGCCGGCGTCCTTGTTCAGCCGCTCGACGTCCTCGGGCGTACCGCCGGAGGTGTACTCGCCGATGGCGATGCCCTCCAGGTAGCGGTACGACGCGAAGGCGGTCAGCTGGAGCTTGTGCTCCTTGCCGCCCTGCGGGGTCGCCGGGTCGACCAGGAGGTGGGTGCCGATGGAGCGCTGGAGCGACTCGGCGGCCTTGGCCAGCGCGATGGCGTAGACCGTACGGCCGTAGGAGGTGATGTTGCCGGTGCCCAGGCCGAGCTCGTTGGCGAACTCCATCAGCGGGTGCTGGACCTCGACATAGCCCTCTTCGGTCTGCACACCGCGCAGCTTGGAGGTGTAGGCGGCCTGGCGCAGCTTCTGGAGCTTGGGCTCGACCTTCTCGAACACGGCGAGACGGCGCTTGAGGCCCGGCTTGTCCGGTATGGCCTTGGCGGCCTCGTGGAAGGTGTCGGCGGCGCTGTCGGTGGCGTCCCGCGCCTGCTGGACGACCGGGTCGTCCTTCTTGCCCTTCAGCAGCGGTGCCGCGGTGCGGTCCCGCTCATCGATCAGGGCGGTGCTGTAGGAAGCTGCGGCGCGCACCAGCTTCGCGGTGTTCTCCGCGTCCTGCGCTTCCTGCCAGGTGCCGAACGAGCTGTCCACCCGCAGACCGCCGAAGACCAGGGCGACCAGTACGGGGATCAGCAGAATGGCGTTCAGGCGGGTCGCCACGCGCCAGTTGCGCGGGGAGTACTTGCCGCCACTTACCGGAGGCTTCGCGACCGTATTTTCGGGCGCGTCGGAAGCCGGTAGGCCACCTCTGGGTGGCGGGGTGAAGTTGCCCCGCCGCGTTTCCTGCGGCTCGGGGCTCGCCTTGCTTCGCCTCACTCGACCAACAACCTCTCGGCGCCGGCACTTATTTGCTGTGCCGTTTCTTCTGGGCGTTCCTACTCCGGAGTTCAGCGAATTTCAGCACGTCAGGGCGGTGCGTTCCAAACACTGGGTAAAGCTGGAGCAGGGGCGAAAGGCCCTTAGATAAAAGGGGCGTTAAGGGCGAGCCGCGCCAAAGTGCAAGAGATTTGTGAGCGCAGCGAAGCCGGGCATGCGCACGGGGTGTCGAAAGCCCGCTGATTCACTGTCGAAACGTTATGAAGCAAATTTGTGGGCGTGTCGAAGGACACAGATCCACTCACGGATGCCGGGAACCCGCCCAGGGCAGGGGGGTGCGCCCCCGCCGGTGACAATTGCCGTACGGCCCGCACCCGGTGCGGGGCGGGCCGCCGGTGGTCCTACTGGAGCCGCGCCATCAGCGCGTGCTCCACGAGCGTGATGAGCGCGCTCTTGGCCTCGCCCCGGTGGCGGGCGTCGGTCATGATGATCGGGGCCCCCGGGCCGATCTGAAGTGCCTCACGCACCTCGTCCGGAGTATGGGGCTGGTAGCCCTCAAAACCGTTGAGGGCGATGACGAACGGCAGACCGCTGTTCTCGAAGTAGTCGACCGCCGCAAAGCAGTCGGCGAGACGGCGGGTATCGACCAGCACCACCGCGCCGATGGCACCACGGACCAGGTCGTCCCACATGAACCAGAAACGGTCCTGGCCCGGCGTACCGAAGAGGTACAGGATCAGGTCCTGGTCCAGCGTGATCCGGCCGAAGTCCATCGCCACGGTCGTCGTGGTCTTGTCCTGGACGTGGCTGAGATCGTCGATGCCCGCCGAGGCGGAGGTCATCACGGCCTCCGTGCGCAGCGGATCGATCTCCGAGACGGCTCCGACGAACGTGGTCTTGCCCACGCCGAAGCCGCCCGCCACCACGATCTTGGCGGAGGTCGTGGCGGGGGCTCTGTTCCCGTCGGATCCGCTGTCAGAGCTTGCGAAGTCCACTGAGCACCCTCTCGAGCAAGGTCACATCCGGCGTGCCGCCGGCCTCACCACTGCCACCGGGCTGGTGGATCGCCACCATCCCGGCCTCTGCCAGGTCCGCGACCAGAATCCGCGCCACACCCAGCGGGATGTGCAACAGCGCGGAGACCTCGGCAACCGACTTCACCTCACGGCACAGGTGGCAGATCCGCTGGTGCTCGGGCAGCAGCCCGGGCAGCTGAGAGGGGTCGGCGGTCGTGCTGACCAGCGCCTCGATGGCGAGCTGGTAGCGCGGCCTGGTCCGGCCTCCGGTCATGGCGTACGGGCGCACCAGCGGCTGGTCACCTTCGCTCCCGTACGGCGCTTGGCTGTACGCGCCGTACGGGCCGGAAGTGGCAGGTGGCGGGGTCATGGGTCCTCCGGGCGGGACAACTGACTGTCGTCGGGTTGGGCCGGTGGGGGGTGCGGCTCATGGATGTGGTGGTGCTGAACGGTGCGGCGCTGCGGGCGCCGCGTCAGTGCAGCAGACTGCCTTGCAGTTCGGCGCGGAGGTCGGGCGTCAGGACCGTGCCTGCGCGGTCGACCAGCAGCGCCATCTCGTAGCCGACCAGACCGATGTCGCACTCGGGGTGTGCGAGCACGGCCAGCGACGATCCGTCCGAGACCGACATGATGAAGAGGAACCCCCGCTCCATCTCCACGACGGTCTGGTTGACCGTTCCCCCTTCGAAGATGCGGGAGGCGCCGGAGGTCAGCGAGGTCAGGCCGGAGGCCACCGCCGCCAACTGATCGGCACGGTCGCGAGGGAAGCCCTCGGACATCGCGAGGAGCAGCCCGTCCGCGGAGACCACCACCGTGTGCGACACCCCAGGGGTGTTGTCCACGAAGTTGGTGATCAACCAGTTCAGATTCTGCGCCGCCTGGCTCATCGGACTCAACTAACGCTCCTGCTGGTGAGTGGGATCGACAACGCCGTGGGTGCCGGTGGACGACGACCCGGCCTGCCGGCCTTGCTGGATACCCCGACGGAGATTGGTCAGCCGCCCCCGCACCTCATTGGGCGCACGCGAGACCTGCGGACCGCTCTGGTTGGACTGCTGCTGCGCGGTGCCCGCGACGAGGTTCGCGCGCGGGACCCGGCGGGGCAGCCCGGAGGTGGTGATACCACCCGCGGCGGGCTGGCGGATCTGCTCCGCCTGCCGCCAGGTCTCGTCGTTCGGCGAACTGCGCCACTGGGAGGACTCGGCGGGCGCCGCGTTGCGCGCACCGTTGACCGGTGCGTCGTTGCGGGCGCCGCCGCGTGCGTCGTTGCGGGCGTCGCCGTCCTGAGCGGACCCGCGGCGGGGCAGCCGGGGGGCCTCGGGCTCGGCGGCATCCTGGGGCGGCACACCGGCCGCGGCGGCCGCAGGGGTGTTGAACCAGTTGGACTCGATGGTGTCGAAGATCGGCGTACGGCCGTCCCCGGGACCGGCGTCCGCGCCGCCGAGCACATCGGCGGACGGCGCACCGCTGTCCTGCGGCTGCTGCACCGGGAACTGCCCGGTGCCCTGCGACTCGTCGGCGTACCCGCCGCGGTCGCTGTTCGGCCGCTGGTACTGACCGGTCTCGCTGCCGGGCCGCTGGTACTGACCCGCGTCGCTGCCGGGCCGCTCGTACTGCCCGGTCTCGCTGTTCGGCCGCTCGTACTGGCCGGTGTCGCTGTCGGCCTGCGGGGACCGGGGCGTCTCGTACTGGCCGGTGTCGTACCGACCCGTGTCGTACTGCCCGGTCTCGTACCGACCGGTGTCGTACTGACCCGTGTCGCTGTCCGGAAGGGCGAACTGCCCGGTGTCGCCGGGCCCGTTGCCCGCACCCCGGCCGGCCGGACGCGCACCCTGCGGGCCACGCCCGCCCTGGGAGCCGTCCGCGGCGGGCGGCGGACCGTTGAAGTCGGGACGGGCGAACGCCGCGGTGTCACCGGGGCCGCCGCTCGGCGCGGGCCGCTCGAAGCTGCCGGTGCTCTCCGGCTCCTCGTGGCCGCGCGGCCGGTCCTGCGCCTCGCGGGGCGCCAGCGGCCAGTCGTCGGAGCCGCCGCGCTCACGGCGCGCGCCCCAGCTGGTGCCGCCGGGCTGCTGAGCACCCTGGCCGCCCTGACCGCCCTGGCCGGCGGGCGAACCGCCGGGCAGCTCGGCCGCGGGACCCCGCGCCGGCAGCTGCGGACGCTCCTCGCGGCGCGGTGCGCCGGTGGGCGGTGCCACGGTGGGCGCCGGGCCGTTGTCCGCGCCGCGGGTGGGCAGCGAGGGACGCGAGCCGGTGGGGCGTCCCGCGGCCGGACGGGCCTCGCCGCCCTGCGCCGGGGCGCCGGGGGAGCCTGCGCCGGGAGGCGCCGTACGGCCGGCCGGCGCCGAGGCACCGAAGGCGTTCGGGGCACCGCCGCCGGGGCCGCCGCGGCCGGGCAGCGCGGGGCGCCCGCCGGCCGAGGGGCCGGAACCGACCTGGCCGCGCGGCTGGAGCCCGGCGAGCCGGCTGGCGGGCGCGCCGCCGACGTCGCCGCCGCTCTTCGCGTTGCTCGGTACCGGCTTCTTGCCGCCCTGGGCGAGGTCCACCGGCAGCATGACCAGCGCGGTGGTGCCGCCGGAGTCGGAGGGCCGCAGCTGGATACGGATGCCGTGCCGCAGCGACAGGCGGCCGACCACGAACAGACCCATGCGCCGGGACACCGAGACGTCCACGGTCGGCGGGCTGGCGAGCCGCTCGTTGATGGACGACAGGTCCTCGGGCGACAGACCGATACCGGTGTCGTGGATCTCGACCAGGACCCGGCCGTCGGGCAGCGCGTGACCGGTGACCTTGACCTTGGTCTGTGGCGAGGAGAACGAGGTGGCGTTCTCCAGCAGCTCGGCGAGGAGGTGCACGAGGTCGTTGACGACCCGGCCGGCGACCTCGGTCTGCGGAACGGCGTTGAGTTCGATCCGCTCGTACTGCTCCACCTCGGAGGCGGCGGCACGCAGCACGTCGACCAGCGGGACGGGCCGCGTCCACCGGCGCCCCGGCTCCTCACCGGCGAGGACCAGGAGGTTCTCACCGTTACGGCGCATACGGGTGGCGAGGTGGTCGAGCTTGAAGAGGGAGGACAGCTGGTCCGGGTCGGCCTCGCGGGACTCCAGTTCGGAGATCAGCGAGAGCTGACGCTGGATCAGACCCTGCGAACGGCGCGAGAGGTTGGTGAACATCGCGTTGACGTTGCCCCGCAGCAGCGCCTGCTCGGAGGCGAGGCGGACCGCCTCGCGGTGCACGTCGTCGAAGGCCGCGGCCACCCGGCCGATCTCGTCCCGGCTGTGCACACCGACCGACTCGACGGAGGTGTCCACGTCCTGCGGGTCCGACTCGGACAGCTGCTTGACCAGCTCGGGCAGGCGGTCCTGGGCGACCTTCTGCGCGGTGTCCTGGAGCCGGCGCAGCGAGCGGACCATGGACCGCGCCACGACGAACGCGCCGACCAGCGAGACACCGAGGACGAGCAGGATCAGCGCACCGCTGAGGATGGCCTCCTGCGTGGCCTGGTTGCGCAGCTCGCGGGACTTCTGCTCCATCTCGGAGAGCAGCGTGGTCTCGATCCGCGACATCTCGTCGATCTTGACGGTGTCGGAGTCGTACCAGTCGAGGTAGCGGTAGTCCTGGCTGCGGATGCCGGAGCCGCTGGCGAAGGCCCGGTGCGCGAAGGCGACCGCGGCCTTGATCTCGTCGTTGTTGCCGTCCAGGCCGCGGGTGAGCGCGCCGGCGTTGTTGGTGTAGATCTGCGAGAAGCGGTCACGGGCCGCCTTCTCGCTGTCCTCGGCGTTACGGCCGGCCAGCCGGTCGTTGGTGGACAGCTGCGGGCCGCCCTTGTGGGCGAGGCCGGCACTGACCAGGGCCCGCTGGATCGACGCGTACTCCTTGGCCGACGAGAACGCCGCCAGCGCACGGGTACTGCGGATCATCTCCGGGTTGCTGGTCGCCTGCGCCATGTCCTGGGACAGGTCCAGCAGCGACTTGATCAGCTGGTTGTAGCTGGTGACGGTCCGCGCGGAGTTGTCGCCGTCCTGGTAGGCGTTGCCGCGGATCTCGTTGAGGGTGTTGAGCTGGCGGCCGATCTCCAGGACGGTCGCCCGGACACCGGCCATCGTGGCGTCCTGGCCCTGGATGTCGCCGGTGGCCTGGTTGAACGACAGCTTGGCGCGGTCGGTCGCCTCACGGGGCGCGACGACGTTCGCATCGTCCTTGGAGTTGCCGCTGCCGGCCAGCGGACCGGCAGACTTGTCCCGCTCCACCTGCAACGCGTCGGCGAGCTCGGTCGCCTGCCGCGTCATCTCGGTGAGCAGCTGCATCTTGTCGAGCTGGTCGATGTTCTCCAGCGACGTGCCGATGCGCATGCCGCCCAGCGTGGTCGCGGCGACCACGGGGAGCGCGAGCAGGGAGACCAGGCGGGTACTGATGCGCCAGTTGCGCAGCGCTATTCGCGAACCGGGGCCACTGGCGCCCTTCGACGCCTTGGGCTTGCTGTCCGCGGCGTCATTGCCCGGCGCCTGACCGCCCCCGTCGACGGGCAGAGTGCCCCCGGCGGAACCGCTGCTCTGGGCGCGCTGGGGCGAGGAGGCGCGGTCTGTCCCGCCGCGCAGCTCCGGGTCCGCCGCAGCGCTGCCATCCCTCTTGAAACGTCCCTGCACTAGCGTCGCAACCTCTGGACCAGGCGTCCCACCTCGGCGGGACGGTGTCGAGTCTTATGGGGGACCGCTGAGTCCCCCATGGCGGTCGTGAAATGACCGGCGGGCTGCTCTCTCTGGCCGAGAGAACGGCACCACCGCGCGGCGCTACGTTGCGCCCTGCGCGCCGGCTGAAACGTGCGGCGGTCCGTGGAATTCCAGCACAGTGCAGGATCTCCAACAAGAGCGGAGCCGCGCACTGTGACTTGGGTGACGCAATGTACGGAGCACGTCACGACTTGTAGAACGTTCCCCCGTCGATAACGGACTTTTGCCCGCGAGTCGTTCGCCTGTGCTGGCTGCCCCAGGTGCGGTGATCGGGAGTGGAACGTGCACTTCAATCCGCCATTGTCCGATTCGCCCAGGGATGTTGATCATGGGAAATGCGGCATTTGTCGCACAGTTCGTGAGCAAACTCACAAGAAGATCGTGGAGATTCCCCGGACGTCGCAGGGAATAGGCTGCATAGCCTGACGCTTTACACAGTTGCCCTGTGTGACAAGGCAGCTTTCCTCAGGCCCTTTCCCGACCTTTGATGACGCGAGGCATGCAGCAGTGAAGACGACGATGATGTTCCGCAACATAGCCAACCCGCGGCGCACCACCCTGGCCCACCTCAACGACGCCGACGAGCTCGGCACCGAGGTCATCCAGGCGCCGGAGCACACCATCGACCTGCCGGCCCAGACCGCCAATCCCCGCCGCACCGTCCTGATGGACGCCCCCGTGCAGAACGTCCCGGCGTAGGACGTCGCCGGATCGGCAGCAGCCCCGCGATAGCCTGGAGTGTCAACTCCGGCCAGTGATCAATGAGGGGCAGCGGCAACCCGTGCGCATCGCCAGATTCTCCATCGACGGCAACGTCGGCTTCGGCGTCCTCGAAGGCGACGAACTCGACGTCATCAAGGGGCATCCCTTCGCAGAATTCGAGCGCTCGGGGCAGAAGGTCCCCCTGGACAAGGTCCGGCTGCTGCCGCCGGTCCTGCCCAACAAGGTGGTGGCGATCGGCCGCAACTACGCCGAACACGCCGCCGAGCTGGGCAACGCCGTCCCGGACGTACCGGTCACCTTCTTCAAGCCGTCCACCTCGGTGATCGGCCCCGGCGACCCCATCGCGTACCCCTCCTTCTCCCAGGAGGTGCACCACGAGGCGGAGCTCGCCGTCGTCATCGGCCGTATGTGCCGTGAGGTGCCCCGCGAGCGCGCCAAGGACGTCATCCTCGGCTACACCTGCGCCAACGACATCACCGCACGCGATGTCCAGCAGCGCGAGAAGCAGTGGGCCAGGGCCAAGGGCTTCGACAGCTCCTGCCCGCTCGGCCCCTGGGTCGAGACCGGCCTCACCCCCGAGGACATCGCCGCGGGCCTCGCCGTCCAGTGCACGGTCAACGGCGAACAACGGCAGCTCGGCCGCACCAGCGACATGGTCCGCCCGGTCGAGGACCTGATCGTCCACATCACCGAGGCCATGACCCTGCTCCCCGGCGACGTCATCCTCACGGGCACCCCGGCCGGGGTGGGCCCCCTCAACGTCGGCGACGAGGTCGCCGTCACCATCGAAGGCATCGGCACTCTCACCAACAAGGTGATCAAGCGTGGCTAACGCGACCCCCGTCCGCGTCCGTTTCTGTCCCTCCCCGACCGGTAACCCCCACGTCGGCCTGATCCGTACCGCCCTGTTCAACTGGGCCTACGCACGGCACAACAAGGGCTCCCTGGTCTTCCGGATCGAGGACACCGACGCGGCCCGCGACTCCGAAGAGTCCTACAACCAGCTGCTGGACTCCTTCCACTGGCTCGGTTTCGACTGGGACGAGGGCCCCGAGGTCGGCGGCCCGAACGCGCCGTACCGCCAGTCGCAGCGCATGGACATCTACCAGGACGTCGCCGACAAGCTCCTCGCCGCCGGCCACGCGTACCACTGCTACTGCACCACCGAAGAGCTGGACGCCCGCCGCGACGCGGCCCGCAAGGCCGGCCGGCCCTCCGGTTACGACGGCACCTGCCGCACGCTGACCGACGAGCAGAAGGCGGCGTACGAGGCCGAGGGCCGTACCTCCATCGTCCGCTTCCGGATGCCCGACGAGCCGGTCACCTTCACCGACCTGGTGCGCGGCGAGCTGACCTTCACCCCGGAGAACGTTCCGGACTACGGCATCGTCCGCGCCAATGGTGCGCCCCTCTACACCCTCGTCAACCCCGTCGACGACGCCCTGATGGAGATCACCCACGTCCTGCGCGGCGAGGACCTGCTCTCCTCCACCCCCCGCCAGATCGCCCTGTACAAGGCGCTGATCGAGCTGGGCGTCGCCAAGACCGTCCCGGCCTTCGGCCATCTGCCCTACGTCATGGGCGAGGGCAACAAGAAGCTCTCCAAGCGTGACCCGCAGGCGAACCTCAACCTCTACCGCGAGCGCGGCTTCCTCCCCGAGGGCCTGCTCAACTACCTTGCGCTGCTCGGCTGGTCCTTCTCGGCGGATCAGGACATCTTCTCCATCCCCGAGCTGATCGAGAAGTTCGACATCGCGGACGTCAACGCCAACCCGGCCCGCTTCGACCTGAAGAAGGCCGAGGCGATCAACGCCGACCACATCAGGCAGCTGGACGTGAAGGACTTCATCGCGGCCTGCGAGCCCTGGCTGAAGGCCCCGCACGCCAACTGGGAGCCCGCGGACTTCGACGAGGCCGCCTGGCAGGCCATCGCCCCGCACGCCCAGACCCGCCTCACCGTCCTCTCCGACATCACCGCCAATGTCGACTTCCTGTTCCGCAAGGAGCCGGTCGAGGACGAGGCGTCCTGGACGAAGGCGATGAAGGGCGACCCAGTCGCCCTGCTCACCACCGCCCGCGCCACGCTCGAAGCCGCCGACTGGACGTCCGGCCCCGAGCCCCTCAAGGAGGCCGTCCTGGCCGCCGGCGAGCAGCACGGCCTCAAGCTCGGCAAGGCACAGGCCCCCGTCCGGGTGGCGGTCACCGGCCGCACGGTCGGCCTGCCGCTCTTCGAGTCCCTGGAGATCCTCGGCAAGGAGCGCACCCTCCAGCGCATCGACGCGGCCCTGGCCAAGCTGGCCGGCTGACCCCGCAGCAGTGCCCACGGGCCCGGAAGCCGTGCGGCTTCCGGGCCCGTGGCCTGTCCGGAGCGCTCCGCTACATTGCTGTCATGCCCCCGCGCGCCGTCCTGTGGGACCTCGACGACACCCTCTTCGACTACACGGGCTCGGACCGGGCCGGCGCGCTGCGCCACCTCCGGGCCGAGGGCCTCCTTGCCGCACACGGCGGCGAGGAGGCCGCACTGGAGCGCTGGCGGACAGTCATGGAGACCGAGTTCGCCCGCTTCCTCGCCGGTGAGGTGGGCTTCCTCGATCACCGCAGGGCCCGGGCCAGGACGTTCCTGGGGACCCCGCTCCTCCCCGACGCCGAGGCGGATGCCTGGTTCGCCCGGTACATCGCCCATTACGAGGCGTCCTGGACGCTCTTCCCGGATTCCGCGCCCGCACTGGCGGCGCTGGCGCCGCTGGTACGGCAGGCCGTGCTCTCCAACGCCACCACCGCCAACCAGGAGCGCAAGCTGGCCGTTCTCGGGATCCGCGGGTCCTTCGAGGCGGTGTTCTGCGCCGATGAACTGGGGTACGCCAAGCCCGCCGCGGAGGCATTCCACGGCGCCTGTAAGGCGCTTGGCCTAACGCCCGGCGAAGTGGTCTACGTCGGCGACAAGCTCGACATCGACGCGCTCGGCGCCCGGGACGCGGGGCTGCGGGCCGTATGGCTGGACCGTACGGGCACTGGGGAGAAGGCCGGGGAGGAGCTGCCGCCGGGGGTGCGGCGGATCGCGGGCCTGGCGGAGCTCCCCGAGCTCTTGCGCCGAGTTACCGGTTTTGGTGCGCCGTCCACGATCAGGTAATGTTCTTCCTGCGCCGCCCGAGAGGGCCGAAAGGCCCGGCCGGAAAGCGCAAACCAAACAAACCCCCTACGGGGGGTTGAGTTTTGGTGGGCTATGGTGTAATTGGCAGCACGACGGTTTCTGGTTCCGTTAGTCTAGGTTCGAGTCCTGGTAGCCCAGCAAGAGATCTTTCGGTCCACCGTGACCGTGCTGAAGGTTTCTTGATCGCAGTACCAGGCCCCCGTTGTGTAGCGGCCTAGCACGCCGCCCTCTCAAGGCGGTAGCGCCGGTTCGAATCCGGTCGGGGGTACAGATCCTTCCTCTCCGTCTCCTTCGGGTCGCTCCCGGATGCGACGATGCAGAGCCCACGCGACTCCGGTCGCGTGGAGGATCGCTAGGGCCCCCGTTGTGTAGCGGCCTAGCACGCCGCCCTCTCAAGGCGGTAGCGCCGGTTCGAATCCGGTCGGGGGTACTGGTCTAAACCACCATGGGCTATGGTGTAATTGGCAGCACGAGTGATTCTGGTTCATTTAGTCTAGGTTCGAGTCCTGGTAGCCCAGCGCAGTGTGTCCTCGGGACACGTCAACTGCAAGAAAACTTGCCCCCGTTGTGTAGCGGCCTAGCACGCCGCCCTCTCAAGGCGGTAGCGCCGGTTCGAATCCGGTCGGGGGTACAAGAAGGAAAGGCCCCCCGCATCATGCGGGGGGCCTTTTCGTGTCAACTGCCGCTGCCGAAGCGCCTGTTGGACTCCTCCGCCTCCGCCAGCCGGCGCAGGCTCAGCAGCACCGGCTCGTAGAGCACGGTCAGGGCCACCGCCGCCTCCACCTGCTCCGCCGGAGTCGTGAACTCCTCGACCAGATCCAGGTCGGCGACGGCGAGCTGCGCCGCCTGTTGTGCGTAGGGCAGCAGATGCGGGAGGTCGCAGGCGTAGCCGAGGCGGTGCAGTGCGGCGATGGCGCCCACGAGCATGCGGAAGGCGGGGAATTCGTCCGCGATGCCGAGGCTGAACCGCCAGCCGACCTGCCGCATCAGCGCGGTGGCGGTGCGTCGGCCGACGGCCGTGGAGGGGTCGCTCTCGTCGGGCTCCGGGCCGTGGGGGAGGGCCTCGACGGCCGTCCCCAGGCGGGAGAGCTGGTCCCGGGAATCGTCCTCGACGGCGGCCAGGACCTCCCGGGCGGTGCCCACGGGGATCCGGCCGACCTGGATCAGCGCCCGGACCAGACGCAGCCGCCGCAGATGCTCCTCGTCGTACTCGGACTGGGTCGCGGTGATCCGGCGGCCCGGAGGCAGCAGCCGCTCGCGCAGGTAGTACTTGATCGTGGCGGTCGATACCCCGCTGCGCTCGCTCAGCTCCGCCAGTCGCATACCCCTTGCACCTTCCCTTGGAGAGTGTCACTATCCAATCATGGATAGCGACGCTATCCAATGAGTCGAAGGGGGCGTCATGAGCGGTAAGCCGGTGCAAGGGCGGATGACGACGGACGGTGAGCGGGAGGTGGTGGTCTTCCTCATCGGGATGCGCTTCAACAGCTGGCGCGCGGTGCGCAGTTGGCTTCCGGTGTTCCTGGCCATGCCGCGCATGATCAAGGAGCTGGCCCGGGATCCGGACAGCGGGATGATCGGCTACCGGCTGCTGCCCGGGCTGCCGAGGCACTTCGCCGTCCTCCAGTACTGGGACTCGAAGGAGAAGCTGTTCGCGTACGCCACGGACCAGGGCGGCGAGCACCGGCCGGCCTGGGCGGCGTTCAACCGGCGGGCACGGGAGGGGCGGGACAAGGTCGGCTTCTGGCACGAGACCTACGTCGTCCCGGCGGGCTCGTACGAGAGCATCTACATCAATATGCCGTCGTTCGGGCTGGGGGAGGCCCTGGGGACGGTGCCGGTCGGGCGGCGCGGGGAGCGGGCCGCGGACCGGATGGCGGCCTGAGCGCAAAGGCACGCGGCCCCGCCCTGCCGGCCCCGAGGGGGCGCAGGGCGGGGCCGCGCCGCGTCAGCCGGTGCGCCGCAGCCCCTCGGAGAGGCGGGCCGCCGCGTCGATGACCGCCTGGGCGTGCATCCGGCCGGGGTGGCGGGTCAGCCGCTCGATCGGTCCGGAGACCGATACGGAGGCCACCACGCGGTTGGAGGGGCCCCGTACGGGCGCGGAGACCGAGGCCACGCCCGGCTCCCGCTCGCCGATCGACTGGGCCCAGCCGCGGCGCCGTACGCCGGACAGGGCGGTGGCCGTGAAGCGCGCGCCCTGAAGGCCGCGGTGCAGCCGCTCGGGCTCCTCCCAGGCCATCAGGATCTGGGCGGCCGAGCCCGCCTTCATGGGGAGCGTGGAGCCGACCGGGACGGTGTCCCGCAGTCCGGACAGCCGTTCCGCCGCCGCCACACAGATCCGCATATCGCCCTGCCGGCGATAGAGCTGGGCGCTCTCGCCCGTCACGTCGCGCAGATGCGTGAGCACCGGTCCTGCCGTGGCCAGCAGGCGGTCCTCGCCGGCCGCCGCGGCCAGCTCGGACAGGCGCGGGCCCAGGATGAACCGGCCCTGCATGTCCCTCGCCACCATCCGGTGGTGTTCCAGTGCCACGGCCAGCCGGTGGGCCGTGGGTCGTGCGAGCCCTGTCGCCGCGACCAGCCCGGCGAGGGTGGCCGGACCGGACTCCAGGGCACTCAAAACCAGAGCTGCCTTGTCGAGAACGCCGACGCCGCTAGAGTTGTCCATGCAACGATACTCGCGTCTCACACTGTGAAACGCAAGTTCAGTTTTCCAGGAAAGTCGTCAATCTGTAGGTGTGGCCCTGGACCAGGGCCCGGCGTAAGGCCCGGCAAGGGGAATTCTGCGGGCATCACGCACAGACGAGAAAGGCCGGCACTGCGGCCGGCCGGAGGGAAAGCGATGGGACGGACACTCGCGGAGAAGGTCTGGGACGACCATGTCGTCCGGCGCGCGGAAGGCGAGCCCGACCTTCTCTTCATCGATCTCCACCTGCTGCACGAGGTCACCAGCCCGCAGGCCTTCGACGGCCTCCGCAAGGCCGGCCGCCAGGTCCGTCGTACGGATCTGACCATCGCCACCGAGGACCACAACACCCCGACCCTCGACATCGACAAGCCGATCGCCGACCCGGTCTCGCGCACCCAGCTGGAGACGCTGCGCAAGAACTGTGCCGAGTTCGGCGTCCGGCTGCACCCGCTGGGCGATGTCGAGCAGGGCGTTGTCCACGTCGTGGGACCGCAGTTGGGACTGACCCAGCCCGGCACCACCGTGGTCTGCGGTGACAGCCACACCTCCACCCACGGCGCCTTCGGCGCGCTGGCGTTCGGCATCGGCACCAGCCAGGTCGAGCACGTCCTGGCCACCCAGACGCTGCCCCTGGCGCCCTTCAAGACCATGGCGATCACCGTGGACGGCGAGCTGCCCGACGGTGTGACGGCCAAGGACCTCATCCTGGCGATCATCGCCAGGATCGGCACCGGCGGCGGCCAGGGCTACGTCCTGGAATACCGCGGCTCGGCCATCGAGAAGCTGTCGATGGAAGCCCGGATGACCATCTGCAACATGTCGATCGAGGCGGGCGCGCGGGCCGGCATGATCGCCCCCGACGCGACCACCTTCGACTACCTGGAGGGCCGTGACCACGCCCCCCGGGGCGAGGACTGGGACGCCGCGGTCGCGTACTGGAAGACGCTGCGCACCGACGACGACGCGGTCTTCGACGCCGAGGTGCACATCGACGCCTCCGCGCTGGCCCCGTTCGTCACCTGGGGCACCAACCCCGGCCAGGGTGCACCGCTTTCGGCGAACGTCCCCGACCCGGCTTCGTACGAGGACGCCTCGGAGCGCTACGCCGCCGAAAAGGCCCTGGAGTACATGGGGTTGACGGCGGGCCAGCCGCTGCGCGAGATCAACGTGGACACCGTCTTCGTAGGTTCGTGCACCAACGGCCGGATCGAGGACCTGCGCTCCGCGGCCGACATCCTGGAGGGCCGCAAGGTCGCCGACGGCGTGCGGATGCTGGTCGTCCCCGGCTCGGTCCGGGTCTCCCTGGAGGCCGTGGCCGAGGGCCTGGACAAGGTCTTCACCGCGGCGGGGGCCGAATGGCGGCACGCGGGCTGCTCGATGTGCCTGGGCATGAACCCCGACCAGCTGGCACCCGGTGAGCGCTCCGCGTCCACCTCCAACCGCAACTTCGAGGGCCGGCAGGGCAAGGGCGGTCGTACGCACCTGGTCTCGCCGCAGGTCGCCGCCGCAACGGCGGTTCTCGGCCATCTGGCCTCTCCGGCCGATCTGTCCGACGCAGCCGTCGCCACGCCCGCGGGAGTCTGAGAATGATGGAAGCTTTCACCACCCACACCGGACGGGCCGTCCCGCTGCGCCGCAGCAATGTCGACACCGACCAGATCATCCCTGCTCACTGGCTCAAGAAGGTCACCCGCGACGGCTTTGAGGACGGGCTTTTCGAGGCCTGGCGCAAGGACCCGCAGTTCGTCCTCAACCAGGAGCGGTACAAGGGCGCCACGGTGCTGGTCGCGGGCCCCGACTTCGGTACCGGCTCCTCGCGGGAACACGCCGTCTGGGCGCTTCAGAACTACGGCTTCAAGGCCGTCATCTCCTCGCGGTTCGCCGACATCTTCCGTGGCAACTCCCTCAAGAACGGGCTGCTGACGGTGGTCCTGCCGCAGGAGACCGTCGACCGGCTCCAGCAGCTGCTGGAGGCCGACCCGACCGCCGAGGTGACGGTTGACCTGGTCGGCAGGCAGGTGCGCGCCGAGGGTGTCACCGCCGACTTCGAGCTGGACGAGAACGCCCGTTGGCGTCTGCTGGAGGGGCTGGACGACATCAGCCTCACCCTTCGGGAGGAGTCGTCCATCGTGGATTACGAGGCGAACAGGCCGTCGTTCAAGCCGCGTACTATCGAGGTCTGACCTCGGGTTTTATGGCTCAAAGCTATATTGCGTACGATGCGCCCCCTGTGCAGTTGGCAGGGGGCGCTTCTGCTTGTTCAGGCGGCTGTTGAGGCCCCGTGAAGCGACAACTCGCCGCAGATGGCACAATTAGCGCATGGAACGCGACGACCAACTCGAGCTCTACGGTCTCGTCGCCGACCGGCTCAAGGACGCACATACAAGAGTGCGCACACTGCAAGTCCCGGAGGGCGTACGGATGGCGCTGACCCGGAAGCTGCTCGTCATCACGGCCGCGGCTAAACACGATCTTGCGGACGCGGCAAGGCGTCTGGAGTGCTTCATGGAAGACCTCGACGAAGGTCGCTATCCCGAAGATGTGCGCGCCGACGGAAGTCCGTGAAGGTCGACTTCGTTGCGGCACAAGGGTGATTAGCCCGTTTCGTGTTTGATTTGCGGTATATATCTGCCTAACGTGCGAAAAAGCTTGGAATCTTTCGTTCCAGCAATGTCTCCGAAGGGGAAGACGTGAACAAGGCGCAGCTCGTAGAAGCCATTGCCGACAAGCTCGGCGGCCGCCAGAACGCCGCGGACGCGGTGGACGCCGTACTGGACGCAATCGTCCGTTCAGTTGTCACCGGCGACCGCGTTTCGGTCACCGGATTCGGCTCGTTCGAGAAGGTCGACCGCCCGGCCCGCTACGCCCGCAACCCGCAGACGGGTGAGCGCGTACGGGTCAAGAAGACCTCGGTGCCGCGCTTCCGCGCCGGTCAGGGGTTCAAGGACCTGGTGAGCGGCTCGAAGAAGCTCCCCAAGGGCGGAGAGGTCGCCGTCAAGAAGGCACCCAAGGGCAGCCTCTCCGGTGGCACCGCCATCAAGAAGGCCGCCGCCAAGAAGGCCACCGCCAAGAAGGCGACGGCGAAGAAGACGACGGCGAAGAAGGCCGCGGCGAAGAAGGCCACGCCGGCGAAGAAGACCACCGCCAAGAAGACAACGGCGAAGAAGACCGCCACGAAGGCCACCGCCAAGAAGGCGGCCCCGGCCAAGAAGACCACCGCCAAGAAGGCGACGGCGAAGAAGACCGCCCCGGCCAAGAAGGCCACGGCGAAGAAGGCCCCCGCGAAGAAGGCCACCGCACGCAAGACCACCGCCAAGAAGACCACCGCGCGCAAGCGTTGATTCAGCAGCAGCGGCGACGCCACGCGTCGGGCCGGTCTCCCTTCGGGGAGCCCGGCCCGCGGTGCGTCCGGGGGCCGTCTAGGCTCTCTTCCATGCAGGCCACCGCGTATACGTACGACTCCGAGACCCGCTCCGGCAGCGTGCTGCTGGACGACGGCACCCCGCTGCCCTTCGACGCGGCGGCCTTCGACGCCGGCGGCCTGTTGCTGCTGCGGCCCGGCCAGCGGGTCCGTATCGACGTCACCGGCGACGGGGCCGACCGGCATATCGCCCTGATCACGCTCCAGACGCTCTGACCTGCGGCGGCAGCAGCCGCTGTGGTCCGTCCGGCGCGACGGCCCCGGTTGCCGCGCCGCCCGCCAGATGCGGCGCCTGGAGCGCCGTGTGCGGGCCCACGCCCAGTGCCAGCGCGGCCAGCAGATCCTCGCCGGTGTCCACGTCCCGCCGTACCGAGGGCACCCCGGGCGCGGTGATCTCGTGCGCCCCGGATGCCAGGTGGCGGGCCCGTGACGCACTTCCGAATGCCGGTTCCAATTCCACTCCGGAAGTCGCGGTCAGAAGTGTTGTCCCGATATCCGCCGCATCCGCGAGAAATGCACGGGGAAATTGCGCAGCGGAATGGAGCACCAGTTCCAGCTCGGCGGGCCGCAGCGCGGGAAGGTCGGCGTTCAGCGCGGCGACCGCCGCGTCCGGGCGACGCGCCCGGACGGCGTGCGCTCCATGGACCAGTGCGGCGTTGAGCCCGCGGGCCGGTGTGTCGGGCACGATGCGCGCTCCCAGCGCCGCCAGGCGCTCGCCGGCCGTCCTGTCGTCCGTGACAACCGCCACATCCCGGACGTCCTTGCAGGCCAGAGCCGCTGCCACGGTATCCAGGGCGAACGCGAGGGCCAGTCGGGGACGGAACTCCTCACCGGCGGCCCCGGAGAGCCTGCTCTTGGCCCGCACCAGCGGTTTCAGCGGCACGACCAGGCTCCAGGCCGCCTCTGCTCCGCCCTCTGTTCCGTCTCTTCGCATCGGCGCCATTCTCACCTGCTGCCGCCGCTCCGCGGGAGCGTCGGGGTTACGGTGTCCTCGACATAGCGGGTACCTGGGGCGACACTTGTGCGGCTGCCGGCCCGCAGCAGCTTTGCAGGTCCCACAAGGAGGGTGTCCCAGTGTCCCGCCGCAGAATCGGCTTCTGGTACCGCTTGGCCGCGGTCATCTGCAAACCGCCGCTCTTGGTTCTGTTCAAGCGGGACTGGCAGGGAATGGAGCACATTCCGGCCGACGGCGGATTTATCACCGCGGTCAACCACAACTCGTATCTTGATCCGCTCTCGTATGCGCACTATCAGTACAACACCGGGCGGGTCCCCCGATTCCTCGCCAAGGCCGGACTCTTCAAGAGCGGCTTTGTGGGCCTGATGATGCGCGGCACCGGACAGATCCCCGTGTACCGGGAAACCACCGACGCCGCGACCGCGTTCCGCGCCGCCGTCGACGCCATCGAGAAGGGCGAATGCGTCGCCTTCTACCCCGAGGGCACCCTCACCCGCGACCCCGAGCTGTGGCCCATGCAGGGCAAGACCGGTGCCGCCCGGGTGGCGTTGCTGACCAAGGCGCCGGTCATCCCCGTCGCCCAGTGGGGCGCCAATGACGCGATGCCGCCGTACGCCACGGAGAACAAGCTCCGCCTCCTGCCGCGCAAGACGCTGCGGGTGAAGGCGGGGCCGCCGGTCGACCTGAGCGCGTTCTACGACCGGGAGCCGACCGCGGAGGTGCTGCGGGCCGCCACCGACGTCATCATGGCCGCGATCTCCGAGCAGCTGGCCGGCCTCCGCGGTGAGCCCGCGCCGGCCGAACCGTACGACTGGCGCAAGGCGATCGCCCGGGAGCGCCGCGCCGCCCGGGAGGCCGCCAAGGCCGCCACAGCGGCCGCGGCCGCCGCCCCCGAACCGGCCGTCGGCCCGCAGCAGGCCCGAAGCACCCAGCAGGCACAGGAGGATGAAAGCAAGTGACGCGCTGCGCCGTCTACGGCACGGGGTCCTGGGGTACCGCCTTCGCGATGGTGCTCGCCGACGCGGGATGCGAGGTGACCCTGTGGGGGCGCCGGACGGCCCTGGTCGACGCCATCAACAACGGCCGTACGAACCCTGACTATCTGCCGGGGATCGAGCTCCCCGCGTCCGTACGGGCCACCACCGACCCGGCACAGGCAGCACACGGCGCGGAGTTCGCCGTGCTGGCCGTGCCCGCGCAGACGCTGCGCGGCAATCTCGCCGAATGGGCGCCCCTGCTGCCCGACGGCACGGTCCTGGTCTCCCTGATGAAGGGCGTCGAACTGGGCACCGCCAAGCGCATGAGCGAGGTCATCGAGGAGGTCGCGAAGGTGCCGGCGGAGCAGGTCGCCGTGCTGACCGGCCCCAACCTCGCCAAGGAGATCGCCGCCCGGCAGCCGGCCGCCGCGGTCGTCGCGTGCGCCGACGAGGCGGTCGCCCAGCGGTTCCAGACCGCCTGCCACACCTCCTACTTCCGCCCGTACACCAACACCGACGTGGTGGGCTGTGAACTGGGCGGCGCGGTCAAGAACGTCATCGCGCTCGCCGTCGGCATCGCCACCGGCATGGGCCTGGGCGACAACGCCAAGGCGTCCCTGATCACCCGCGGTCTGGCCGAGACCACCCGGCTCGGCCTCGCCATGGGCGCCGACGCGCACACCTTCGCGGGTCTGGCCGGCATGGGCGACCTCGTCGCCACCTGCTCCTCGCCGCTGTCGCGCAACAACACCTTCGGCACCAACCTCGGCCGCGGAATGACGCTCCAGGAGACCATCGCGGTCACCAAGCAGACCGCCGAGGGCGTCAAGTCCTGCGAATCCGTACTGGATCTGGCCCGCAGGCACGGCGTCGACATGCCGCTCACCGAGACGGTCGTGGAGATCGTCCACGAGGGCAAGCCGCCGATGGTCGCCCTCAAGGAGCTGATGTCGCGCAGCGCCAAGTCCGAACGGCACTGAGGCGCCACGCCACTATCGGCGGCCGCAGCGCTGACTCCACGGCTACCAGCAGGTACCCTCAACCCGATATGAGCAGCGAGACCTCCCCACACAAGCCCCGCGTCGCCGTCGTGTTCGGCGGCCGCAGCTCCGAGCACGCGATCTCCGTGCTCACGGCTGGCGCCGTGCTGCGCGCCATCGACCGTGACAAGTACGACGTGCTGCCCATCGGCATCACCACCGACGGCCGCTGGGCGCTCACCGCCGACGACCCCGAGCGGATGGCCATCGCGGACCGGCGGCTGCCCAGCGTGGCCGAGCTCGCCGAGTCCACCGAGGGCGGCGTGGTGCTCCCCGTCGACCCCACCAACCGCGAGGTCGTCTACAGCGAACCGGGCTCGGTGCCCAAGGCGCTGGGCGAGGTCGATGTGGTCTTCCCGGTGCTGCACGGCCCCTACGGCGAGGACGGCACCCTGCAAGGCCTGCTGGAGCTCTCCGGTGTGCCCTACGTCGGCTCGGGCGTCCTCTCCTCCGCCGTCGGCCAGGACAAGGACTACATGAAGCGGGTGTTCGCCTCCTTCGGGCTGCCGGTCGGCCCGTACGAGGTCATCCGCCCGCGCGAGTGGGATAAGGATCCGGCGGCCGCCCGCAGGAAGATCGTGGACTTCGCCGGCGAGCACGACTGGCCGCTCTTCGTGAAGCCCGCCCGGGCCGGCTCGTCCATGGGCATCACCAAGGTCGACGACCTCGCGGGCCTGGACGAGGCGGTCGAGGAGGCCCGCCGGCACGACCCCAAGATCCTCGTGGAGTCGCTGCTGAGCGGCCGCGAGATCGAGTGCGGGGTGCTGGAGTTCGAGGACGGCCCGCGGGCCAGCGTGCCGGCCGAGATCCCGCCGGTCACCGCGCACGACTTCTACGACTTCGAGGCCAAGTACATCGACTCGGCCGACGGGATCGTGCCGGCGCCGCTGACCGCCGAGCAGACCGCCGAGGTCCAGGAGCTCGCCGTCGCGGCCTTCGAGGCGGCGTCCTGCGAGGGTCTGGTGCGCGCGGACTTCTTCCTTCAGGACAACGGCGAGTTCGTGATCAACGAGATCAACACGCTCCCGGGATTCACGCCCATCTCGATGTACCCGCGGATGTGGCAGGAGAGCGGCGTGAGCTACCCGGAGCTGATCGACCGGCTCCTCCAGGCCGCGCTGGAGCGCTCCACGGGACTGCGCTGAGCCGGTTCCGGCCCCCGGCCCCTCGCCGTACGGCACCGGGCTGATCCGGGAGGGAAGTCCTAGACCCCCACGGGCACGGTCTTCTTCACGGCGCGCCCGAGATCGGTGAGCACATCGACCTCGGGCGCGTACTTCCGGGGAACGGTCACCTCGACGAAGGCCTTCCGCAGCACCGTCGTGAAGCGATAGCCGTCCTCCTGCTTCTCGAAGAGCCATTCGACCCCATTGACTTCCGCCGCGTCGGCCTTGGGGTTGTAATGTTCACTCCCGTACGTCAGGACGTCGGGCTTCGGCACCCCGCAGCGCAGTTTCACGGCAGGATCGCCCCATATGGCAGTGAAGTCGGAGACGGGCTCGGGAGTACCCCGCTTCAGCCCGTCCACGGTCTGCGGCAACTCCTTGTGGAGCGCCCGGCAGTGCCGCGCCGCCTCACCCTTGGGGGAGGGTACGGCCACGTCTTCGGAAGCGGAGCAGCTCACCGCGGCGAACAGGACCGTGAGCAGGGGGAGGGCCAGGTACCGGCGGCGCGTAGAGATCACCCGGCCGAGGATACGGGGGAGCTAAATATGGACGACCGGGCAGGTAAGGGTGCGCGTGATGCCTTCCACTTGCTGGACCTTCGCGACCACCATGCGGCCCAGCTCATCGACGGTTTCGGCCTGCGCGCGCACGATGACGTCATAGGGCCCGGTCACGTCCTCGGCCTGAAGCACACCATGGATCGTGGAGATCGTCTCAGCTACCGCCGAGGCCTTGCCGACCTCGGTCTGGATCAGGATGTAGGCCTGTACCACGGAACCTCCAGGGCGGCTACGAGGATCATGTGGGAAGAAGGGACGCCACGGTACCGCGTCACCGAGCGGAGCGGGGAGACCCGCGCGGTGAACTCGGCAAGTGCGGCACAGTCGTCAGCCACGTACGGACCGTCCGTACACATGGGAAGGGCAACAGCATGAAGGGCACCGTGGGCGAGCTGGGGGAGTTCGGGCTGATCAGGGAGCTCACCTCCCGGCTCACCACCACTCCGGCCGTACGGATCGGGCCGGGTGACGATGCCGCGGTGGTCACCGCGCCGGACCGGAGGGTGGTCGCCAGCACCGACATCCTCCTGGAGGGCCGGCACTTCAGGCGCGACTGGTCCACCGCCTACGACGTCGGCCGCAAGGCCGCCGCCCAGAACCTCGCCGACATCGCGGCGATGGGCGCGGTGCCCACCGCGATCCTGCTCGGCCTGGTCGTGCCCGCGGAGCTCCCCGCGACCTGGCCGACCGAGCTGATGGACGGCCTGCGCGACGAATGCCAGGTGGCCGGCGCCGCGGTCGTCGGCGGGGACGTCGTACGCGGTGACACCATCACCATCGCGATCACCGCGCTCGGCGATCTGCGCAACCAGGAGCCGGTCACCCGCGCCGGTGCCCAGCCCGGCGATGTGGTCGCGGTGACCGGCTGGCTCGGCTGGTCCGCCGCCGGGCACGCCGTCCTCTCCCGCGGCTTCCGCTCGCCGCGCGCCTTCGTGGAGGCCCACCGCCGCCCCGAGCCGCCGTACCACGCGGGCCCGGCGGCCGCCGGACTCGGCGCCACCGCCATGACCGATGTCAGCGACGGACTGGTCGCCGACCTCGGGCACATCGCCGAGGCCAGCAAGGTCCGGATCGATCTGCGCTCCGCCGGTATCGACATCCCCTCGCAGATGTCCGACATCGGCACGGCCGTGGGCGTGGACCCGATGCAGTGGGTGCTCAACGGCGGTGAGGATCATGCGATCGTGGCCACTTTCCCGCCCGATGTGAAGCTGCCCGCCCGGTGGAAGGTCATCGGCGAGGTGCTCAACCCCTCCGCGCTGCCCCAGGTGACGGTGGACGGCGCCCCGTGGGCCAAGGCCGGCTGGGACCACTTCGGGGACAACGGGGACACCGAATAGGTTCCGAACGGACCACGGACGACGCGGGTACGGGCGGAGCCGGTACGGGCGCCCGCAGGTCCGCGGGGTGCCGCCGAGTAGATTCGGCGGTATGCACATACCTCCACGCGTCCTGACCGTCGCCGGGTCCGACTCCGGCGGCGGCGCGGGCATCCAGGCCGACCTGAAGACGATGCTGGCGCTCGGCACCCACGGCATGAGCGTGCTCACCGCCGTCACCGCCCAGAACTCCCTGGGCGTACAGGGCGCGTGGGAGCTGCCGGCCGAGGCCGTACGGGCCCAGTTCCGCAGCGTCGTCGACGACATCGGCGTGCAGGCGGTGAAGACCGGGATGCTCTCCTCGGCCGAACTCGTCGAGACCGTCGCCGAACTGCTCGCCGGACTGCGGGTCCCGGTGGTCGTCGACCCCGTAGGGGTCTCCAAGCACGGTGACGCACTGCTCGCCGCCACCGCCCTGGACGCGGTCCGCACCGCGCTGCTGCCGACCGCCACCGTCGCCACCCCCAACCTGGACGAGGTCGCCCAGCTGACCGGGATCCGCGTCGAGGAGGAGGCCGATATGCGCCGGGCGGCCGCCGCGGTCCTCGACTTCGGGCCGCGCTGGGCGCTCATCAAGGGCGGCCATCTGACGGCCGGGCACGGCGGCAGCGCCGTCGATCTGCTCACCGACGGCACCGAGGAACACTGGCTGCGCGCCCCCCGCCACGACAACCGGCACACCCACGGCACCGGCTGCACCCTCGCCAGTGCGCTCGCCGCGCAGCTCGCCAAGGGGGACACCGTCCCGCAGGCCGCCGCGGCGGCGAAGGACTATGTCACCGGCGCCCTCGCGGCCGGCTTCCGGCTGGGTGCGGGCATCGGCCCCGTGGACCACGGCTGGCGCTGGCGCGACGCGCACTGACCGCGGGCACCGGGGCCCCACGGGCGAAGCGTCCGCGGCGCCCGGCCCCGGGAAAGGCAGAAGCCGGTCCACCACGAAGGTGGACCGGCTTCGCAAGCAACCGGTTGGGCTGCGCTACGGCTTAGGCGTCAGCGCGAGACCTTGCCGGCCTTGATGCACGAGGTGCAGGCGTTCAGCCGCTTCGGCGTGCGCCCGATCACTGCACGCACCGTCTGGATGTTGGGGTTCCAACGACGGTTGGTACGGCGATGCGAGTGCGAGACACTCTTGCCGAAGCCCGGCCCCTTGCCGCAGACGTCGCAGTTGGCAGCCACGGGTCACTCCAAAGACTTCAGATGCACTTACGGTGAAATCCCGACGAGCCGAGTGCATTGCCCGAACGGCACCGTCAGGAGAGGAATGGCCCGATTCTCATCGGGCAACCGGAGCAGCATACAACGACCGCTCCCGTAGAACGAAACTACCACGCACCCCCGGGCCCCCGCCCCGGCCCTCCCGCCGGAGCGCGGCTACTGTGCGGTGCATCCCGTGACCCAGGAGGACGACGTGCCGTACCCGCTCGACGCCGCCGCGGTCCGCTCCTGGTGCGGGCTCGCGCTGGAGGCGCTCGGCCGGGAACGCGAGCGGATCGACGCGATCAACGTCTACCCGGTGGCCGACGGCGACACCGGCACCAACCTCTATCTGACGCTCGAATCGGCCGCCCGCGCGGTCGAGGCCGCCTTCGACGGGCACGCCTCGGCCGGTACCGCGCCCCGCCTCGCGGACGCCATCGGGGCCATGGCGCACGGCGCCCTCATCGGGGCGCGCGGCAACTCCGGCACGATCGTGGCGCAGCTGCTGCGCGGGATGACCGAGGTGCTGGCCGCCACCGACGGCTCCGCGGACGCCCTGTGCCGGGCGCTGCGCCGGGCCGCCGCATCGACGTACGAGGCCGTCGCGCACCCCGTGGAAGGCACCGTGCTGACGGTGGCGACCGCAGCCGCGGACGCCGCGGAGCGGGCCGCGGGCGAAGCCGCCGGGGCCGCCGAGGTCGCCCGCGCCGCCCATGAGGGGGCACGGACCGCCCTCCGGGCGACCCCCGGGCAGCTCGCGGTCCTGGAGCGGGCCGGTGTGGTGGACGCCGGCGGCTGCGGGCTCGTCGCGCTGCTGGGCGCGCTCGCCGATGTGCTCTCCGGTGAGGTCTCGGCGGCGCCGGTCGCCGTACGGGCCGACGCCCCGCTCCCCGAGGCGGCCGGCTGCGAGGCCGCGGGCCGGGTGGCGGCGGCCGGCTGCGCGGAGCCGGCCGGGCCCGCCTTCGAGGTGATCTATCTGCTGGAGGCCGACGACGCCGCTGTGGCGCGGCTGCGGACCCGGCTCGACGGGCTCGGTGACTCGCTGGTGGTGGTCGGCGGGGACGGTCTGTGGAACGTCCATGTCCATGTCGACGACGCGGGCGCCGCCGTGGAGGCCGGTATCGAGGCGGGCCGCCCCTACCGGATCCGTATCCAGCACTTCGGCGGCGCCCGCGCCAAGGAGCCGGAGATGACGGCGCGTGCCGTGGTCGCGGTGGTGCCCGGCGCCGGGCTCGCCGCACTGTGCGCGGAGGCCGGCGCCACCCCTGTCTCCGTACGCCCCGGAGAGCCGCCCGCCAGCGGCGAACTGGTGCAGGCGATCCGGCAGGCGCACGCCCGTGAGGTGATGCTGCTGCCGAACGACCACGACCTGCGGCACACCGCCGCGGCCGCCGCCGAACAGGCCCGCACCGAAGGCGTACGGGTCGCCCTGATCCCCACCCGCTCCGCCGTCCAGGGCATCGCGGCGCTGGCCGTGCACGAACCGGGCCGCAGCTTCGACGAGGACGTGGTCGCGATGACCGCGGCCGCGGGGGCCACCCGCTACGCCGAGCTGGCCCTCGCCGAGCGGCAGTCGTGGACGATGGCAGGCGTCTGCCAGGCCGGGGACGTCCTCGGCCTGATCGACGGGGACGTCGTGGTGATCGGCTCCGAGCTCACCGCTACCGCGATGACCGTGCTCGACCGGATGCTCTCCGCGGGCGGGGAGATGGTGACCCTGGTCCTCGGCGCGGAGGTGCCCGACGGGCTCGCCGGGCAACTGGAGGGCTATGTCCGCGAGCACCATCTCGCCGTGGACACGGTCGTCTACGACGGCGGCCAGCATGCCGCGCCGCTGCTCATCGGCGTGGAGTGAGCGCACAGGGCCCGTGTGAGCGCGCCGGGCCGGTGAGCGGGCCACGATTGTCACAGGCGTGGTGTGCAATAGATGCGTGGCAGCGCTCGACGAACCTCTGAAGAAAATCCTCGGTGGCACCACCGCGAAGGTGCTGGCCGAGCATCTCGACCTGCAAACGGTCGGCGATCTGTTGCATCACTATCCGCGCCGCTATGCCGAGCGCGGCGAACTGACCCGCCTCGCCGACCTCCCGCTGGACGAACATGTCACGGTCGTCGCTCAGGTCGCGGATGCCCGGGTGATGAAGTTCAACGGCGGCCGGGGACAGCGCCTGGAAGTGACGCTCACCGACGGCAGCGGCCGGCTCCGGCTGGTCTTCTTCGGCAAGGGCATTCACAAGCCCCACAAGGACCTGCTCCCGGGGCGCCGCGCGATGTTCGCCGGCAAGGTGTCGGTCTTCCACCACAAACTCCAGCTCGCCCACCCCGAATACGAGCTCCTCGACGGGGACGGGAGCGGAGCCGACGCGGTCAGCGCCTTCGCCAGTCAGCTCCTGCCGATCTACCCGGCCTGCCAGCAGATGGCGTCCTGGAAGATCGCCAAGGCGGTCGACGCGGTGCTGCCCAGCGCGCAGGACGCCGTCGATCCGCTGCCCGGAGCGCTCCGTGAGGGCCGGGAGCTGGTCCCGCTCACCGAGGCGCTGCTCAAGATCCACCGGCCGGCCACCAAGGCCGATATCGCCGCCGCGCGGGACCGGCTGAAGTGGGACGAGGCGTTCGTCCTCCAGGTCGCACTCGCCCGGCGCCGCCTGGCCGAGACCGAACTCCCCGCGGTGGCCAGGACCTTGGTGGCGGGCGGCATCCTCGATGCCTTCGACGCCAAGCTGCCCTTCACGCTCACCGACGGCCAACAGAAGGTCAGCCGGGAGATCTTCGACGATCTGGCGACCGAGCACCCCATGCACCGCCTCCTCCAGGGCGAGGTGGGCTCCGGCAAGGCCCAGCCGCTCGATGCGCTGGTACTGACGCCGCGCGGCTTCCGCCCCATGGGGGAGATGACCGTCGGCACCGAAGTGGTGGTGCCCAGCGGTGAGCTCGCCGTGGTGGACGGGGTCTTCCCGCAGGGCGAGCGGGAGGTGTGGCGGCTGGTGCTCTCGGACGGGAGCGCCGTCGAGTGCGATGACGAGCATCTGTGGATCGTCGGGGCCCGCGGTACGGGCGAGCAGGTACGGACGACGCGTGAGCTGCGGGGCGATCTGCTGGAGGCCGACGGCCGGCCCAAGTGGTCCATCGCGGCGGCCACGCCGGTGGATCTGGAGGGCGGCGAGGACCGGCCGCTCGATCCCTACGGGGTGGGGCGGGCGCTGGCCGACGGCAGCGGCGGCCGCCCGGCGGACCGGGTGCCGTCCGCGTACCGCAACGCCCCCCTCAAGGACCGGCTGGCCGTGGTGCAGGGGCTGATGGATGCCGGCGGGCAGCCCGCTGGGGATGCCGCGGTGTACCGCTCGGCGGCCGGTCCGCAGGCCGGTGACCTCGCCTGGCTGGTGCGCTCCCTGGGGGGCCGCGCCGAGCTCCATCCCGTACAGGACGGCGTGTATGACGTCTCCGTGGCGCTGCCGGCCGCGTATCCGCCCTTCCGCGACCAGGTCCCCGAACCTGCGGTGACGCGTGGGGACGCCGCCGGACCGGAGGGCGGGGCCGGCTTCCGGCGTACCGTCCGGGCCATCGAGTACGTCGGCCGCAAGCCCGTCCAGTGCATCAGCGTCCGGCACCCCGGCCACGCCTATGTGACCGACCACTTCACCGTCACCCACAACACCATGGTCGCGCTGCGCGCCATGCTCGGCGTGGTCGACAGCGGCGGCCAGGCCGCGATGCTGGCGCCGACCGAGGTCCTCGCCCAGCAGCACCACCGCTCGATCACGGAGATGATGGGCGAGCTGGCCGAGGGCGGGATGCTCGGCGGCGCGGAGAAGGGCACCAAGGTGGTGCTGCTGACCGGCTCCATGGGCGCCGCCGCCCGTCGCCAGGCGCTGCTCGACCTGGTCACCGGCGAGGCCGGGATCGTCGTCGGCACCCACGCCCTGATCGAGGACAAGGTGCAGTTCCACGACCTGGGCCTGGTCGTCGTCGACGAACAGCACCGCTTCGGCGTCGAGCAGCGGGACGCGCTGCGCGGCAAGGGCAAGCAACCGCCGCATCTCCTGGTCATGACGGCCACCCCCATTCCGCGTACGGTCGCCATGACCGTCTTCGGCGATCTGGAGACCTCCGTCCTGGACCAACTCCCCGCCGGACGCTCGCCGATCGCCACCCATGTGGTGCCCGCCAAGGACAAGCCGCACTTCCTCGCGCGCGCCTGGGAGCGGGTCCGCGAAGAGGTGGCGGCCGGCCATCAGGGCTATGTGGTGTGCCCGCGGATCGGCGACGAGGAGGAGACCCCCAAGGGGGCGAAGAAAGCGGCGGGCTCCAAGGGCGCGGCGGCCAAGGAGAGTTCACCGGAGGACGCCGAGGAGAAGCGGCCGCCGCTCGCGGTCCTCGACATCGCCGAGCAGCTCGCCCGGGGACCGCTCGACGGGCTGCGGGTGGCGGTGCTCCATGGCCGGATGGCGCCGGACGACAAGGACGACGTGATGCGCCGGTTCGCCGCGGGCGAGCTGGATGTGCTGGTCGCGACCACGGTCATCGAGGTCGGGGTGAACGTCCCGAACGCCACCGCCATGGTGATCATGGACGCTGACCGCTTCGGTGTCTCCCAGCTCCACCAGCTGCGCGGCCGGGTCGGCCGTGGCACGGCGCCCGGCCTGTGCCTGCTGGTCAGCGAGATGCCCGAGGCCAGCCCGGCGCGCGCCCGGCTCGCCGCCGTGGCCGGCACCCTCGACGGCTTCGAACTCTCCCGTATCGACCTGGAACAGCGGCGCGAGGGCGATGTCCTCGGCCAGGCGCAGTCCGGCGTCCGCTCCTCGCTGCGGATGCTCGCGGTCATCGACGACGAGGAGGTGATCGCGGCCGCCCGCGAGGAGGCCACCGCGCTGGTCGCCGCAGATCCCGGGCTGACCGGCTTCCCCGAGCTGCGGATCGCCTTGTCCGCCCTGCTGGACGAGGAACGGGAGCAGTATCTGGACAAGGGGTGAGCGCGGGCCGGGGCTCCGGCCGGGCGCGGTCGGCGGGCGTCCGGCCGCGCGCCGCGGTGCCGGGCCGCCCGCCGCCACGTGAGATCGATCACCGCTCCGTGCGCTCCCGGGGAGCCCCGGCCGGACCCGGGGCACCGGCCGACGGAATATCGTGGAGGAGCGGCGGAGCCTGCCCGGCTCCTGCCCACCACATCGACCACGCGCAACGTAAGGACGGGCCCATGACCCGCGTGATCGCCGGTACGGCCGGCGGCCGCCGCCTGGCCGTGCCACCGGGAAACGGCACCCGCCCGACCTCCGACCGAGCGCGCGAAGGCATGTTCTCCACCTGGGAGTCGCTCGACGGGCCGCTGGCCGGTGCCCGGGTGCTCGATCTGTACGGCGGGTCGGGCGCGGTCGGCCTGGAGGCGCTCTCCCGCGGCGCCGCCCACGTCCTGCTGGTCGAGGCCGACGCCCGCGCCGTGCGCACCATCCGGGACAACGTCCGTGCGGTCGGCCTCCCGGGCGTCGAGGTCCGGGCCGGCAAGGCCGAGCAGACCGCCGCCGCGGCGGCCCCGGGCGAGCCCTACGACCTCGTCTTCCTGGACCCGCCCTACGCGGTCACCGACGCGGAACTCCGCGAGATCCTGATCACACTCCGTGGTCAGGGGTGGCTTGCGGACGACGCACTCGTCACCGTGGAGCGCAGCACCCGAGGCGGCACATTCCCATGGCCGGACGGTTTTGAAGCGATCAAGGCCCGTCGCTACGGCGAGGGGACGCTTTGGTACGGTCGCGCCGCTTCGACGTCTGCCGAATCGACGTCAGTAAGCGTGTCATGACCGGATCGGAGAGCGAGGAACCCGAGTTGCGCCGCGCCGTCTGTCCGGGGTCGTTCGACCCCATCACCAACGGGCACCTGGACATCATCGCCCGTGCCTCCAAGCTGTACGACGTCGTCCATGTCGCCGTGATGATCAACCAGTCCAAGCAGGGGCTGTTCACGGTCGACGAGCGGATCGAGCTGATCCGCCGGGCCACCGCCGAGTACGGCAACGTGGAGGTCGAGTCCTTCCACGGCCTGCTCGTCGACTTCTGCAAGCAGCGCGACATCCCCGCGATCGTCAAGGGGCTGCGGGCTGTCAGCGACTTCGACTACGAGCTCCAGATGGCCCAGATGAACAACGGCCTGTCCGGAGTGGAGACCCTCTTCGTCCCCACCAACCCCACCTACAGCTTCCTCTCCTCCAGCCTCGTGAAGGAGGTCGCCGCCTGGGGTGGCGATGTCTCCCATCTGGTGCCGGCGTTCGTCCTGGAGGCCCTCACCGAGCGCCTGCGCAAGAAGGGCTGACACCGCACCGGGCGCACCGTCCCGATGCCTGACTGATGGGGCGTCAGTTGGTGTCGGGCGAAGGGCCCGTGGACGTACAGTCGTCCCGTTCCGTCGTTCCAACCCCTCAGAGAGTGGCGAGTCCAAGGTGGACGTGCAGAAGAAGCTCGACGACATCGTCGCGACCGTCGGCGGTGCCCGGTCCATGCCCATGTCGGCATCGTGCGTGGTCAACCGCGCCGAGCTGCTCGCCATGCTGGAGGAGGTGCGCGCGGCGCTCCCGGGCTCCCTCGCGCAGGCGCAGGAGCTGCTCGGCGGGCGGGAGCAGATGGTCGAGCAGGCGCGGGCCGAGGCGGAGCGGATCATCGAGACCGCGCACGCCCAGCGCGGGTCGCTGATCTCCGACACCGAGGTCGCCCGGCAGTCCCAGGACGAGGCGGACCGGATCCTCGCGGAGGCCCGCCGGGAAGCCGAGGAGATCCGGGCCGAGGCCGACGACTACGTCGACAGCAAGCTCGCCAACTTCGAGGTCGTGCTCACCAAGACCATCGGATCCGTCGACCGCGGCCGCGAGAAGCTGCTCGGCCGCGGCCCCGGGCTCGACGACCAGGGATACCCGGACGAGGACGGCACCGAGGCCCCGGAGCGCAGTGCCGACCCGGAGACCCTCCGGCGTCGCGCCGACGCGTATGTGGACGCCAAGTTCGGGGCCTTCCAGGCCGTGCTGACCAAGACGCTCGAAGCGGTCGGCCGGGGCCGTGACAAGCTCCAGGGCGCCCAGGCGATCGACGAGCTGGGTGCCCACCTGGCGGCGCAGGGCGATCCGCAGTCCGGGCACCAGGCCGACGCCGAGTATCTGGCCGGTCTGGCGGGCATCGGTGCCGACCAGGCGCCGCAGCCGCCCCAGGCGCCCCCGATGCCTCAGGCGTCGCCCCTCATGCCCCAGGCGCCGCCGCCCATGCCCGAGGTGCAACCCCAGCCCCAGGAGCTCCAGCAGCCCCTCCAGCCCCAGTTCCAGGACCAGGGCTACTACATCGACCCGGCGGCCTACCCGCAGCAGGACGTCTACGGCTATCAGCAGCCGCAGGAGGTCCCCTACGCCCAGCACCCGGACCCGTACGGCTACGACTGGCAGCAGCAGGCCCAGCAGCAGGGCTACGACCCGAACGCCTATCTCCAGCAGCAGATGCCCCAGCAGCAGGTGCCGCAGCAGCCCCAGCACGGCCACCCCGCGCAGCCCGGCGCACTGGACGAGACCAGCCTCTTCGACACCAGCATGATCGACCTGGACCAGCTCCGGGCCTACGAGGAGGGGCGCCAGTAGGCGGCCCGGCCCGCGGTCCGGGGGAGAGGCCGGGAGCGGATTGGGCCTATCGGGGCCCGTCCAGTATCCTGGCTCTTCGGTCGCGCGTATCTCCGCGATCTCTGCTGCCCGAATCCTCTACAGCAGGAACACGGACGGCACGGAAAACCCCGTAGAAAGCAGGAAGCCATCAACGCCCGCCTCGACCACCGTTCCCCTCTCGTGTTCGACACGCGCGAGCTGGGCCGGCGTCCCGGTGCGCTGAAGAGGGCATCCCGCTCCGCCGAGGCCCCCCGGGACCTCGGCAATGAGGTCATCGGTGTGCCCGAGGGCGCACCGGTCGAGCTCGACCTCCGCCTGGAATCGGTCATGGACGGGGTGCTTGTCACAGGCACCGCCCGTGCAACCGTCAAGGGGGAGTGCGTAAGGTGTCTGGAGCCGCTGGAGCGAGAGCTCGACGCGGATTTCCAGGAGATGTTCTCCTACCCCGACGCCGATGCCCGGGTCCGCGAGTCGGACGCCGGCGACGACGCCGAGGACGAGGAGGACACCCTCTTCCTCGAGGACGACTTGTTCGACCTCGAGCCCGTGCTGCGAGACGCGGTGGTGCTTGCACTGCCGATGCAGCCGGTGTGCCAGGACGACTGTCCGGGTCTGTGCTCCGAATGCGGAGTGCGGCTCGCGGACGACCCGGACCACCACCACGACGCCGTCGACATCCGTTGGGCGGCATTGCAGGGACTCGCCGGGACCGTCAAGGACGGCGAGAAGGACAACATGGGCGGCGCCGAAGCGGGCGTCGACGAGAAGCAGGAGAAGTAGCCGTGGCTGTTCCGAAGCGGAAGATGTCGCGCAGCAACACGCGCCACCGCCGGTCGCAGTGGAAGGCTGCGGTCCCCACCCTGGTGGCATGCGCTAGCTGCCACGAGCCGAAGCTCCAGCACATCGCGTGCCCGAGCTGCGGCACCTACAACAAGCGCCAGGTCCTCGAGGTCTGAGCGGCTGGTGACAGGCTTCATGTCAGACGCCAATTCGACTTCCCGCAAACGCGGGGATGAACCGACTCCGGCGGACACGGCCTCGTCCCACACGCTTCTGGAAGGGCGGCTCGGGTACAAGCTCGAGTCCGCCCTTCTGGTGCGTGCGCTGACACACCGCTCGTACGCATACGAGAACGGCGGTCTGCCCACCAACGAGCGGCTCGAATTCCTCGGGGATTCGGTGCTCGGCCTGGTGGTCACCGACACGCTGTACCGCATCCACCCCGATCTTCCGGAAGGCCAGCTGGCCAAACTCCGGGCCGCGGTGGTCAACTCGCGTGCACTTGCCGGGGTGGGCCGCGGCCTCGACCTCGGCGCCTTCATCCGCCTCGGACGGGGCGAAGAGGGCACGGGCGGCCGGGACAAGGCATCCATCCTCGCCGACACCCTTGAAGCGGTGATCGGCGCGGTCTATCTCGACCAGGGCCTCGACGCGGCCGGCGAGCTGGTGCACCGGCTCTTCGACCCGCTCATCGAGAAGTCCTCCAGCCTGGGCGCGGGCCTGGACTGGAAGACCAGCCTCCAGGAACTCACCGCGACCGAGGGTCTCGGCGTTCCGGAGTACCTGGTCACGGAGACCGGTCCGGACCACGAGAAGACCTTTACTGCTGCCGCCCGCGTCGGTGGTGTCTCGTACGGCACCGGCACCGGCCGCAGCAAGAAGGAAGCCGAGCAGCAGGCGGCCGAATCCGCATGGCGCGAGATCCGCGCCGCGGCGGACGAGGCGGCCAAGGTGGCCGAGGCGGAGAAGGCGGCCGAGACCGTCGAGCCCGCCGGCGAGGACACCGTCGGCTGACCGCACAGCTCACGCCCCTGTGGCGCGGTGCCTCCACCCCCGGTGCGCTTCGGCGCACCGGGGGTCCTTCTTTGCCCGACCCGGGGCGGCGTCCCGACGGGCCGGGCGGCCCAACTGTCGTGCGGGCGAGGCGATATGGCCGGCCCAGGAGCTGACGGCCACGGGCCGGACCGGGGAACCCCGTGCGGCACCGGGCGGGCCCGTAGGGCGTCGGAGGGGAGAGGTACGCTGCGGCTGTCGTCCCCCGTTGTCCCGAGGAGTCCCGTGCCCGAGCTGCCCGAGGTCGAGGTCGTACGCCGCGGACTGGAGCGCTGGGTCAGCGGCCGCACGATCGACGAGGTCGAGGTGCGGCATCCGCGTGCGATCCGGCGGCACACGGCCGGTGCGGCCGACTTCGCGGCCCGGCTCAAGGGGCTGCGCATCGGCGCGGCGTGCCGGCGCGGCAAGTACCTCTGGCTGCCGGTGACCGGCGGCGGTCCGGCCGCACAGACCGCCGCCGAAGGCATCACCCCGATGATCACGCCGTCCGTCACCCACGGCCTGGCGATCCTCGCCCACCTCGGGATGAGCGGTCAGCTGCTGGTCCAGCCGCAGGAGGCGCCGGACGAGAAGCATCTGCGGATCCGTGTCCGCTTCGCCGACGCTCTCGACACCGAACTCCGCTTCGTCGACCAGCGGACCTTCGGCGGCCTCTCGCTGCACGACACCGTCCCCGGCGACGCGGACCACCTTCCCGACGTGATCGCCCATATCGCCCGCGATCCGCTGGACCCCGCCTTCGACGACGCCGCCTTCCACGACGCGCTGCGCCGCCGCCGGACCACCGTCAAGCGGGCGCTGCTCGACCAGACGCTGATCAGCGGCGTCGGCAACATCTATGCGGACGAGGCGTTGTGGCGCAGCAGGCTCCACTACGAGCGGCCGACCGCGACCTTCAGCCGTCCGCGCACCGCCGAGCTGCTCGGCCACGTACGGGACGTGATGAACGCCGCGCTCGCCGTCGGCGGCACCAGCTTCGACAGCCTCTACGTCAACGTCAACGGTGAGTCCGGCTACTTCGAGCGCTCCCTGGACGCCTACGGCCGCGAGGACGAACCCTGCCGCCGCTGTGGCACCCCGATCCGCCGCCGTCCCTGGATGAACCGCTCCAGTTACTTCTGCCCCCGCTGCCAGCGGCCGCCGCGCGGCTGAGCAGTGCGCGCGGGCGCGTCCGCGGGCTCAGCCCGCGGCGTGCCGGGCGTCATAGCGTTCCCGCGCCCGGAGCACCTCCGGCATCCGGTCCTCCACCAGGGTGATCAGCATCTGAAGCTGACCGGCGACCTGGTGGCCCAGCGGCGTCAGCGCGTAATCCACCCGGGGTGGGTTGGTCTGCTGTGCCTCGCGGTGGACGAGGCCGTCCCGCTCCAGTGCGTGCAGGGTCTGGGCCAGCATCTTTTCGCTCACCCCTGACACCCGGCGCCGCAGTTCGTTGAAACGGAAGGTGCCGTCGAGCAGCGCGCCCAGGGTCAGGCTGCCCCATCGGTCGGTGACGTGCTTGAGCGCCTCACGGGACGGGCAGTCGCGCGCGAAAACGTCGTAGGCCAGGTCGTCCGTACAGCCGGTGGTGGGCTCGTCGGCCGTCTCGGCAGTGCTCTCGGTCGCCATATCGCACACCATACCTCTGCGCAGCGCTAACCAATGGGTTGCGCTTTCTAAAAGTTAGTGCTTCTCTTCTCTCATCGCAGCCCGACGTCCGGGGCGCCGACCGCCCCGGGCTGCCGTGACCTTGAGGAGAAACCGCCGTGACCAGCCCTGCCCTGCCCGCCCCCGTCGTGTCCCTCGCGTACCACTCCGGCTTCGGCCACACCGCCGTACTGGCCGAGGCCGTCCGCGCCGCGGCCGCCGAGGCGGGAGCCACCGTCCACCTGATCAAGGTCGATGAGATCACCGAAGCCCAGTGGGAACTGCTCGACGCCTCGGACGCGATCGTCTTCGGTTCGCCGACCTATATGGGGACGGCCTCCGGCGCGTTCCACACGTTCGCCGAGGCGACCTCCCAGCGCTGGGCGACCCGCGCCTGGCAGGACAAGCTCGCGGCCGGCTTCACCAACTCCGCCTCCAAGAGCGGGGACAAGCTGCACACCCTCCAGTTCTTCACGGTGCTCGCCGCCCAGCACGGCATGAGCTGGGTCAGCCTCAACCTGCTCCCCGGCTGGAACTCCTCCACCGCCTCGGAGAACGACCTCAACCGGCTGGGCTTCTTCCTGGGGGCCGCTGCCCAGTCCCCCAGCGACCAGGGCGCCGAGGGGGTCCACAAGGCCGATATCGCCACGGCCGAGCACCTCGGCCGCCGGGTCGCCGAGCAGGCCCGTATCTTCGCCGCGGGCCGCGCCGCTCTCGCCGGCTGACCTGCGCACCAGGCCGCCAAGGGCCCGTACGTAGTACGCCCGCGCCGCCCGTGACGGATCACGGGCGGCGCGGGCGTCTCATGTGTCCGGGGCTGTCACCCCGGGCCGGGCGGCCGGCTCAGAAGCCGAAGTCCTGCGTCCACCACGGGCCGCCCGCCCCGACGTGCACGCCGACGCCGAGGGTCTTGTAGTCGCAGTTGAGGATGTTGGCGCGGTGTCCGGGGCTGTTCATCCAGGACTCCATGACGGCCTGTGCGGTGGCCTGGCCGCGGGCTATGTTCTCGCCGCCCAGGTCCTTGATGCCCGCGGCGTCGGCGCGGTCCCAGGGCGTGTCGCCGTCCGGGTCGGTGTGGTCGAAGAAGCCGCGCCGGGCCATGTCGTCACTGAACTGCTGTGCGAGTCCGGCCAATGCCTTGTCCGCCGTCACGGGGGAGCAGCCGGCCTGCGCGCGCTCCTGGTTGACCAGGGACAGGACCTGCTCCTCGGCGGACGACCCGGTGTCGGGCGCCTTCGTCGGGGCCGCGCTGCGTACGGGCGCCGCCGAGGACGGCCGCTCGGCGGGCTCGGCGGACCGCTGCGAACCGGTCTTCGCCGTGGGCGATTTGGCCGGCCGGTGCGGAGAGGGGGACGTCGAGGGGGTGGTGGGGGAGGAGGCGCGGTCGGTGCCGGGGGCCGCGGAACGGGCGCCGCCGCGGCTCGCCTGCTCCGTGGCGCGGTCGGCCGGGGTCGCCGACCGGCCGCCCAGGGGCGCGGTGGCCTCCGGCAGCGCGCCGGCCCGGACGCGGTCTCCGTGGTCGCCGCTCGTTCCCCCGTCGAACTGGCCGTGGCCGGGGATCAGTCCGGAGGCGACCGCCACGGCCCCCATCGCCATCGCGGCGGACGCGCCGAGCAGTCCGGTGCGGACGGGTGCCCTTCCGCGGCGCGGAGCCGCACGGTGTCCGCGGCGCCGGGCCGCGGCCGACGCGCCGGGCCGTTCGGCCGTCGGTGCGTCAACAGCCCCCGCGCCGGGGGCTTCGGGGGCTGGGGGAGCAGAGCGTCGATGGCGGCCCATCCGCTGTCTTCCTTCCCCCGGTGCAAGCACCGGTTCCACTGGAGCGGCTACCGCCGCAGAGCTTCCTAGGCGTCAAGACGGCTCACCCATAAGAGTGAGCCTCGCTTGTCGGGGGACTGTACGCCATGGCGCAAGGGGCAGAAGTGACCGCTGAGCAATTGGCCGGTTAACGTGCACACATGAACGAAGATGTCCGTGTGACCGCCTGGGTGCGTGGTCAGGTCCAAGGCGTCGGGTTCCGTTGGTTCACCCGGGCCAACGCCCTTCGCATCGGCGAACTCGCGGGATTTGCCGTCAATCTCGGTGACGGCCGCGTCCAGGTGGTCGCCGAGGGACCGAAGGATCACTGCGATGCACTGCTGGAGTGGCTCCGCACCGGAGACACGCCCGGGCGGGTCACCGGAGTCACTGAGATATGGGACACGCTCCGCGGCGGTTACGACGGCTTCGAGATCCGCTGAACGAGCCCGCCGAAAGCGTCCGGACGGGCGTCACGGACGATCTCGCGGATGCGTCTTTGTCAGCTGCTTACAGGAGATAAGGCCTGGTGGTTGCCAACTCGCCCGACCCGTGCAAGGCTGCCGCTGTACGGATGATCTCTACGCCCCCGCGGGACCTTTCTGGGGAGTCGGCGCAGCGCCCTCGCGGCCGCGCACTCTCAGGTGCCCGAGGATACGGGGTGTGATCGTGTTGACCGTCAAACCGTTTGGTGAGACTCTGGAATCCCCGCGCACCTTAGCTGTTTGGCATTGAGTACACCAGAGAATGACAAGCACCGCGGGTGCGAATCCCTCACGACCCACACCGCTTCGGTCGGTCACTCATTGTGGAGGACCATCCATCATGGCAAAGGCGCTTCTCGGTTACGTCGGCGGCTCCGACCCCCGAGTCCTCTCCGAGATGCGACGGCTTCAGCAGCGCGTCCAAGACCTTGAATCCGAGCTTATTCGGATGCAGGCCGAAAACGACATGCTGTCCGCTGCCGCACGTCACGACGACTCGATGCTCGACCTCGACGTACCCCAGGCGGAGCCCGCGCTCACCTGACCTCAACCCAAGGGCGGGTAGGGCTGCTCGCCAGCCGCTTGAGGACCGCTCTCTTCAAGATCTTCAAGGGACGCTTCGGCGTCCCTTCGTCGTTTCCCGCTACTGAGTTACCCCCGCGTTTCTCGCGGACCGTACGGCCACTTTCCGCCGTGCCGCCCCTCCCTTACCGCATGATGTGCCCTGCGCTTTCGTCAATGAAACCGAAAATGAACGGTGCGGTATACCCGGGGGCCGTACGGGGCCGGAGACCGGCGCCGGAATGTTGGGGTCGCCCGCCGAGGAGCGGCCGGTAGAGTCCAACGGCGTGCATCTCAAGAGTTTGACCCTGCGAGGTTTCAAGTCCTTCGCCTCCGCCACGACGCTGCGGTTCGAGCCGGGCATCACCTGCGTCGTGGGTCCCAACGGCTCCGGCAAGTCCAATGTCGTGGACGCGCTGTCCTGGGTCATGGGCGAGCAGGGCGCCAAGTCGCTGCGCGGCGGGAAGATGGAGGACGTCATCTTCGCCGGGACGACCGGGCGGCCGCCGCTCGGCCGTGCCGAGGTCTCGCTCACCATCGACAACTCCGACGGTGCACTGCCGATCGAGTACGCCGAAGTCACCATCACCCGGATCATGTTCCGCAATGGCGGCAGCGAGTACCAGATCAACGGTGACACCTGCCGGCTGCTGGACATCCAGGAATTGCTCTCCGATTCCGGAATCGGCCGGGAGATGCATGTCATCGTCGGGCAGGGGCAGCTCGACTCCGTTCTGCACGCCGATCCGATGGGGCGCCGGGCCTTTATCGAGGAGGCGGCCGGCGTCCTCAAGCACCGCAAGCGCAAGGAAAAGGCGCTGCGGAAGCTGGACGCGATGAAGGCCAATCTCGCCCGCGTCCAGGATCTGACCGATGAGCTGCGGCGCCAGCTCAAGCCCCTGGGACGGCAGGCCGCGGTCGCCCGGCGCGCCGCCGTCATCCAGGCGGACCTGCGCGACGCCCGGCTGCGGCTGCTCGCCGACGACCTCGTCACCCTGCGCCGGGCGCTGCGCGCCGAGATCGCGGACGAGGCGGCGCTCAAGGAGCGCAAGCAGGACGCCGAGGACCGGCTGCGCAGTGCCCAGCAGCAGGAGGCGGCGCTGGAGGAGGAGGTGCGTACGCTGACGCCGCGGGTGCAGCGCGCGCAGCAGACCTGGTACGAGCTCTCCCAGCTCGCGGAGCGGGTGCGCGGCACGATCTCGCTGGCCGAGGCGCGGGTGAAGAGCGCCACGGCGGCCCCGCCCGAGGAACGGCACGGGCGCGACCCCGAGGACATGGAGCGCGAGGCCGCCCGGATCCGCGAGCAGGAGGCGGAGTTGACAGCCGCGCTGGAGGCGGCGAGCCGGGCGCTGGAGGACACCGTCGAACACCGTGCCGGGCTGGAGCGGCAACTGGCGGACGAGGAACGGCGGCTGCGGGACGTGGCCCGGGCCATCGCCGACCGCCGCGAGGGCCTGGCCCGGCTGAGCGGACAGGTCACCGCCGCCCGTGGCCGGGCCGCCTCGGCGCAGGCGGAGATCGGCCGGCTGGCCGAGGCCAGGGATGACGCCCGGCGCCGGGCGGCCGTCGCCCAGGAGGAGTACGAGCAGCTCAAGGCCGAGGTCGACGGGCTGGACGCGGACGACGAGGAGATCGCCGAGCGGCACGAGGCGGCCCGCAAGGAGCTGGCGCAGGCGGAGTCGGACCTGTCCGCCGCACGCGAGGCGCTGACCGCGGCCGAGCGTGAGCGGGCCGCGACCGCCGCACGGCATGACGCGCTGGCGCTCGGGCTGCGCCGCAAGGACGGTACCGGCGCGCTGCTGGCTGCCGCGGACCAGCTCACCGGCCTGCTCGGCCCGGCCGCTGAACTGCTGACCGTCACCCCCGGTTTCGAGGTCCCGGTGGCGGCCGCCCTCGGGGTGGCCGCGGACGCGCTCGCCGTCACCGGCCCCGGCACTGCCGCCGAGGCCATCCGGCTGCTGCGCAAACAGGACGCGGGGCGGGCGGCGATGGTGCTGGGGGGAGCCGGGAGCCGGAGCGCTGCGGGGCTGGTTCCTGCGCCCGCGCGGGCTGTGGAGTCGACGGAGTCGGCAGAGTTGGCGGAGTCGGCAGAGGGCATGGGGGCTGCTGCGGTCGGGGGAGTCGCGGATGACGCCGAGGCTGCCGAGGCAGTTCGGGTGTCGGTGCGGAGTGGGGCCCACAGCACCCACGGGGCTCATGAGGGTGATGCGGCTCTTGGGGCTGGTGGAGCCAATGGGATCGCTGGGAGTAATGGGGCTAGTGGTGGCAATGGTGCGACCGATGGGGGCGAGGGAGCGGTAGGTGACTCCCGTCAGGGGGCGGCCGGGGCGTCGGTGGTTCCCGGGCAGGCCGGGCACCGTGTGCCCGGACCTCGTTCCGAGCCCGTGCCGGCGGATGAACTGGTGCGGGGGCCCGCGGAGTTGACGGCCGCCGTGGCCCGGCTGCTGCGGGATGTCGTGGTGGTCGGGACGCTGGAGGAGGCCGAGGAGCTGGTGGCCGCCCGGCCGGAGCTGATGGCCGTGACCGGTGAGGGCGATCTGCTCGGGGCGCATTTCGCGCACGGCGGCTCCGCCGGTGCGCCGAGCCTGCTGGAGGTACAGGCCTCCGTCGACGAGGCGGCGGCCGAGCTGGAGGAGCTGGCGGCGCGCTGCGAGCGGCTGACGGAGGCGCAGCGGTCCGCGGCGGAGCGCCGTACGGAGTGTGCCGCGCTGGTCGAGGAGCTGGCCGAGCGGCGGCGGGCGGCGGACCGGGAGAAGTCGAAGGTCGCCGGGGACCTGGGCCGGCTCGGCGGGCAGGCGCGGGGGGCCGCGGGCGAGGCCGAGCGGTCCGACGCGGCGGCGGCCAAGGCCGAGGAGGCGCTGCTGCGGGCCACCGAGGAGGCCGAGGAGCTGGCCGAGCGCCTTGCGGTGGCCGAGGAGGAGCCGGGCGTCGGCGACGAGGAGCCCGATACGTCCGTACGGGACCGGCTGGCCGCCGACGGTGCCAATGCGCGGCAGACCGAGATGGAGGCCCGGCTCCAGGCGCGTACGCACGAGGAACGGGTGAAGGCGCTGGCGGGGCGGGCGGATGCGCTGGACCGGGGGGCGCGCGCGGAGCGCGAGGCGCGGATGCGGGCCGAGCGGCGGCGTGCCCGGCTGCGGCACGAGGCGGAGGTGGCCGGTGCGGTCGCCGCAGGTGCCCGGCAGCTGCTGGCGCATGTCGAGGTGTCGGCCGTACGGGCCGAGGAGGAACGGAGCGCGGCGGAGCGGGCCAAGACGGAGCGGGAGCAGGCGCTGGTGGCCGAGCGCAACCGGGGCCGGGAGGTGAAGTCCGAGCTGGACAAGCTGACGGACTCGATGCACCGCGGCGAGGTGCTGGGCGCGGAGAAGCGGCTGCGGATCGAGCAGCTGGAGACCAGGGCGCTGGAGGAGCTGGGGGTGGAGCCGGCCGGGCTGATGTCCGAGTACGGCCCCGAACAGCTCGTCCCGCCCTCGCCGGCCGCCGAAGGCGAGGAGCTCCCGGACGATCCGGAGCATCCGCGCAACCAGCCGGTGCCGTATGTACGGGCCGAGCAGGAGAAGCGGCTCAAGGCCGCCGAGCGGGCGTATCAGCAGCTCGGGAAGGTGAATCCGCTGGCGCTGGAGGAGTTCGCTGCGCTGGAGGAGAGGCACCAGTTCCTGAGTGAACAGCTTGAAGACTTGAAGAAGACCCGGGCCGATCTGATGCAGGTGGTCAAGGAGGTCGACGAGCGGGTGGAACAGGTCTTCACGCAGGCCTACCACGACACCGCGCGCGAGTTCGAGGGCGTCTTCGCGCGGCTCTTCCCGGGCGGCGAGGGCCGGCTGGTGCTGACCGATCCGGACGACATGCTGGCGACCGGGGTGGATGTGGAGGCGCGTCCCCCGGGGAAGAAGGTCAAGCGGCTGTCGCTGCTGTCGGGCGGTGAGCGGTCGCTGACCGCGGTGGCGCTGCTGGTGTCGATCTTCAAGGCACGGCCCAGCCCGTTCTATGTGATGGACGAGGTGGAGGCCGCGCTGGACGACACCAATCTCCAGCGGCTGATCCGGATCATGGAGGAGTTGCAGGAGAGCTCCCAGCTGATCGTGATCACACATCAGAAGCGGACGATGGAGGTCGCGGACGCGCTCTACGGCGTATCGATGCAGGGCGACGGCGTATCCAAGGTCATCAGCCAGCGGCTGCACTGAGCGGGGGCGCGGGGCCCCGTCCACGACGGCTTCGCGGGCCGGTACGGACCGGAATCGGCGGCTCTGGGGCCCTCCGCGGCGCCGTCATTGATCGCCCGGAGTGTCCGACGACCCATCAGTTCAGAACTTGAACGAACTGTCTCTCGGGGGGCCGAGAAACAAATTCATTACGCCCTATTGACTTCGAAACTTGAAGGCATAGTCTCTGCAACGTTGCTTTTACCTTCAAGTGGTGGGTGCCCCCAAGCTATGCACCACTAGAAGGGCCAGCCCCCTAACCCGGCAGCGCAGCCGGGCCACTGGAGTTCACGTTGACCAGCACCGCGCAGCCGACGGGTTCGGAAGGCCGCAAGGCCCATCCCGAGCATCTCGGCCATGTCATCTTCATCACCGCGGCTGCCGCGATGGGCGGCTTCCTCTTCGGCTATGACAGCTCCGTCATCAACGGTGCCGTCGAGGCGATCCGCAGCCGCTACGACGTCGGATCCGCACTCCTCGCCCAGGTGATCGCCATTGCGCTGATCGGCTGTGCCATCGGCGCCGCCACCGCGGGCCGCATCGCGGACCGCATAGGCCGCATCCGCGTGATGCAGATCGCCTCGGTGCTGTTCACCGTCAGCGCCGTCGGCTCCGCTCTGCCGTTCGCCCTCTGGGACCTCGCCTTCTGGCGGATCATCGGCGGCTTCGCGATCGGTATGGCCTCGGTCATCGGCCCGGCCTACATCGCCGAGGTCTCGCCGTCCGCCTACCGGGGCCGTCTCGGCTCGTTCCAGCAGGCTGCCATCGTCGTCGGCATCGCCGTCTCCCAGCTCGTCAACTGGGGCATCCTCAACCTCGCCGACGGTGACCAGCGCGGCAAGATCGCCGGCCTGGAGGCCTGGCAGTGGATGCTCGGGGTGATGGTCGTCCCGGCCGTCCTCTACGGTCTGCTCTCCTTCGCGATCCCCGAGTCGCCGCGCTACCTGATCTCCGCCGGCAAGGTCTCCCGTGCCAAGGAGGTGCTGGCCGAGGTCGAGGGCCACAGCGTGAACCTCGACACCCGGGTCACCGAGATCCAGGACGCGATGCGCCGCGAGCACAAGTCGTCGTTCAAGGACCTGCTCGGCAGCAGGATGGGCTTCCTGCCGATCGTCTGGGTCGGTATCGGCCTGTCGGTCTTCCAGCAGCTGGTCGGCATCAACGTCGCGTTCTACTACTCCTCGGCGCTGTGGCAGTCCGTCGGCATCGACCCGAGCGCCTCGTTCTTCTACAGCTTCACGACGTCGATCATCAACATCATCGGCACCGTGATCGCTATGGTCTTCGTCGACAAGATCGGCCGCCGTCCGCTGGCGCTGATCGGCTCGGCCGGTATGGCCATCTCGCTCGCCCTGGAGGCATGGGCCTTCTCCGCCAAGACCGCGGCCGGCACCCTGCCGCCCACCGAAGGCACCGTGGCCCTGATCGCCGCCCACGTCTTCGTGCTCTTCTTCGCCCTCTCCTGGGGCGTCGTGGTCTGGGTCTTCCTCGGCGAGATGTTCCCGAACAAGATCCGTGCCGCCGCGCTGGGCGTCGCCGCCTGTGCGCAGTGGATCGCCAACTGGGCCATCACGGCCAGCTTCCCGAGCCTGTCCGACTGGAACCTCTCGGGTACGTACGTCATCTACGCAGTCTTCGCCCTGCTCTCGATCCCCTTCGTGCTCAAGTTCGTGAAGGAGACCAAGGGCAAGGCGTTGGAGGAGATGGGCTAACCCCCCGCCAGTCCTTCTCCTCAGTACTGGGTACTGCCCCGGGTCATCAGGGACCCCGGGCAGTACCCGTTTTTTGTGCCCGGGGCCGCCGCGCGCCCCGGGCGTCGTCGTTTTTCCCGGCTCGCGGTGCCGCGGCGATCCGGCGATGGCAGGAAAGTACTCCGGCGCGTCATTTCTGACACTGGGGGAGGGCGTCCCGTCCGGCGAGGGTGGAGACATGAGCGAGACGGAGACGACCGCAAAGGCGGCCACGGACCCGGCCGGGGACGCGCCTCGGACGAGGCACGGACGGGGCGCCGAAGGCGTGGGCGGGACCGCGGGCTATGTGTGGAGCACAGTGGACGACGCCCCGGTCAGGGAGCTGTTCCCCGGCATCCGGAGCAGGCCGCTGTGGACCGGCGCCAACGGGGCGAAGGCCCAGGTGCTGGAGATGGCCCCGGGCAGCTGCTGGGAAGGCATCGATGTCCATGCACCGGGGCCCGAGGAGGTCTTCGTGGTCTCGGGCACCTTCCACGACGGCGACCGGGACCACCCGGCCGGATCCTTCCTCCATGCGCCCGCCGGGTCCTGGCACGTACCGCAGTCGGCGGCGGGCTGTGTCCTGTTCGTCTTCTACCCGGAAGGCTGAAACCCGCCCCTGCCATCAGTCCTTGAGGCCCGGCAGCACCCGCTCGGCGAACAGATGCAGCGAGCGCCAGCCCTCGTCGACGGGCATACCCCCGCACAGCGGATGCAGGATCAACGAGCCCTGGCCGCCCGCCTGCCGGGCGAGCGCGAGGCACTCGTCCGGGGTGACGACGCGGTAGACGCCCTCCTCCCGCAGCGCCGCGGCGTCCCGGGCGGACGAGCGCACCGCCGAGCGGATACCGGCGGACTGCCAGGAGGCGTACATCCGGGCCTCGTGCAGCAGATGGCCGCCGTACTCGGCCCAGGCGCGGTCCGGGTCCTCGGAGACATGGAGGAGCGAGGTCCGCTCGGGCGGCTGAAGCACCCAGCCCTCGGTGCCGAAGTCGGCGCGCTGCTGGTGGTAGTAGGCCTCCAGTGCGGGGAGGTGCGCGCTGGGGAAGAGGGGGAGCCCCAGCCGGGCCGCGCGCCGGGCCGCGGCCCGTGAGCTGCCGCCGATCAGCAGCAGCGGGTGCGGCCGGGTGTACGGGCGGGGGGTGACCTGGACCGTACGCCCCTGGTAGGTGAACGGTTCGCCGGTCCAGGCGGACAGCAGGGTCTCCAGTACCTCGTCCTGGAGCGCGCCACGGCCCGTCCAGTCCTTGCCGTGCGCCGCGTACTCCTCGGGGCGGTAGCCGAGGCCGGCGACGGTGACCAGCCGGCCGCCGCTCAGGAGGTCGAGCGAGGCGAGGTCCTCGGCCAGCCGCAGCGGGTCGTGCAGCGGGGTGATCAGCGCGGAGAGGGTGACGCCGATGCGGCGGGTGGCGCCGAAGACGGCGCCCGCGAAGGTCAGCGGGGAGGGCATCCAGCCGTTGGTGGTGGCGTGGTGCTCCTCGGTCTGGACCATGGTGAACCCGCGGTCGTCGGCGAACGCGGCCATCTCGACGGCGGCCCGGTAGCGCGCGGACAGCGTGGCGGGGGCGGGCGCGGGGTCGACGAGGTTGATCCGCAGGACCGTGACCGGCAGGGAGGGCAGGGAAGGCTGGGCAGACATGGCAAACATCCCCTTCGCCAAGGCGGTTGGCGAAGGGGACGCTAGCTGACGTTGCGTCAGATCACTAGAGGGGGGATCCGGTCCGCGGGGCGGCGCCGGGTCAGCCCACCTCGGCCGGCTCCCGGGCCTCGGACGCGCCCTCGGCTCCGGCCGCCGGGACGGACTCCCGGGGCGCCGGCAGCACGGCGAAGACCAACGCGGCGATCGCGATCGTGGCCGCCCAGCCCAGACCGTTCTCGCCGATCCAGGTGGTGGACAGCGGACCGGCGAACCACTGGACCTTGGTGAAGCACAGGCCCGCGGCCAGCGCGAGGGCCCAGGCCGTCATGGCCTGCCAGCAGAAACCGCCGGTGTACCAGTAGCGGCTGGTGCGGCCGGTGTTCATCAGGCTGTCGGCGTCATAGCGCACCGCCAGCTTGCGCCGCCGGGCCATGTCGATGCCGTAGACCCCGATCCAGGCGGAGAAGGAGACCGCGAGCAGCGTCAGGAAGGCGATGAACTGGCCGATGAAGTCCTTGGCCACCAGCATCATGAACAGGCCGCCGACCAGGCTGATGACGGCGTTGATGCTGACCGCGAGGGCACGCGGCAGCTTGACGCCCATGGTCTGGGCGGTGAAGCCGGCGGAGTACATCGACAGGCTGTTGATCAGCACCATGCCGACCAGCGCGGTGATCAGGTACGGCACCGCGAGCCAGGACGGCAGGATGGTGCCGAGGAACGACATCGGGTCGGTGTTCTGGCCGGCCAGCTTCGGGTTCGAGACGGCCATCACGCCGCCCATCAGCACCATCGGCAGCAGCACCAGGGCCGCGCCGGAGACGGTGGTGCCGACGATCTTCTTCCCGGACGCGGAGTGCGGGAGGTAGCGCGCGAAGTCGGGCCCGGTGGGCACCCAGCTGATACCGCCGGCCGCGATGGTGCCGATGCCCGCGATCACCATGGCGGTGGTGCCGGCCTTCTTGGCGAAGATGGCGTCCCAGTCCATCGTGGCGACCAGGTAGACCAGCACCATGATGCTGAACAGGCCGAACAGATACGTCGAGTACTTGTTGCAGACGTTCAGCGCCTTGCGGCCCAGACCGCTCACCAGGTAGGTGACGGCCACGAAGGCGAGCAGGGTGACGACGACGAGGACGTTGTTGCTCTCGATGCCCAGCAGCAGATGCAGCACGGTCAGTACCGCGTAGGCGCCGGTGACCGCGTTGATCGTTTCCCAGCCGAAGCGGGCGACCCACAAGATCGCGCCGGGGAAGTAGTTTCCGCGGACGCCGAAGGTGGCCCGGGAGAGCATCGCGCCGGGCGCGCCGCCCCACTTGCCGGAGACCGACAGCACGCCCACCATGCCGAAGGCGACGGACGCGGCGATCGCGGCCACCAGCAGGACCTGCCAGAAGTTCAGCCCGTTGCTGACCACGAGCGAGGCGCCCATGGTGAGCAACAACACGCTGATGTTGGCGGCGACCCAGGTCGGGAAGAGCTCGCGGACGCGGCCCTGGCGCTCGTTGTCGGGAACGGGCTCGATGCCGCGGATCTCGACGGCGCCCTCGGGTGCGGGAGCGGAAGTGGAGGACGTGGTGCCCATTGGTGCAGGTATCTCCGTGCGGGGATCTGGACGCACCCCCACGGGGGAGGAGGTGCAGGCAGCGGCTGTGATGCCCGGCCAGAATTGATTGCCAGGACTCTACGCGCGTTGCGCGGCCGTCGACCATCGTACTTTGATCCAACTTGCGCCGGTACGCACTGTTGGACCCCACGACGAGAACGAGTGTCGCCCAGCCTCGTCGAAGGGTCCAGTCGGAGGGTCCTGATCAGGCCGTGGGCGGTACGGGCTGCCGCTGTCCGACCCGGTGGTCGGCCCGCCGCAACAGCTCCTGCGGGTCGTCGACCGGCGGGGAGATCCACGTCTCGTTGATGGCCCGCTTGAGCTCCTTGGCGAACCCCTCCGGCCCCTCCCGCAGGGTCCGGTTCCAGCCAATCGTCGACACCGCACCGGCCGCGCCGAGATCGAGACAGGTGCGGTACGGCCCGGACGCGAAGTCCACCGGCGGCAGGCCGAGCAGATCGGCCGCGGCGTTGTGGCCGGCCACCTTGCCGAGCGGTGTGGCGTGCTGGCAGCTCTGGAGAACGGTGTGGCCGCCCTCGGCAGCGGCCGCCGCGGTGTCCCCGGCCGCGTAGACGCCCTCGACACCGCGCACCCGCAGGGCGCCGTCCACCGCGAGCCGTCCCAGCCCGTCCCGGGGAGCGGGGATCTGCGCGGTCAGGGCGCTCGCCCGCATCCCGGCGGTCCACACGGCGGTACGGGCCGCGAGGGTGCTGCCGTCCGCGAGGTGCACCGCGCGCTCGTCCAGGCGGGTGACCGTGGTGCCCAGGCGCCGCTCCACGCCCAGCTCGTCCAGCGCTCGGGTGATCACAGGCCGGGCCTCCGTGCCCAGCCCCGCGCCGACCACCTCCGCGCGCTCGACCAGCACCACCCGCACCTCGTCCGCCACCCCGCACGGAGCGGCCAGTGCGCGCAGCCGGCCGACCAGCTCGGTGGCGATCTCCAGCCCGGTGAAACCGGCACCGACGACCACCGCGGTCCAGCGGCCCGGCCCGTCCGGCGCCTCGGGCAGCGCCCGCAGATGGTCCGCCAGCCGCACCGCGGCCGGCAGGGTGTCGATGTCGTGCAGCAGCGCGGCGCCGGGCAGTTCCGGCCGCACCACCGCGCTCCCGGTCGCCAGCACGAGGCGCCGGTAGGCCACTGCGCTACGGGTGCCGTCGGGCGCGGTGGCGGTGACCTCGCGCCGGACGGTGTCCACGGCGGTCGCGGTGGCGGCGATCCGCCGCACCCCGACGGGGCCCAGTACCCGGTCGAGCGGCACCCGCAGCCGGGCCGGATCGGGCTCGTAGAGGCGCGGGCGGAGGGCCAGATCGGGGTGCGGGGTGAGCAGCGCGACGGAGCGGCCGGCGGGCCCGGTCTCCGTTGCGCGCAGCAGCCGTGTGGCCGCCGCGGCGGCCCACAGGCCGGCGAAGCCGCCTCCCAAAACCAGGACATCAAACATCCGGATTCTCCTCCCGGTGCACCGCGGGCCGTTCCCGGGCGATGGAATCCGGATACTACCCATCCAGATTTGATTCAGGACACCACTCATCCAGGTTCGGCGCGTGCAGTCCCCACGGACGGGCCGTGGCTGATACTGGAGGGGTTATGGAAACCGTCATCCTTGCCGTAGTCATCGCCGTGGTCGTGCTCGGCGCGATCAGCGGGCTCGTCGTCAGCGGCCGCAAGAAGAAGCAGCTGCCGCCGTCCCCGCCGGCTGCCCCGAAGCCCTCCGTTACCGCGCCCCCCGCCGAACCGCAGGTCGGCGAGGAGGCCGAGACCCCCCGCGACGAAGAGCGTCGCACCATCGAAGAAGTCACGCTGCCCACCGCCGAGGCCCCCGTGGCCGAAGCACCGGCCGCCGAGCCCGAGGCGCCCGCCGCGCCCGAGATCGAGGTCCCCGAGCCCACCGCGGGACGGCTGGTCCGGCTGCGCGCCCGGCTCTCCCGCTCCCAGAACACCCTGGGCAAGGGCCTGCTGACCCTGCTGTCCCGCGAACACCTCGACGAGGAGACCTGGGAGGAGATCGAGGACACCCTGCTGACCGCCGACGTCGGCGTCGCCCCCACCCAGGAGCTGGTCGAGCGGCTGCGTGAGCGGGTCAAGGTCCTCGGCACCCGCACCCCCGAGGGCCTGCGCGGCCTGCTGCGCGAGGAGCTCCTCGCCCTCATCGGCACGGAAGCCGACCGCACCGTGCACACCGCCAACGGCATCGGCAACGGCGGCGACGAGATCCCCGGCGTCGTCATGGTCGTCGGCGTCAACGGCACCGGCAAGACCACCACCACCGGCAAGCTCGCCCGTGTCCTGGTCGCCGACGGCAAGTCCGTGGTCCTCGGCGCCGCCGACACCTTCCGCGCCGCGGCCGCCGACCAGCTCCAGACGTGGGGCGAGCGGGTCGGTGCCCGTACGGTCCGCGGACCCGAGGGCGGCGACCCCGCCTCGATCGCCTTCGACGCGGTCAAGGAAGGCATCGCCGAGACCGCCGATGTCGTGCTCATCGACACCGCGGGCCGGCTGCACACCAAGACCGGCCTGATGGACGAGCTCGGCAAGGTCAAGCGGGTCGTCGAGAAGCACGGCCCGGTCGGCGAGGTGCTGCTCGTCCTGGACGCCACCACCGGCCAGAACGGCCTGGTCCAGGCCCGGGTGTTCGCCGAGGTCGTGGACATCACCGGAGTCGTGCTCACCAAGCTCGACGGCACCGCCAAGGGCGGCATCATCGTCGCCGTCCAGCGTGAACTCGGCGTCCCCGTCAAGCTCGTCGGCCTGGGCGAGGGCGCGGACGACCTGGCGCCGTTCGAGCCGGAGGCCTTCGTCGACGCCCTGATCGACTGACGCCGCGGCCAGGGCACCACGCCCGGACTGTCATCGGCCCCCGGACCCGCACCTGGCGGGTGGCGGGGGCCGACGTCTTGTCCCCGGGAGCGGGGCCGCCGAGGGGCGGCACGAGGTCGCGGCCCGTGCGCCGTACGGCCGGGAGCGGGAAACAGGGGGAAAGGCGACGCCCGGACTCAGACCGCCGAGCGGTTGCACACATACGCCAGGGTGCCCACCACCAGCCGCGCCTGCGGCGGATGGGCCGCGGTGTCCAGCGTCGGCGGGCGCAGCCAGCGCACCGGGCCCTGGCCGCCGAGGTCGGAGGGGGGCGCGGTGATGTGGTCGCCGGGGCCCAGGGAGCGCAGGTCGAGCGTGGCGTCGTCCCAGCCCATCCGGTAGAGCAGATCGGGGAGTTCCTTGGCCGCACCGGGGGCGACGAAGAACAGGGCGCGGCCCGTCGGGGTCACCGCGGCCGGGCCGAGCGGCAGGCCCATCCGCTCCAGCCGCGTCAGCGCGTTGCGGCCCGCGGCCTCCGGCACGTCGAGGATGTCGAACGACCGGCCCACCGGGAGGAGCAGCGCGGCGCCCGGCGTCTCGGCCCATGCCGCGGCGGCCGTCTCCCAGGTGGTCCCGGCCGCCAGCTCCCCGGCGAAGGCCAGTGGATGGGCGCCGGGGGCGGGGCAGTCGGCGGCGCCGCACGAGCAGTCCGTACGCCCGCTGCCCGCGCGCACCGCGCGTGCGCCGGGGACGACAGCCCAGCCCCACAGCCCGGTGTACTCCGCCACCGCCGTGATTTCGGACGAGCGGGCGCGGCGCCGGGAGCCGGAACGCATCTCGCGAATGCCGCCGATCGTGAAGCCCATGCCCCCTCCAACGGGTGGTGCGTGCCTGTGGTTACGAGTCGGTGGGTTGACGACGTGGCGCCCTTCACGCTCCGTCGCCGGCCCGCGTGGCCGGTGGTGTGACGTGGTGTGCCGGGTGGTGCGCTGTGCCGTGCGAGCCCGTGCGCGCTTCGCTCCGCCCGGCCTCGTTCGACCTGTGTCAAGTCAATCGCGGGAGCCTGGCGGGGAGTTCATACGAAGGGGTGGCGAATGGTGGCGTTTCCGCAATCGGCCTCGCGTGAGGCGTGATCGTAGGATTACTTTCGGTGCACGAACCCCGAAGAGGCATCATTCGCACGGGTATGCCGGTGGCAACGCACCGGTGGAGCACAGGCCAAAAGGTGTGGCCGGAATCCGTGGTCGGGTAGATGTACCCCGGACAGGCGTCGCAACGTGCGGCAGGCTGTGGACGGTTCGCGGCACGCACCAGTCAGCCAGGCAGACAGCAGGGCAGCTATCGGGATGGGGGCTTCCAGTGGGCGGCAACGGCGGCAGTGGCGGCACCGACGCCGCCAAACAACCCAACGCACAGCTGGGTTCGTGGTTCATGCGCAGCGGCTGGTCCAAGGGGGAGCTGGCGCGCCAGGTCAACCGCCGGGCCCGTCAGATGGGCGCCCACCACATCAGCACGGACACCTCCCGGGTGCGCCGCTGGCTCGACGGCGAGCAGCCGCGCGAGCCCATTCCGCGGATCCTGTCCGAGCTGTTCTCCGAGCGCTTCGGCTGCGTGGTCGGCATCGAGGAGCTGGGCCTGCGCTCCGCCCACCAGTCCCCGTCCGTCTCCGGTGTGGACCTGCCCTGGGCCGGGTCCCAAACGGTCACCCTCATCAGCGAGTTCTCGCGCAGTGACCTGATGCTGGCGCGCCGCGGCTTCCTCGGCACCTCCCTCGCGCTCGCCGCCGGACCCAGCCTCATCGAGCCGATGCAGCGCTGGCTGGTCCCGGTGCCCGCGGGGCAGGGCGACGGAGGTGCCGAGGAGCCGGACCGTGTCCGTCGGCCCGCGCGGCTGTCCAAGCCGGAGCTGGATCTGCTGGAGTCGACGACCGCGATGTTCCGCCAGTGGGACGCGCAGTGCGGCGGCGGGCTGCGGCGCAAGGCGGTGGTCGGCCAGCTTCACGAGGTCACCGACCTCCTCCAGGAACCGCAGCCGGCGGCGGTGGCCAAGCGGCTGTTCAAGGTCGCCGCCGAGCTCGCCGAACTGGCCGGCTGGATGAGTTACGACATCGGGCTCCAGCCCACCGCGCAGAAGTACTTCGTGCTGGCGCTGCATGCCTCCAAGGAGGCCGGCGACCGGCCCCTGGGCTCGTACATCCTCTCCGGCATGAGCCGCCAGATGATCCACCTCGGGCGGCCCGACGATGCGCTGGAGCTGATCCATCTGGCCCAGTACGGCAGCCGCGAGACGGCCACGCCGCGCACCCAGGCCATGTTGTATGCGATGGAGGCCCGCGCCTATGCCGGCATGGGCCAGCCCAGCAAGGTCAAGCGGGCCGTGCGGATGGCCGAGGACACCTTCTCCGACGTGCTGCCCGGCGAGCCCGAACCGGACTGGATCCGCTTCTTCTCCGAGGCCGAGCTGAACGCCGAGAACGCCCACTCCTACCGGGACCTGGCCTATGTCGCCGGTCGCAGCCCCACCTACGCCTCGCTCGCCGAGCCCGTCATGGAGCGCGCCGTGGAGCTGTTCGGCCAGGACCCCGAGCACCAGCGTTCGTATGCGCTCAACCTCATCGGGATGGCCACCGTCCATCTGCTCCAGAAGGAGCCGGAGGCCTGCGCGGCGATGGCGCAGCAGGCGATCCCGTTCGCCCGGCAGGTCCGCTCGGAGCGGGTCAACACCCGGCTGCGCAAGACCGTGGACACCGCGGCGCGGGAATTCGGCGATGTTGCCGAGGTGATCCGGCTCAGCGACGAGCTCACCCGCCAGTTGCCCGAATCAGCGGCGGCCGTCTGACGGCGCGCCCTGCGAACTCCGGCCGCGGCCGCCGCCCCGTACAGCCCGACTCGGCTCCCCCATGCCAGGTCACGCGGGCGGCAGCCGCGGCCGGGCCCCCTTTTGCGCCTAAACCGGCGCCGCTTTCGCGGAGGTGGCTGGGCGCCGTGGGGGTTGCTCAATTGGGGGTTTCGGTGGGTTGAACGGGTGATGCCGGGCTGATCTGGGAGTTCACCGGGGCGTAACACGGGGGGCGCCTTCGTCACGGTGGTGAAACACCCGCAAGGTTTGGCCGAAACCGTGCTGCGACAACCTCAACGCGAAGTCGGCCCACCAGAAACACGCCCGCACGGGCCGCATCGACGACGAGGAGACGCCGATGCCCCCAGGCATCCTGACGCTTGCAGCAGACAAGGTGACGCTCAGCCCGGCGAACACCGGGTTCATGCTGATCTGCTCCGCCCTGGTGATGATCATGACCCCCGGGCTCGCCTTCTTCTACGGAGGCATGGTCCGGGTCAAGAGCGTGCTCAACATGCTGATGATGAGCTTCATCAGCCTGGGCATCGTCACGATCCTGTGGGTCCTGTACGGCTTCGGGCTCGCGTTCGGCACCGACAAGGGCGGCTTCATCGGCTGGAGCGGCAACTTCGCCGGCCTCAGCGGCATCGGTCTGACCGAGCTGTGGGGCACCAGCACCATTCCGGTCTATGTGTTCGCGATCTTCCAGCTGATGTTCGCGGTCATCACCCCCGCGCTGATCAGCGGTGCGCTCGCCGACCGGGTGAAATTCACCGCCTGGGCGCTGTTCATCACCCTGTGGGTCACCGTCGTCTACTTCCCCGTCGCCCACTGGGTGTGGGGCGAGGGCGGCTGGCTCTTCGAGCTGAAGGTCATCGACTTCGCCGGCGGCACCGCCGTGCACATCAACGCAGGTGCCGCGGCGCTCGGCGTGATCCTCGTCGTCGGCAAGCGCATCGGCTTCAAGAAGGACCCGATGCGGCCGCACAGCCTGCCCCTGGTGATGCTCGGCGCCGGCCTGCTGTGGTTCGGCTGGTTCGGCTTCAACGCCGGCTCCTGGCTCGGAAACGACGACGGCATCGGCGCCGTCGCCTTCGTCAACACGCAGGTCGCCACCGCCGCCGCGATGCTCGGCTGGCTGGCGTACGAAAAGCTCCGGCACGGCTCGTTCACCACGCTCGGCGCGGCCTCCGGCGCGGTCGCCGGACTCGTCGCCATCACCCCGGCCTGCGGCGCGGTCAGCCCGCTGGGCGCCATCGCGGTCGGTGTGATCGCCGGTGTGCTGTGCGCCATGGCGGTCAATCTCAAGTACAAGTTCGGCTACGACGACTCCCTCGACGTCATCGGCGTCCACCTCGTCGGCGGTGTCGTCGGATCGCTGCTGGTCGGTCTGTTCGCCACCGGCGGGGTACAGAGCAAGGCCAAGGGCCTGTTCTACGGCGGCGGCTTCGATCAGCTCGGCCGGCAGGCCGTCGGTGTGGTCTGTGTACTGCTGTACTCCCTGGTCGTCTCGTATGTCCTTGCCAAGGTCATCGACCTGGTGATGGGCTTCCGGGTCGGCGAGGACGAGGAGGTCGCCGGCATCGACCAGGCCGCGCACGCGGAGACCGCGTACGACTTCACCGGCGCGGGCGGTGGCACGGTCGGCCGAAAGGGACCGGCACTCGGCGAGGCCCTGACAAAGAAGGTGGACGCGTGAAGCTCATCACGGCAGTAATCAAGCCGCACCGGCTGGACGAGGTGAAGGACGCCCTCCAGGCATTCGGTGTGCACGGTCTGACGCTCACCGAGGCCAGCGGATACGGCAGGCAGCGCGGGCACACGGAGGTGTACCGCGGCGCCGAGTACACCGTCGACCTCGTGCCGAAGATCCGTATCGAGGTGCTGGTCGAGGACGCCGACGCCGAGCAGCTGATGGATGTGGTCGTCAAGGCGGCCCGCACCGGCAAGATCGGCGACGGGAAGGTGTGGAGCATCCCCGTCGACGACGCGGTACGGGTGCGGACCGGGGAGCGGGGACCGGACGCACTGTGACGGCACCCCGGCCACAGCGCGGCTCCGGCCCCGGAGCGGCGCTGCGGCCGGGGCCGGAGCGGACGCCCGAGCGGCGGATGGCCGCCCGCCCCGCGGCGACCCACACTGAAGGGACGGGGGACGGCGGGGCCATACGGGACGGCGGTACGGGCAGACGGTGACGGCGGGGGACAACACGACCGAGGAGCGCGCGAGTTGACCGACAACGTCGAGGAAACGGCAGGTCCGGGCGGAGTGCCGGGCCCGGGGACCGAGCCCGCGCCCGCCCCGGAAGGCGGCTACCCCGCGGCCCGGCTGCGGCTCCTCCAGGACGAGGCGGCCATCGGACCCGGCCGCCGCGCCGACCTCGCCCGGCTGACCGACGACTGGCTGGCCGGCCTGCTGGCCCGGCACGCCACCGCCGCCGGACTGTCCGGCACCGCCCTGGTCGCCATCGGCGGCTACGGCCGCGGCGAACTCTCCCCGCGCAGCGACCTCGACCTGTTGCTGCTGCACGACGGCCGGGCCGACGCCGGCGCCCTCGCCGCGCTGGCCGACCACCTCTGGTACCCCGTATGGGACCTCGGCATCGACCTCGACCACTCCGTACGCACCCCCGCCCAGGCCCGTAAAGCCGCCCGCGAGGACCTGAAGGTGCAGCTCGGCCTGCTCGACGCCCGTCACCTGGCAGGCGACCCGGAGCTGACCGCGGCGCTGCGCACCACCGCCTACGCCGACTGGCGCGAGAGCGCCCCCAAACGACTCCCGGAACTCCACGACCTGTGCCAGGAGCGCGCCGAGCGGCAGGGCGAGCTCCAGTACCTGCTCGAACCCGAGCTCAAGGAGGCCAGGGGCGGGCTGCGGGACGCCACCGCGCTCCGGGCGGTCGCCGCCTCCTGGCTCGCCGACGCCCCGCGCGGCGGCCTGGAAGCCGCCCGCACCCGTCTGCTCGACACCCGCGACGCGCTGCATCTGACGACCGGCCGCGCCACCGACCGGCTCTCCCTCCAGGAACAGGACCAGGTCGCCGGCGCCCTCGGCATGCTCGACGCGGACGCCCTGCTGCGGCAGACCTACGAATCCGCCCGCACCATCTCCTACGCGGCCGATGTCACCTGGCGCGAGGTCGGCCGGGTGCTGCGCGCCCGCTCCGTCAAGCCCATGCTGCGCGGGCTGCTGCACGGCCGTACCGCGGGCAAGGGCGAGCGCTCACCGCTCGCCGAGGGCGTCGTCGAACTCGACGGTGAGGCGGTGCTCGCCCGCACCGCACGGCCCGAGCGGGACCCGGTGCTGGTACTGCGCGCCGCGGCCGCCGCCGCCCAGGCCGGCCTGCCGCTGGCCACCCACGCCATCCGCCGCTGCGCCACGGCCACCGCCGGCCGGCCGCTGCCCGTGCCGTGGCCCGCCGAGGCCCGTGAGCAGCTGGTGACGCTGCTGGGCGCGGGCACCCACACCGTGCCCGTATGGGAGGCCCTGGAGGCCGAGGGCATCATCACGCGGCTGCTGCCCGACTGGGAGCGCGTCCGCTGCCGCCCGCAGCGCAACCCCGTCCACACCTGGACCGTCGACCGCCATCTCGTCGAGACCGCCGTACGGGCCTCCGACCTGACCCGCCGGGTGCACCGCCCCGACCTGCTGCTGATCGCCGCCCTGCTGCACGACATCGGCAAGGGCTGGCCCGGCGACCACTCGGTGGCCGGCGAGACCATCGCCCACGACGTGGCGGGCCGGCTCGGCTTCGGTGCCCGCGACACCGCGGTGATCGCCACCCTCGTACGGCACCACCTGCTGCTCATCGACACCGCCACCCGGCGCGACCTGGACGACCCGGCGACCGTCGGCGCGGTGGCCGAGGCCGTCGGCAGCACCGGCACCCTGGAGCTCCTGCACGCCCTGACCGAGGCCGACGCCCTGGCCACCGGGCCCGCCGCCTGGAGCGCCTGGCGCGGCGGACTCGTCGCCGACCTGGTCAAACGGGTCGCCGCGCGGCTCGCGGGGGAGCCCGGAACGGAGGAACGCGGCGCCGCCGAGCCCACCGCGGAGCAGGAGCGGCTGGCGATCGAGGCCCGGCGTACCGGCGGCCCGGTCCTGGCACTGCACGCGCGCTCCGAACCCCCCACCGGGGCCGGGGACGGCTCCGAGGCGCCGGACCGGGAACCGGTCGGCGTGGAGCTGCTCATCGCCGTACCCGACCAGCCGGGCGTCCTTGCCGCCGCGGCCGGCGTGCTGGCCCTGCACCGGCTCACCGTCCGCGCCGCGGACCTGCTCCTGCTCGACCCCGTCGACGAGGGCCCGGTCCTGCTGTTGAGCTGGCGGGTGGCCGCCGAATACGGTTCGCTGCCGCGCGCCGACCGGCTGCGCGCCGACCTGGTCCGGGCGCTGGACGGCTCCCTCGACATCCCCGCCCGCCTCGCCGAGCGCGAACGCGCCTACGCCCGCCGTGCGCGTGCCGTGCTGGCCCCGCCACCGCGGGTCAGTGTCGCCCCCGGCAGCTCCCGCACCGCGACCGTGATCGAGGTCCGCGCCCAGGACGCGCACGGCCTGCTGCACCGCATCGGCCGCGCCCTGGAGCAGGCCGGCGTCGCGGTCCGCAGCGCCCACATCAGCACCCTGGGCGCGAACGCGGTGGATGCGTTCTATGTCACGGGGACGGACGGGGAGCCGCTGGCCGACGGCGCGGCCCACGAGGTGGCGGCGGCCGTGGAGCGCGCCCTGCGGTAGCGCAGGAGCGCGCCCTGGGGTACCGGCCCCGGAACAGGGCCGGACCGGTTCGCTTGCGCAGCCGGATACCCTAGAAGCCGACCGAACCCCGCCCCCGACCCCGAGGATCGACGACCGCCGTGTTCGATACGCTTTCCGACCGCTTGGCGAGTACTTTCAAAAACCTCCGGGGCAAGGGCCGCCTGAGCGAGGCGGACATCGATGCCACGGCCCGCGAGATCCGTATCGCGCTGCTCGAGGCCGATGTCGCCCTCCCCGTCGTCCGCGCCTTCATCAAGCAGGTCAAGGAGCGCGCCACCGGCTCCGAGGTCTCCCAGGCGCTGAACCCCGCCCAGCAGGTCATCAAGATCGTCAACGAGGAGCTCGTCGGCATCCTCGGCGGCGAGACCCGCCGGCTGCGGTTCGCCAAGACCGCCCCCACCGTGATCATGCTGGCCGGTCTCCAGGGTGCCGGTAAGACCACCCTCGCCGGAAAGCTCGGCCGCTGGCTCAAGGCACAGGGCCACGCCCCGCTGCTGGTCGCCTGTGACCTCCAGCGCCCCAACGCCGTCAACCAGCTCCAGGTCGTCTCGGAGCGCGCCGCTGTCGCCTTCTACGGCCCCCAGCCGGGCAACGGCGTCGGTGACCCGGTCCAGGTCGCCAAGGACTCGATCGAGTACGCCCGTACCAAGCAGCACGACGTCGTCATCGTCGACACCGCCGGCCGTCTGGGCATCGACCAGGAGCTGATGCAGCAGGCCGCGGACATCCGCGACGCGGTCAGCCCCGACGAGGTCCTCTTCGTCGTCGACGCGATGATCGGCCAGGACGCGGTCAACACCGCCGAGGCGTTCCGCGACGGTGTCGGCTTCGACGGCGTGGTGCTCTCCAAGCTCGACGGTGACGCCCGCGGTGGTGCCGCGCTGTCCGTCGCGCACGTCACCGGCAAGCAGATCATGTTCGCCTCCAACGGCGAGAAGCTGGACGACTTCGACGCGTTCCACCCGGACCGCATGGCGTCCCGCATCCTCGGCATGGGCGACATGCTCAGCCTGATCGAGAAGGCCGAGCAGACCTTCAGCCAGGCCGAGGCCGAGAAGATGGCGGCCAAGCTGGCGAAGGGCCCCAAGGAGTTCACCCTCGACGACTTCCTGGCCCAGATGGAGCAGGTCCGCAAGATGGGCTCCATCTCCAAGCTGCTCGGCATGCTGCCCGGTATGGGGCAGATGAAGGACCAGATCAACAACCTCGACGAGCGCGAGGTCGACCGCACGGCCGCCATCATCAAGTCGATGACCCCGGCCGAGCGCCAGGAGCCGACGATCATCAACGGCTCGCGCCGGGCCCGTATCGCCAAGGGCTCCGGTGTCGACGTCAGCGCGGTCAAGGGCCTGGTCGAGCGGTTCTTCGACGCCCGCAAGATGATGTCGAAGATGGCCCAGGGCGGCGGCATGCCCGGGATGCCCGGCATGCCGGGGATGCCTGGCATGGGCGGCGGTGGTGCCCGCAAGAAGAAGCAGGTCAAGCAGGCCAAGGGCAAGCGCAAGAGCGGCAACCCGATGAAGCGCAAGGCCGAGGAAGAGGCCGCGGCCGCGCGCCGCGAGGCCGCCCAGGCCGGCAACCCGCTGGGCCTGCCGCAGGGTGAGCAGGAGCCGCAGAACTTCGAACTCCCCGAGGAGTTCAAGAAGTTCATGGGCTGAGCCCCGTACTTCCGGATCGAGCCCCTGACCGCCGCGGGTGGTCGGGGGCTCGGTCGTGTCCGGGGTGGGCGGGGTGTCCGTGGCTGTCTTCTTGCCCTTGAAGGCCGAGTGCCTGCGTCTTCCGCCTTGCCCCCGGAGGCCGAGTGTCTGCACTTGCCCCTTGCCCCTCGAAGACCGAGCGTCTGCGCCCTTGCCCCCAAGGCCGAGCGTCTGCACTTGCCCCCTTGCCCCCCAAGGCCGCGCGTCTGCACCCGCCCCTTGCCCCCGAAGACCGACCACCTACACCCGCCCACCCCCCGAAGGGGGGTGGGCGGCGGGGAAAAACAAAAGGTGTGGGTGGGCGGCGGGTAAGGGGAAGGCTCACGGCGGTTCCCCTACGGGCCGCCCCCACGGGTCGTAACACCCCGTCAGCTCCGGTGTGCCGTCGGCCAGACCGGAGACGACCGCGACCGTACTGCGGGTGACGAACACCTGGGTGCGGAAGGCCAGGACGGCGGTGTCCCCGGGCCGCGCCTCGCCGGGCGCCAGCAGCCGGTAGTAGTCGATGTGCTCGGGCGGGGCGTCCTGTACCGCCAGGCGCGCGCCGGTGCGCGGGATCAGCGCGGAGCGGACGGTGGCACGCGGGTAGAAGCCGCCGCCGAACAACGCCGGCCGGCCGTCGGCGAGGACATGGGCGACCTCGCTCACGTACACATAGCCGGGCCTCTCCGGCTGCCGCGGGTCCGCGGCGTGCAGGGGAGTGGTGCCGGTGAGCGCATGCCCCGGCTCCCCGTGCGTGGCGCCGAGCCGCGCCAGCAGCGGCAGACTCGCCATCGACGTGACGCCGGGGGCGCTCAGCAGCAGCCCCGCCGGATCGGCCCCTCTCCGCGCGGCCAGCACCTCCCGTGCCGTACGGGCCAGGGCGAGGTTCGCGGTGGCGCGCGGCCGGCCCGTACCGGGGTCGCAGCGCAGACAGGGGAAGGCCGTCACCCCCGCCACCCGTACACCCGGCAGCCGCTCCGCCGCGGCGGCGAACGCCTCGATGCCGTCCGGCGGCACCCCGCCCTCCTGCCCCGGATACCCCGCACCCGGCGCCCCCTCGATACGTACGAGGATGTCCTGGACACGGCCGAGCCGGACGGCCGCCTCCGACACGGCACGGGCGTTGGCGAGGTCGTAGACGGTGACCGCCTCCGGGCGCCAGGACAGCATCTCGGGCAGCGCCCGGTGCGGGATCTGCACCAGATGACCGAGGTTCCCGGCCCGCGCGCCCGCCGCATGCAGCACCCGCGCCTCGGGCGGGTCGATGGCGGCGAAGCGCGGGATATGGCGGGCCACGGCCCGGACCAGCTCCGGATTGCGGCCGAGCTGCTTGACCACGAACCAGAGGGAGAGCCCCAGCCGCCCGGCCTCCGCGGCCAGCAGCGCGGCGTTCGCGGTCACCGCGTCCAGGTCCAGCACGTAGGTGTCGGGCGGGATGGCGCCGCTTCGGTGCAGCTCGGCCGCACAAGCGACCAGCCGGGGATTGCGGGCGAGGACGGTGTCGAGGAACACGGTCAGTCCGCCCCGTCCGCCCCGTCCGCGCCCCGCCCCAGGTCCGCCAGCGCCCGCCGGAGGATGTCCACCACGAGGTCCGCACCGGCCCGCATGGGGTTGATCCGTACGGCCCAGTCGGCGAGTCGGGGGGCGTCGGCCAGCGCGGAGCCGGACAGCCGGTAGAAGAGCGGGGCGATCTCGTAACGGGAGTTGGCGCCGACCGGATACGGGGCGGCGCCGTGCCGTGCCGCGGCGGCCGGCAGCGCGCGGGCGAGCGGGCGGGCCAGGCGCACCAGCACACACCGGTCCTGCGCGTTGGCGAGCGCGGCCTCGGCGACGCCCGGCACCTCACCGGCCGTCAGCCGCCCGGCGACCTCGGCCGCCACCTGCGACTGCACCGCCCACATCACCGGCACATGCGTCAGCGCCCGCAGGACGTCCAGCGCCTGATGCCCCTGGACCTGTCCGCCGCCCGAGTAGTTGTCCCGGTGTACCCGCGCCACCAGGTCCGCCGTGCCCACGACGGCGCCGACGCCCTCCGGGCCGTGCAGCTTGAACAGCGAGAAGCAGGAGGCGTCGGCGCCCAGCTCGACCCCGCACTCCGGCACCCGCAGCGCCGCGTAGTTGTCGTCCACCACGGTGCGTACCCCCGCGGCCCGGCAGGCCGTCAGCACCGCGCCCAGGTCGTAGGAGTCCGCGAGGCGCTGCCGGGTGTGCTGGACGTACGCCCAGCGAAAGTCCCCCGAGGCGAGTGCCAGGGCAGGCTCCCGCGGATCGTTGAAGTCCGCTTCGACGGCCCGCAGGCCCAGGCCGCGCAGGGTGTGGGCGGTGGTGCGGTAGACCGGCGCGCGGTGGATCAGCAGCCGGTCCTCCGCCTCCAGGACGGCCGTGAGCGCGGCCCGGATCGCGCCGGTGCCCGCGCCCTGCACCAGCGCCGCGGCCTCGGCCCCGAAGAAGTCGGCGAGCACCGCCTCGACCCGCGCGGTGGTACGCGGGCGGCCGGGCCCCGGCACCACTCCGGCGTCCGCCGCGAAGAGCTGGGGCCCTTCGAAGTGCCGGGCGGTGCACTCCAGCAGCCGGAACTGCCGGGCCAGGGCCTCGGGCACGGTGACGGCCGGGAGGGGGAAGGTCCGGGGCAGCCGCACGCTCATGCCGGATCGCCTTCCGGCGGCCGCCCGCCGTCCGCCGACGCCCCGCCGTCCGCCGTGTCCCGCCCCGTGAGGAACCGCAGCGGATTGCGCCGCGTCAGCCCGTCGATCAGCTCCTCGTCCATCCCGGCGGCCCGCAGCCGCGGCAGAAAGGACCGGAACAGATGCCCGTAGCCCATACCGCCCTCGCTGACCAGATAGCCGTGCCGGGAGACATCGCAGCTGAGCAGCACCCGGTCGGCGTACCCGGACTCCACGAGCGCCAGCAGCAGCCGCAGCCGCACCCGGTCGCTCTGGTAGCTCTCCTTGCCGACCGTGTCGAACGCGATGTACGCACCGGCCGCCGCCAGCTCCCGGTGCACCGCCGGATCGTCGAGCAGGTCCTGATGGCCGATGCTGACGCGGTGCGGCGGCAGTCCGGCCGCCGTCAGCAGCTCCAGCTGGGCGAGGCCGCCGCGGCCGAACTGGGCGTGGGTGGCCACCGACAGGCCGGTGTGCGTGGCGGCGAGTGCCGCCGCGGTCAGCGTCCGCGCCTCCGGCTCGCTCGGCCGGTCGCCATGGCTGCCGACCTCGCCGATCACTCCGGGACGGATCCCGGAGCCACCGCAGCCGCGCTCGATCTCCCCGACCAGTGTCCTGGCCAGCCGTTCGGCGCTGGTGCGGCTCAGCTCGGCGGGGTGGAACGGCTCGTAGTACCAGCCGGTCGCCGCGACGACCGCGACCCCCGAGTCCGCGGCGATCCGGGCCATCGCGGCCACATCGCGGCCCATGCCCCGGCAGGTCAGCTCGATGAGCAGGGAGAGCCCGAACTCGCCGCGCAGCGACGCCAGTTCCTCGGTGATCGCGGCCCGGTGCCCCGGCGTCAGGGTGGCCGCGCTGTCGGCGCCCCGGGTCAGATCCAGCGCCAGATGCTCATGGGCGAGCACCGGTCCGCGCACGGCGGAGGCGGGCTGGGGGCCCGTGACGGTTTGCAGCAGATCGTTCATCAGTGCCTTCCCGGCCGCCCGGCGCGGCCGAACCCCGTCCGGGAGGTCCCGTCAGGAGGTGAGAGGAGTGAACAGGTCCAGCCAGTACAGGACGTTGAGCAGGACACCGCCGACGACGACCGCGGCGGGCCCCGCGGCGGTCCGGACCACGACCCGCCCCATCGCCTCGTTCAGCAGATACAGCCCGCCGACGAGCAGAATGCCCAGTCCGCCGCCCATCGCCTGGGCGGCCAGCAACGAGCCGAAGAGCAGCGCCAGTTGCAGCGTCGCGCCGATCGCGCCGCGCAGCTGCTCGGAGGAGTCGCGTACGGACGGCAGCCCGCCCAGCACCCGGCCGATCCCGCTGAGCGCCAGCACCTCGACGGCGAAGACCAGCGCCCCGCACACCAGCGCCCACCAGGGGCTCGGCAGCAGATAGCCGATCGGGTAGACGAACGTGAAGCCCGCGATGCCGTACGCGCCGGAGGCCAGCGCGGTGGTGGCGATGAGCGGCAGGAACCCGAAGGCGCGGTAGAAGTCGACCTGTGCCGCCTCCGCCGACCGCCCCTTGGCGATCAGGAAGCTCGTCGCCTCACCACCGCCGAATATGTGCAGCTGCGCCAGCAGACACACCCCGGCACCCAGCGCCATGAACAGCGGCAGATGGCGGCGCAGCCGGGCCGCGCTCGCGCTGAACAGCGACACCATGGGGTCGTCGTCCGGCACCGCGGGCCGCTCCTCCGCCGTCCCGGCCCGCTGGGCACGGCGCTGCCGCAGGTCCTTGGCGACCGCGAAGCCGATCAGCAGCAGCACCCCGGCGGCCATCGCCGGCGCCCCGGCGAACACCTTCGGCCACAGCTTCATCGTGAGGACGACGAGGGCGAGTTCCACCACGCCCGCCACCGCACCCGCCGGCCTGCCGAACTGCTTGCTGATCGCCAGCACCGGGAAGAGCGTGAACAGAAACAGGATCGGCGTCGCCATCTGCTGCATGGCCGTCAGGAAGTCGACCGGCAGCTCGTGCGCCATCTCGTTGGCACCCTTGAGCCCGAAGACCACCACCGCGCCCCAGGCCGCGCCCAGCACCGGCGCGAGCCACTTCCGCGGCGCGAGAATGCCCAGCAGATCGGTCGGCAGGAACACCAGCCAGGGGTTGAGCACACCCGACGACAGCGCCATCGGCGCGCCCAGACCGAAGATGAAGCCGGCCGACAGGCCGAAGGAGACCGCGCCGGTCGCCGTGCGGGTGGTCCGCCCGTGCAGGAAGTCCAGCATGAACGGCCGTACGCCGTCGTTGAACACCGCCAGCGCCAGATGCGCCAGGTACGCGGTCAGCGCGCACAGCCCGATGACGGTCAGCTGCCCGGCCACCGGGAAGTCGAGCCCGCCGGCCGCGGCCGACGGGCCCGGGTGCACGGCGGCGGGGAGGCTGCCCATGGGTCAGGCCGTACGGGCGGCGAGGGCGCGGGCGAGTACGGGGGTGACCGCGTCCATCTGGTCGAGGGCGTAGCCGAAGACCCGCTTGCCCTCGTCGAGCAGCGCCTCGATCTGCTCCGTGGTGGGCACCGACCGCCCGAAGGTGTGGCAGACGGCCGACCCCAGCAGTCCCACCAGCACGCCGAGCGAGGCCCCCGCCCCGGTGTGGCAGGTACCGAGGAAGTAGTCAGCGCGCCCGGCCCGCAGCGCGGCCGCCGCGTCCATGTCGTTGCTGACGGCGATCTCGACGCCCGGCAGTCCGAGTCCGGTCACCTGGCCGGCGACCTCGGACTTGCCGACGCCGCCGGTGAGGATCTTGGTCATGGGGTGTCCCTTCGCGGTCGGGCCGCGGGCACCGCCGGGCCCCCGCGCCATACGGCCAGATGCAGTGCCAGGAAGTGGACCTCCGGGCCGGGGAGCGAGGCGCCCAGTTCGCTCTCGGCCCGTAAGGCGACGGCGCGGGCACGGGCCAGCGCCTCGGGATGGGCCGCGAGCTCCTCGGCCACCGCCGCCTCCGTACCGGCCGGCTCGACGGTCCCGCCGTCCAGCAGCCGGGTCAGCGCCATCAGCAGATGACTGGTCAGCATCCCGGCGCTGTCCTCGGTGACCGGCCGCCCCTCGGCGGCCAGCGTCTCCAGCTCGGCCGTCACGAACGCGGCGACCGCCGGCCGCACCTGCCCGCTGTCGCGGAAGAGCCGGATGCGCCGGGCGAGCCGGGAGTCCATGGGCGGCCGTCCTTCCCTCGAAGGCAACAGTAACCAGGATTCTGGATTTTTCTCCCTGACGTGCCGTCACTTTTTGCCGTGCGGCCTGCGCTTCGGCCGCCCGCTCCGCACCACGACCGGCGCCCGCCCGCGGCCCGGGTGCAGAGCCGGACTCCTTGCCGGTGCGAGCGGCCCGCGCCGCCCCCGCGCATCAGTACGCGGGCACCCGCTCGCCCCGCAGTACCTCGCCCTGCACGGCCGTGACCATCGACAGATCCACGACATCCCGCACGGCCGCCAGCGCCCCGGCCCCCGCCGCCTCCCCCGTACGGCCTATCAGCGCGGCGCTCGTATGCCGCACCGCCAGATCGCGGGTGAGCTCGTCGCCCAGGGGCAACACCTGCACCTCCGACCCCAGTTGCCCCGGCACCTCGTCGAGGTTCCACACCGTCGCATCGGCCCGGCCCTGCGCCAGCGCCTCCCGCACCTGGGGAGCGGAGCACGGCACCCACGCCACCCCGGGGCGGTGCGCAAAGACCCGCTCGGCGAGCATCCGCTGATCCGCCGAGGCGTCGTCGACGGCGATCCGCAGACCGGGGGAGCCGAGCGTGACACCGGGCCGCAGCACCAGGCCGTGCGCGCCGACATAGGTGCCCGGGCCCAGATCGGCGATCAGCTCGACGGCCTGCCGCCCGGTCAGCCGGTCGGCGGCGAAACGGGACAGCACCGCCAGCTCGGCCCTGCCCTCGGCCAGAGCCGCGAGCCGGGCGGCCGCGCCCCGCAGGAAGGTGAGCGCGAAGGGTGCGCCGGCCTCCTCGAAGGCCGCCCGCAGCCCCGTCGCGAGTCCCTCGAAACGCAGGGAGTGCGGCAGCGGCATCGCGGCCTGTACCGCGCCGAGGCCGGACAGACGCCACAGGGCGGCCCGGTCGGACCCGACGAGGAAGGTGCCCAGGTGGCCCCGGGCGACCGTCTTGATCGCGCCGGCCTCCTCCAGCAGCCGCAGCGCGGACTGCACCGTGCCGTTGCCCACCCCCAGCAGCTCGGCGACATCGCGGACCCGCGGCAGCCGCGCGCCCGCCCCGTCGGCGCCCTGCCGGATCAGCAGGGCCGCCAACTGCCGGGCGGCGTGCCCGTTGCGGGTCAGAAACCGCTCGTCGAGGCCGCCGGGGCCGAGGATGCCGTTCACACAAATGACAGTAAACAGGATCCTGGATACTGCCAAACGCCCGCCGGACGCCCACCTGCCGCCGCCCCGGCGCTACCTCGTCCGCGCGATCAGATAGCGGAAGACATTCGGCATCCACACCGTCCCGTCCGCCCGCTGATACGGATGCAACGCCTCCGCGAGCTCCTTCTCCACCTGACGCTGCTCGGCCGCCTCCAGCGCCGCGTCGAACAGTCCCGTCGACAGCAGCCCCCGCACCGCGCTCGCCAGATCCGCATACCCGAACGGGCAGGCCACCCGCCCCGAGCCGTCGGGCCGCAGCCCGGCCCGCTCCGCCAGCTCCTCCAGATCGTCCCGGCCGCTGGGCCGCCACCCGGTGGCACCGACGGCGCAGCCGCCCGGGGTGCCGGCCGGCCCCTGCGCCACCCGCAGCACCCCGACCGTGGCACACCGCTCCACGGGGCCCCAGCCGCCCAGCACCACCGCGCTGCCGCGCTCCGACAGCCCGGCCGCCGCGGTGAGCGACGCCGTCAGCCCCTCCACCGTGCTCACACAGCCCACCGGGTGGAACGCGGTGACCACATTGAAGGGGGCATCCCCGGGAGCCGCGTCCTCCAGACCGCCGCTGACCAGCCGGGTGTGCTCCGGCATACCGTCCGGCGTGAGCCGTTCACGCGCCAGCTCCAGCCGCGACTCGTCCGCATCCACCCCGCTGACCTGCGCGCCGCGCGCCGCCGCGAGCAGCAGCGCCAGACCGGAGCCGCAGCCCAGCCCCAGCAGACGGGTACCGGGACCGATCCCGAGACGGTCGTACGCGGCTTCGTACAGCGGTACCAGCATCCGCTCCTGGATCTCGGCCCAGTCACGGGTGCGCGCCCGTGACCGGGCCGGAACGGGCGGGTCGTCGCAGCGCATGGATCCGGAGTGCGGAAGCTGGTGCCGCACGAGCGTGGGTGACATCGAGAGCGCCCCTATTCGCCGAGAACCCGAAGCTGTCCGTACCGATCGCCCCCGTGTTCGCGCGTTGTGCGCCCCCGCAATCCAGACAACTGCGCATCCGTCCGGGCGTCCAGGGGGTGCGCCGGGGTTGTCTCCCGCGCGCCCCCGTGTGCGCCGGGCCCGCTCCCTGGAGCGCCGTTCCAGGGTGCCCCGGCCGGCGCCGTCCCGCCACGGCAGTGCCCGCCACCCGGACGCATCCCGCACCCCCGGGTGCCGTGCGGTCATCCGCCGCCACGCCCCCTACGGTGGGACGCGAGCCCGTGCCGGGCGGGCACAGGAAGGCCCCGTACGATCGCCGCGGTGATCGTTGCCCCGGCATGCGACCGGCTACGCCATGCGGCGTACGCGGGGATACGTACCGGCTTGAGGGCCGCTGGGCGCCTTCTGCGCAGATCTGCGCACCGCGCCCTCGGCACGACTCATGACCGGAAACTGACTGGTACGTGCAAATTATTTGGGATGCCCCGGAATCGGAACACTGGGCGACCTCGGCTCGTTGTCACGACGTGAGCACGACACCGCCTGTCCTCGCCGCCGAACTGGCGCTCGCCTGGGCCGATATTCAACGGCACCACCCCGAGCTGCCGGACCTGGCCGCGCCCGAGTCCCTGATCGGAGAGTCCTCGTCCGCCTGCGGCGCCGAACTCTCCTTCGAACGGCTGCTCCACGAGGCAGTCCACGGCATCGCCGCCGCCCGCGGCGTCCGCGACACCTCCCGCGCAGGCCGCTACCACAACCGCCGTTTCCTGGCGATCGCCGAGGAGCTGGGCCTGGACCATGTCGACGAGCCGCACCCCAGCAGCGGCTTCTCGCTGGTCACGCTCAACCCCGAAGCCAGGAGACGCTACCGCTCCACCATCGAACGGCTGGCCCGCGCCCTGAAGGCGCACACCGCCGCAACCGCCACGGACACCGCCCGCAGCTTCCGGGGCCCGGCCGCCCGGCACGGCTCCTCCGGAGGAGGCGTCCGCGTCAAGGCCGTCTGCGACTGCGGCCGCAATGTCCGCGTCGTCCCGTCCGTGCTCGCCCAGGCGCCGATCGTCTGCGGCGGCTGCGGGAAGCCCTTCCGGATCCCCGAGGTGGCCGCGGTCGGCTGACCCATGGGCGTGTGGCACAATGGCTAGCTGTACTCGACAGTCGCATAGGACCCCTCTCTCCTCCGGCTGACGCGTCCATCGGGCACCCCGAGTACCGCAACCCCACGTGGCATCCCGTTGTGCCCCACCACGTCAAGACCAGGAGACACCACTTCCGTGGCAGTCAAGATCAAGCTGAAGCGTCTGGGCAAGATCCGCGCGCCTCACTACCGCATCGTCATCGCCGACTCCCGTACCCGCCGTGACGGCCGGGCCATCGAGGAGATCGGCCTGTACCACCCGGTGCAGAACCCCTCGCGCATCGAGGTCGACTCCGAGCGTGTCCAGTACTGGCTGGGTGTCGGCGCGCAGCCGACCGAGCCCGTCATGGCCATCCTCAAGGTCACCGGCGACTGGCAGAAGTTCAAGGGTCTGCCCGCCCCGGCACCGATGAAGGTCGCCGAGCCGAAGGCCGACAAGCGCGCCCTCTTCGAGGCCGCTGCCAAGGACTCCGGCAACGAGCCGAAGGGTGAGGCCATCACCCCGAAGGCGAAGAAGGCTGACAAGAAGGCGGACGAGGCTGCGGCCGAGTCCACCTCCGAGTCGACCGAGGCCTGAGCATGCTCGAGGAAGCCCTCGAGCACCTCGTCAAGGGCATCGTCGACAACCCCGATGACGTGCAGGTGGCTTCGCGCACCCTGCGCCGTGGGCGCGTGCTCGAGGTCCGGGTCCACCCCGACGACCTCGGCAAGGTGATCGGCCGCAACGGCCGTACCGCCCGCGCACTGCGGACCGTCGTGGGCGCCATCGGCGGCCGTGGCATCCGCGTCGACCTCGTCGACGTGGACCAGGTCAGCTGACAAGTTGAACACCGGCTCGGGCCGGGGAGGGCCCTCGGGCCGTCCCCGGCCCGAGTTCGTTGGTGACCGTGGATCCACCCTCGTCACCACCATTGAGAAACCACGACGGTCCTCGGCCACCGCCGCGAGAGCGGCGGCGGGCCGGCCGCGAAAAGGGGAGAGAACAGCGTGCAGTTGGTAGTGGCACGGATCGGCCGCGCCCACGGCATCAAGGGCGAGGTCACCGTAGAAGTGCGCACCGACGAGCCCGAACTGCGGCTCGCCCCGGGCGCCGTCCTCGCCACCGAATCGTCCTCCGTCGGACCGCTGACCATCGCGACCGGCCGGGTGCACAGCGGCCGGCTGCTGCTGCGCTTCGAAGGGGTCGCGGACCGTACGGCGGCCGAGGCGCTGCGCAACACCCTGCTGATCGCGGAGGTCGACCCCGAGGAAGTCCCCGAGGACCCCGAGGAGTTCTACGACCACCAGCTGATCGACCTCGACGTCGTCACCCGCGACGGCACCGAGATCGGCCGGATCTCCGAGATCTCCCACCTGCCCTACCAGGATCTGCTGGTCGTCCAGCGGCCCGACGGCAGCGAGGTGCTGATCCCGTTCGTCTCCGAGATCGTCCCGGAGATCGACCTGGAGGAGCAGCGCGCGGTCGTCGACCCGCCGCCCGGCCTCCTCGACGACAGCCAGGCCGAGATCGCCAGCAGCCGCGAGGACAGCTGATGCGGCTCGACGTCGTCACGATCTTCCCCGAGTACCTCGAACCGCTGAACGTCTCCCTCGTCGGCAAGGCCCGCGCCCGCGGACAGCTCGATGTGCGCATCCACGACCTGCGGGAGTGGGCCCACGACAAGCACAACACCGTCGACGACACCCCCTACGGCGGCGGCCCGGGCATGGTCATGAAGCCCGAGCCATGGGGCGAGGCGCTCGACGAGATCCTCGCGTCCGGTGAGGGCCGGCCGGTGATCGTCGTCCCCACCCCGAGCGGCGCCCCCTTCACCCAGCAGCTGGCCGTCGAACTCTCCGCCAAGCCCTGGCTGGTGTTCACCCCGGCCCGTTACGAAGGCATCGACCGCCGCGTCATCGAGGAGTACGGCGACCGCGTCGACGTCCGCGAGGTCTCCATCGGCGACTACGTCCTGGCCGGCGGTGAGGCGCCGGTGCTGGTCATGGTCGAGGCGGTGGCCCGGCTGCTGCCCGGCGTCCTCGGCAACGCCGCCTCCCACCAGGACGACTCCTTCGCCCCCGGCGCGATGGCCGACCTCCTGGAGGGGCCCGTCTACACCAAGCCCCCCGAGTGGCGCGGCCGCGGCATCCCCGACGTGCTGCTCAGCGGCCACCACGGCAAGATCGCCCGCTGGCGTCGTGACCAGGCCTTCCGCCGCACCGACGTCAACCGCCCCGATCTGATCGAGCGCGCCGACCCCGCCGCGTTCGACAAACACGACCGCGCGATCCTGGCCGCTCTCGGCTGGTCGGAGGGCGAGGACGGCCGATTTGAGCGGACGACCGGAGCCGTGGAAGAATAGGCCGCTGCTGTGTGCGTCCGGCGCGCGCCCCTGCCACAGGGGGAACGACGCCCGCCCGACGGAACGGCATCCGAAACATCCTTCCCATATCCCGTTGATGACCTGTGGCATCAGCGAAGAAAGCAGTAGGTCATGCACCTTCTCGACTCCGTCGACGCCGCGTCCAAGCGCAGCGACATCCCGGCCTTCCGCCCGGGTGACACCGTCAACGTCCACGTCCGCGTCATCGAGGGCAACCGCTCCCGTGTGCAGCAGTTCAAGGGCGTTGTCATCCGCCGTCAGGGCGCCGGCGTGCGCGAGACCTTCACGGTCCGCAAGGTCAGCTTCTCCGTCGGCGTCGAGCGCACCTTCCCGGTGCACACCCCGATCGTCGAGAAGATCGAGGTCGTGACCCGCGGTGACGTCCGTCGCGCCAAGCTGTACTTCCTGCGCGAGCTCCGCGGCAAGGCCGCGAAGATCAAGGAGAAGCGCGACAACTGAGCCGGGCCGTCCCGGCGCACGATTTTTTGCGCCGGGGCAACGCAAACCGACGCTCACGTACGGCGTCCGGATCCGGCCGGATAGGCTCAGGGCCCGATGGACACCGACGCACAGCTCACGGAGCGCGACCCCTCTCCCACCCCCGACCAGGGGCCGGAGCAGGGGTCGCGCTCCGCGCGTTTGCTCGCCCGTGCGGCCGGGCTGCGCCATCGTCCCGCCACCCTGCTCGTGCTCTGTCTGGCCTTCGTCCTGCTGCTCAGCGCGTGGGTGGCGCAGCCTTTTCTGATTCCCAGTTCCTCCATGGAGAACACCCTGCGGATCGGGGACCGGGTGCTGGTCAACAAGCTGGCGTACCGTTTCGGCAGCGAGCCGGAACGGGGCGATGTGGTGGTTTTCGACGGCACGGGGTCCTTCGTTCACAGGGAGCAGGGGGAGAATCCCGTCACGGGGCTGCTGCGCGGAGCCGGCGCGGCGCTGGGCCTGGCCAGGCCCGCCGAGACCGACTACGTCAAGCGTGTGATCGGCATCGGTGGTGACCGTGTGACCTGCTGCGACAAACGGGGGCGGATCGAAGTGAACGGTGAGCCCGTGAGTGAGGCGTATCTCCACCCCGGGGACACGCCGTCCTCGGTGGATTTCGACATCGTGGTGCCGGAGGGCAAGTTGTGGGTCATGGGGGATCACCGAGCCAGATCCAGTGACTCCCGCGACCACCTCGGTGACCCCGGGGGCGGCACGGTGCCGGTGGACCGGGTCGTCGGCCGCGCGGACCTGATCACCTGGCCGGTGAGCCGCTGGCGCACCTTCGAGCGCCCACGTTCCTTCGACCGGATACCCGCCGCGGCAGGCCCCCATGGGTAACCGCGGACGTCCCCGTCACGGAGGCCAGGGCACCGGTCGGTCCGGAAGGGGCGCCGACAGGTCCCAGCGGGGCCGCGGCGGCACGGGGCAGGGAACCGGCGCCCCGTACAGCGGCAGCGGCGCGTACGGCGACCCTCAGGAAACCGGCGGGAGCGACGGTTCCCGGGCGGGCGGGGCCACGACCGGCAGACGGGCGGGACGGGCCGGGACCGGTGGCCGGGCCGAGCGGCGGCGCATGGCGCGGCGCATCAAGCGCCGCAGGCAACGCTCCTACCTCAAGGAAATCCCCATCCTGGTCGGCGTGGCGCTGGCCATCGCCCTCGTCCTGAAGACGTTCCTCGTCCAGGCCTTCGTCATCCCGTCCGGCTCCATGGAGCAGACGATCAAGATCGGCGACCGGGTGCTCGTCGACAAGCTGACGCCGTGGTTCGGCTCCAAGCCGACGCGCGGCGATGTCGTCGTCTTCAAGGACCCCGGAGGCTGGCTCAAGGGCGAGCAGAACAAGCCCGCCGAGACCGGCGGCGCCTTCCAGCCGGTCAAGGACGCCATGACCTTCATCGGGCTGCTGCCGTCGGCCGATGAACAGGACCTGATCAAGCGGGTCGTCGCGGTCGGCGGTGACACCGTCAAGTGCTGTGACAAACAGGGCAAAGTCACCGTCAACGGAACCCCGCTGACCGAACCGTACGTCCATCCGGGCAACCCGCCGTCCACGCTGAAGTTCACGGTGAACGTCCCGACCGGACGGATCTTCGTGATGGGCGACCACCGCTCCAACTCCGCGGATTCGCGCTTCCACCTGGACGAGCCGTACCGTGGCACGGTCTCGGAGGACGGTGTCGTGGGCCGGGCCGTGGTGATCGGCTGGCCGTTCAGCCACTGGCGGCGCCTGGAAGAGCCGGACACCTTTACGACCGTGCACGACGCGCCGGGCGCCAAGGCGTCGGCGGCAGGTGCGCCGCATAGGCTGTCCATCGAGAGTTTGACCGTACTCCCGACCCCTGCGGAACTCCCGCTCGTTATGGGAGTGGTGGGCCTGCACCGGTTGACGGGTGGGCGAGTGCGTGGAGTGAGGAGCAGATGTGGGGGACTTGGCGGTCGGCGCGCGGTCCGGAACCGGAGAGCCCGAAGAGCCGGCAGGGCGTGGTGAGACCACGCGGCCGGCGACGAGTTCCGTGCATCAGTCACCGGCTCAGTCGCAGGCAGGGGCGCAGGCGCAACGTTCTGCCCCGGCGGGTCCTTCGGACACGTCGGATGCGTTGGACACGTCAGCGCGCGAGGAAGTGAGCGGCGGCATGAAAAAGGCCAAGAAGCCGCGTGCTTTCTGGAAGGAGCTGCCGATCCTCATCGGTATCGCGCTGCTCCTCGCGCTGCTGATCAAGACATTCCTGGTACAGGCGTTCTCGATCCCGTCCGACTCGATGCAGGACACCCTGCAACGCGGGGACCGGGTCCTGGTCGACAAGCTGACACCGTGGTTCGGTTCCAAGCCGCAGCGCGGCGAGGTCGTCGTCTTCCACGACCCGGGCGGCTGGCTGAACGAGACGCCGACGCCCGAGCCCAACCCCGTCCAGAAGGTCCTCAGCTTCATCGGCCTGATGCCCTCGGCCGAGGAGAAGGACCTGATCAAGCGGGTCATCGCGGTCGGCGGCGACACGGTCGAGTGCCACGGCACCGGCCCGGTCAAGGTCAACGGCAAGGCCCTCAAGGAGGACTCGTACGTCTTCCCCGGTGCCACCCCCTGCGGCGACCGGGCCTTCGGTCCGATCCACGTCCCCAAGGGCCGGATCTGGGTCATGGGTGATCATCGCGACGACTCCCTCGACTCCCGCTACCACCAGAACCTCAAGGGCAACGGCACGGTCTCGGAGGACGAGGTCGTCGGCCGGGCGTTCACCATCGCCTGGCCCATCAACCGCTGGGCGACCCTGCCGGTGCCGGACACCTTCGACCAGCCCGGAATCAACAAGGCCATGGCGGCGGCTCCGGCCGCTCTGGGCCTGGCCGGGGCGGTGCCGCTCGTGATGTGGCGTCGCCGGAGGCTGACCGGAACACGTAACCCCAGGTAAGGTGCCGTCCCGGATCTTCGACGCGGGCACTGTCCGCGGGGTGGGAGCGCTGGGATGAGCAGCAGTACGGAACGCAGGACCGACGGCCGCGGCCGGACGACGGGCAGTGTGCTGTCCGGTCTGGCCGTGGCCGTCGGCTGTGTGCTGTTCCTGGGCGGCTTCGTATGGGCGGCGCTGATCTACCGTCCCTATACGGTGCCGACCGATTCGATGTCGCCGACGATCGCGGTCGGGGCGCGGGTCCTGGCGGAGAGAGTGGACGGCTCCGAGATACGCCGCGGCGACATCGTCGTCTTCAAGGACTCCACCTGGGGCGCCCTGCCGATGGTCAAGCGCGTCGTTGGCGTCGGTGGCGACAAGATCTCCTGCTGCACCAAGCAGGGCCGGCTGACCATCAACGGAACCCCGGTCGAGGAACCGTATCTTCAGGGCAGCGGCCCCGCCTCACCCATTGGCTTCAAGGCCGAGGTCCCCACCGGCCAGCTCTTCCTGCTCGGCGACCACCGCAGCGACTCCCTCGACTCCCGCGTCCACCTCACCGACGGCGACCACGGTTCCGTGCCGCGCAGCGCCGTCGATGCCCGGGTCGACGCCCGCGCCTGGCCGCTCGGCAGCGTCGGCGTGATGCAGCGCCCGGCCACCTTCTCCGCTCTCCCCGGCGGCACCTCGCAGCCCGGCCCGGTGCAGCCCATCACCCTCGCGGTGGTTGCCGGTGCGGCCCTCATCCTCGTCGGCGCGGCCTACGGGCCCCTCGCCCGGCGCAAGGCGCGCAAGCGTGCCTGAGCGGCCGGGGCCGGGCGCCGAGGGGCCGGCCGAGGCCCGTGGGGCAGCGGCCGGCAACGAACCGGAGACGGCCGTGGTGCGGCAGGTGTCCCGCATCGTGCTGCTCGATCCCGACGACCGGATCCTGCTGCTCCACGGCTTCGAACCGGACCGGCCCACCGAACAGTGGTGGTTCACCCCCGGCGGCGGCCTGGAAGAAACGGAGACCCACGAAGAGGCGGCCCGCCGCGAGCTCGCCGAGGAGACCGGCATCTGCGACGTCGCCCTCGGCCCCGTCCTGTGGAAGCGCCGCTGCGCCTTCCCGTTCGACGGGCGGCGCTGGGAGCAGGATGAGTGGTATTACCTGGGAAGGACCGACCGGACTGCCACCGACACCGGTGGGCAGACTGACCTGGAGCGACGCAGCGTTTTGGGACTGAGGTGGTGGACTTTGGAGGAACTGTCCGCATCGCATGAGACGGTGTATCCAACCAGACTCGCCGAGCTGCTGCGCACGCTGCTCGACGAAGGGCCCCCCGAGGCGCCAGTGCTCCTGGAGACCGAGCGGGTCTGACGCACAATAGGGGGACGCACGGCTGAAGGGGATCTGCCATGAGCGCCGAGGACCTCGAGAAGTACGAGACCGAGATGGAGCTGAAGCTCTACCGGGAGTACCGCGACGTCGTCGGACTGTTCAAATATGTGATCGAGACCGAACGACGCTTCTACCTCACCAATGATTACGAGATGCAGGTGCACTCGGTCCAGGGCGAGGTGTTCTTCGAGGTGTCGATGGCCGACGCCTGGGTCTGGGACATGTACCGCCCGGCCCGATTCGTCAAGCAGGTGCGCGTACTCACGTTCAAGGACGTGAATATCGAAGAGCTCAACAAGAGCGATCTGGATCTTCCGGGGAGCTGAGGGGCCGGAGTCGGCGGAGTGGCCCGGCCCACGGCCTGCCCTCCGCCACCCGGACGGGTGAGCAGGTTATCCACAACCGGCTCACTGTCCACCAAGATCCAATAGATCTGGGCGGGAGCGTCACAGTCGGTGCCGGAGGTGGTACCGCATGAACGCCATGCAGGCCGGCCGCAGGGCCGGGGACGATGCACAGATCGCGGGCCGGGCGCGGCGGACGCGCTCAGGAGCGCCGCCCACGGGGGGTGAGCCGCCCACGGACAGGCGGGCGGCCGTCACACCGGAAGCCGCTGGGCCACCGGTCGTCAAGCGGGCAGCCGCCGGGCCGCCACCCGCTGGGCCACCGTCCGTCAAGCAGGCACCCTCCGCCGCCCCGACGGTCGCCGGGCCACCAGTCACCGGCCCGACGGCGGCCACGCCGACCGACACCCGGCGACGCGCACTGGGACGCTACGGCGAGGATCTGGCCGCCCGGCGGCTCATCGAGGCCGGGATGCGGATCCTGGACCGCAACTGGCGCTGCCGCGACGGAGAGATCGACATCGTCGCGGCGGACGGCGACGCCCTCGTGGTCTGTGAGGTCAAGACCCGCCGCGCCGGCTGGTACGAACACCCCATGGCGGCCGTCCGCCCCGAGAAGACCGCCCGGCTGCGGCTGCTGGCCGAGCGCTGGCTGGAGCGGCACGGCGGCCCGCCACCCGGCGGCGTACGGATCGATGTGATCGGCGTCCTGCTGCCGGCCCGCGGCGCCCCCGTCGTCCAGCATGCACGGGGGGTGGCCTGATGGGATTCGCCCGGACCTGCTCCGTCGCCCTGGTCGGCGTCGAAGGCGTCGTCGTCGAGGTCCAGGCCGACCTGGAACCCGGCGTCGCGGCCTTCACCCTCGTCGGGCTGCCCGACAAGAGCCTCATCGAGTCCCGCGAGCGGGTGCGGGCCGCGGTCGTGAACTCCGGCGCCGAATGGCCGCAGAAAAAGCTCACCGTCGGCCTCAGTCCGGCCTCCGTGCCCAAAGGCGGCAGCGGCTTCGACCTGGCCGTGGCCTGCGCGGTCCTCGGCGCCGCCGAGCGCCTGGACCCCCGCGAACTCACCGACCTGATGATGATCGGCGAACTCGGCCTGGACGGCCGCGTCCGCCCCGTACGCGGAGTGCTGCCCGCCGTACTGGCCGCCGCCGACGCCGGGTATCGCCAGGTCGTCGTCCCGGAACAGACCGCCGCCGAAGCCTCACTGGTCCCCGGCATCTCCGTCCTCGGCGTCCGCAGCCTGCGCCAGCTCATCGCCGTCCTCGCCGACGAACCGGTGCCCGACGAGGAAGATTCCCGCGAAGAAGGGCGCCCCGACCCGCTGCTCGCCGGGCTGGTCGTGCCCGGCACCAGCGCAGGTGCGGGCCTGCCAAACGGGGACCACACCCCCGACCTCGCGGACGTCGCAGGCCAGCACAGCGCCCGCCGTGCCCTGGAGGTCGCCGCCGCCGGACGCCACCACATCTTCTTCAAAGGCCCACCCGGCGCCGGCAAGACCATGCTCGCCGAACGCCTCCCCGGGCTGCTGCCGCCGCTGACCCCCAAGGAATCCCTGGAGGTCACCGCCGTCCACTCGGTGGCCGGCACCCTCCCGCCGGGGCAGCCGCTCGTCCACCGGCCGCCCTACTGCGCCCCGCACCACTCCGCGACGATGGCATCCCTCGTCGGCGGTGGCACCGGACTGCCCCGCCCCGGAGCCGTATCCCTCGCCCATCACGGCGTGCTGTTCGTGGACGAGGCCGCCGAATGCAGCCCCCGCGTCCTGGACGCACTGCGCCAGCCACTGGAGTCCGGCCATGTGGTCGTCGCCCGTGCCGCGGGCATGATGCGCATGCCCGCCCGCTTCCTCCTCGCCCTCGCCGCCAACCCCTGCCCCTGCGGACGACACGGCACCACCAGCGGCGACTGCGAATGCCGGCCGTCCTCCATCCGCCGCTACCGTGCCCGGCTCTCCGGACCCCTGATGGACCGGGTGGACCTCCGGATCGCCGTGGAACCCGTCGTCCGCTCCGAACTGATCACCCTCGGCCGCGGCGCCGAATCCACCGCGGCCGTGGCCGAACGCGTACGCGCCGCCCGCGAACGCGCCGCGGCCCGCCTCGCCGGCACACCGTGGCAGACCAACAGCGAGGTGCCCGGCCACGAACTGCGCACCCGCTGGCAGGTCCACCCCGGCGCACTGGCCCCGGCCGAGCGTGACCTCGAATGCGGACTCCTCACGGCCCGCGGCTTCGACCGGGTCCTCCGCGTCGCCTGGACCGCCGCCGACCTGTCCGGCCGCGACCGCCCCACCAGCGAAGACGTCAATTGGGCTCTGGAACTCCGCACAGGCGTACGCCGGGGCGTTGTGACGGCGGCGGGCGGGGGCGGAAGCAAGCGCAAGACCGTGACGAGCGCCGCCTCGCCGCCCGGGCAGGTGTGAGCGGTGACCAGGATCGACGCATGGGGCTTCGCCACAGGGACACCGGCCACGGCCCCGGATGACCGGGGCCGTGGGCCCGAGACAGCCGAGCCGGGCCATGCCGTGCACCTGTCGGCCGGGACGCGCCCCGCAGAGCCGACGGCAGCCGTCCGGCGGTCCGCTCACCGCGCGGAAGACGACCCGCAGCGCACCGCCCGCGCCGCCCTCACCCGCATCCTCGAACCGGGCGATGAAACCGCGGGACGCTGGCTGCGCGAGAGAGGCCCGGTGGCTCTGTGGCACACCCTGTCCGACGACACCGCGGACCCGCCCGCCGGCGCCACCCCGGCCAAGATCGCCGGCCTGCGGCTCCGTGCCGGCCGGGCACGCCCCACCGCGGACCTCGACGCGATCACCGCACTCGGCGGCCGGTTCGTCTGCCCCGGGGACGACGAATGGCCCGGCCAGCTCGACGACCTCGGCGATGCCCGCCCCGTCGGCCTGTGGGTACGCGGGACGGGCAACCTCAGACTGTGGGCGCTGCGCTCCGTCGCCGTCGTAGGCGCCCGGGCCTGCACCGAATACGGCGCGCATCTCGCCACCACCCTCGGCGCCGGCCTCGCCGACCGCGGCTGGACCGTCGTCTCGGGAGCCGCGTACGGCGTCGACGGCGCGGCGCATCGCGGTGCACTGGCCGCGGACGGCGCAACCGTCGCCATCATGGCCTCCGGAGTCGACTACGCCTACCCTCGCGGTCACACCGAGTTGATCGACCGGATCGCCGAACAAGGCCTGGTGGTCGCCGAGTTACCACCCGGCGACCACCCCACCCGCAGCCGCTTCATCCAGCGCAACCGCGTCATCGCCGCACTCACCAGAGGCACCGTCGTCGTGGAGGCCGAGCTTCGCAGCGGCTCACTGGTCACCGCCCGGCGAGCGCTGGCCCTCGGGCGCTTCACGATGGGCATGCCGGGCCCGGTCACCAGCGGCCTGTCCGCCGGTGTGCACCAACTCCTGCGCGGCGAGGCCGCGGTGGTCACCGACGCCGACGAGGTCATCGAACTCGTCGGCAGCATCGGCGACCTCGCCCCCGAGCAGGAAGGGCCGACCCGCATCCGCGACCTCCTGGACCCCGTCGCGAGCCGCGTACTGGAGGCGCTGCCCGCGCGCGGCAGCACGGACATCGCCCATCTGGCGCAGGAAGCCGGCACGCCCCGCGACGTCACCCGGAGCAAACTCTTCGAGCTGCTGTCCCTCGGATTCGTTCAAAGGTGCGGTGTGCGCTGGGAGTTGGCGCGACGCGCCGAGACGACCGACGGTTCCCGGCGAGGCGGTCCTTGACCTGGGGCGAACGGGTGAAAGGGTGAGGGGAATGACCGCAGAATCCAGGTTTGCCGTGCTTCGGGGCGCGGGTCCGATCCGTGGGGAGATGGCGATGTGGCGCAGGGGATGCACGAGGTCCCGCCCGCCGCGCCACCGCGTCCGTCCGCACGGCCCTCCGGACGCCCGCACCCGGCTCCCTGTCCGGGTGTCGCCACGCCGTACGAGGTAACCCTGAGGTGCGGGCAGCGGAACGTATCTGCGCACGCCCGAACCTGCCGTCCTCGCGCACCGCGACGCTTCGGTCACGCTACGCTCACAGGCAAATTCAACCCTCATACATCCATCCACCCGCGTCTCGGCAGAACGGCTCAAGGCGACGAATGCCCCAGCACACCTCCGGGTCTGACCGTGCGGCTGTACCACCGGCCGCGCGCGGCAGCGTGCGCCCCGCCCCGCCCACCTCGCTCGACGAGTTGTGGCGCTCCTACAAGGCGTCGGGCGACGGGCGGTTGCGGGAACAGCTGATCCTGCACTACTCGCCGCTGGTCAAGTACGTCGCCGGCCGCGTCAGCGTCGGCCTGCCCCCCAACGTCGAACAGGCAGACTTCGTCTCCTCCGGAGTCTTCGGACTGATCGATGCCATCGAGAAGTTCGAGCCCGAACGCTCCATCAAGTTCGAGACGTACGCCATCACCCGCATCCGCGGCGCAATGATCGACGAGCTGCGCGCGCTGGACTGGATTCCGCGCTCCGTACGGCAGAAGGCCCGAGCCGTCGAACGGGCCTACGCCACCCTCGAAGCGCAGCTGCGCCGCACCCCGTCCGAGGGCGAGGTCGCCGAGGAGATGGGCATCGCACTGGAGGAACTCCACGGTGTGTTCAGTCAGCTGTCCCTGGCGAACGTGGTGGCTCTGGAAGAGCTGCTGCACGTCGGCGGTGAGGGGGAACGGCTCAGCCTGATGGACACCCTCGAGGACACGGCGGCCGAGAACCCCGTCGAGATCGCCGAGGACCGTGAGCTGCGACGGCTGCTCGCGCGTGCCATCAACACCCTCCCCGAACGTGAGAAGACCGTCGTCACCCTCTACTACTACGAAGGCCTCACGCTTGCCGAGATCGGCAACGTCCTCGGTGTCACGGAGAGCAGGGTCAGTCAGATCCACACCAAGTCCGTACTCCAGCTCCGAGCGAAGCTCGCCGACGTCGGACGCTGAGTCACGTTGCGGACGCCGGAGCTTCCCGTACGCCGTGTTGCCGGGCGGAGTGCCACGACGGGCGCGCCATCCGTAGAGTGGTGATGTGCCCAGGATTCGAGCGGCCTCCGTGGCCGAGCACCGGACGATGCAGCGCGGCGCCCTCTTGGACGCCGCCCGCACCCTGCTGTCCGAAGGCGGAACGGAAGCGCTGACCTTCCCCGCCCTCGCCGAGCGCACGGGTCTCGCGCGCTCCTCCGTATATGAGTACTTCCGCTCACGCGCCGCCGTGGTCGAAGAGCTGTGTGCCGTCGACTTCCCGGTCTGGGCCGCCGAGGTGGAAGCCGCGATGGAGCGGGTCGACACGCCCGAGGAGAAGGTCGAGGCGTATGTACGCCGGCAGCTCGCTCTGGTGGGCGACCGGCGCCACCGTGCCGTCGTCGCCATCTCGGCCGGTGAGCTGGACGCCGGTGCACGCGAGAAGATCCGCGCGGCGCACGGCGGGCTGATCGCCATGATCGTCGAGGCGCTCGCCGCCCTCGGCCATGCACAGCCCCGACTCGCGGCCATGCTCCTCCAGGGAGTCGTCGACGCCGCGGTCCGCCGCATCGAACTCGGTGCCGCGGAAGACCCGGACGAGATCACGGAGGCGGCGGTCGGGATGGTCC
>NZ_JAMJFM010000050.1:0-67724 GCF_023544705.1 Streptomyces sp. MCA2
TCCGCTCCCCCCGGCCCTCCGCTCCCCCCGGCCCTCCGCTCCCCCCGGCCCTCCGCTCCCCCCGGCCCTCCGTTACCCGCAGCCCTCCGTCAGCGCCGTGCGCAGCGCGTCCAGCCAGTGCGTGGTGGTCCGCCGCGCCAGGGCGCTGTGCGGGGCGTACGCCTCGAAGAAGTGCCAGGCGCCGGGGACGTCCCTGACCTCGACGGCCACCTGCGCCTCCATCAGGCGGCGGGCGTAGTCGAGCCCTTCGTCCCGCAGGGGGTCGAGGCCGCAGGTGAGGAGGTAGGCGGGCGGGAGGCCCGAGAGGTCGGTGGCGCGGGCGGGCGCCGCGTACGCGGGGACCTCGGCGCCCCGGCCGGGGCCCAGGTAGGTGTCCCAGGTGTGCCGGATGCCGTCGCCGTTGATGATGCGCCGGTCCGTGACGCGCCGCAGGGACGCGGTGCCGCCCCGGTCGTCGAGACAGGGAACGAGCAGGCTCTGGAAGGCGATCCGCGGCCCCCGGCGGTCGCGGGCCATCAGGCACAGGGCGGCGCTCAGACCGCCGCCCGCGGACGCTCCGGTGACGGCGATCCGCCCGGCGTCGAGGCCGAGGTCACCGGCGGCCGCGGCCATCCACTCCAGGACGGCGTAGCAGTCCTCGACGCCCGCGGGATACCGGTGCTCGGGCGCCAGCCGGTAGTGCACATTGACCACGACCGCCCCGACGGCGGCGCAGACGTCGCGCGCCATGGGGCTGGGCCCGTCCAACTCCCCGTACGCGAAGCCGCCCCCGTGGAGGTAGAGCACCCCCGGCAGCATGACCTCGGCCCCGGCGGGGCGCAGTACCTGCACGTCGATGCTGTTGCCGTCCGGCCCGGGGACGGACAGCTGCCGGATGCCGACCCGGGGGTCGTGTGCGGGCATCCGCGGTGCCATCAGCGCCCGGAATGCGGCGCGGGTCGCCTCGACATCGGTGTACGGATTCTCCGGCCGCTCCGGCAACGCGGCCAGGACACCGGCCAGTTCCGGATGGACATACGGGTGCACGTCGACGCCCGCCGAAGACCTAGCCCCCGTAGCCTCTCCCGCCTCCCCCGTCGCCCGAAGATCTCCCGCATGGATTCCGTCTCTCACCGTCACTTCGCCTCCCCGTCCGGTCGACGGTCCGCGTAGCCCGCCGAACGTCAAACCATCTCATTGATATCGTCTCAACGGGAGGAAAGTTATGGTCTCATTGAGAGGGTGTCAAGGGGAGTGAGGGGCGGCGATGGCGGAGTACAGCCCGGCGAGATATGTCGTGCTCGGTCTGATCGCCCGGCACGGGCCGATGACGCCGTACGAGCTCAAGGCCCGGGTCGAGGACGACATCCAGCCCTTCTGGCCGATCCTCCATGCGCAGCTGTACCGGATCCCGCCGGAGCTGGCGGGGGCCGGGCTGCTGCGGGAGGAGACCGAGACGGCGGGCCGCCGCCGGCGGATCTTCCACCTCACCGACGCCGGCCGCGCCGCACTGGAGCGCTGGCTGGCCGACCCGGACACGGCCGAGGCGGAAACCCGCGACCCGGCGCAGCTGAAGCTCTTCTTCGCCGACCTCGGCGACCCCTCCGACATCGTCGCCCTCGCCACACAACAGGCGGAACGCCACCGCACCTTGCTCGCCCACTATGCGTCGCTGCGCGCTGCGCTCGATCCGTCGGCGGATTCCCGGCAGCGCTCGCGCGCACGGGTGCTGCGGCTGGGAGTGCTGCACGAGCGGGCCCATGCCGAGTTCTGGGAGTCGATGGCCGCCGATCCGGAGCGGCTCGACGACTGAGCCGCCGTGAAGCCGGCGCGCCGGAGGGGCCCTACGGCGCGCTCTCTGCCGTCGTCACCGCGCGCTCCGTACCGCCGTCCGGCCACGGGTCAGCCACGCGTTCGCCGCCTCGACCCGGCCGCCCACCCGCAGCTTCGCGTAGGCGTGCTCCAGATGCTTGTCGACGGTGCGCGGGCTGATCGCCAGCCGGTGCGCGATCTGCTGGTTCGTCAGGCCGCGGGCGAGCAGGGCGAGTACGGCGGATTCGCGGAGGGTGACGGGGGAGGGCGGAAGCGGCGGCGGGGCGAGCCGGTTGAGGACGTGGCTGAGCCGGGTGCGCAGCAGGGCGGCGGCCGCCACATCGTCGTCGGAGAAGTCGCTGCCGCTGCGGCTGATCGCCACACAGACCTTCCGCGGTACACCGCCGGCGTAGCCCGCGGGGAACGACATCGCGAGCTGCTGCTCGGCGTCCAACGGGTGGTAGACGTCGCGGTAGGCGGCGAGGGCATGGAATTCGCTGCGGGTCTGGAGCGTCGAGCGGCGCATCGGGGTGCCGGGGCCGAGGGTGGTGTGGGTGACCAGGGAGTCCGCCGCCGACTCGCGCGCGAACGCGTCCCGTACGTCCGGCGTCAGCAGACCGGCGGGGAGGGTGAGCGGCCGCTCGGCGGAGCCGGCCCGGGGGGACCAGACGATGCTGTCCCCGGGAACGGCGCCGAGCAGCAGCGGGAGCAATGCCGGGACCAGGGTCTCCTCGTCGACGGCATCGATCAGAAGGTCCACGACGGCGAGAATGCGCCGCAGGCCGGCCTCCGCGGCCGTGCTCATGTTTCCAGCGTGCCGAGGGGGCAGGGGTCCGTCAAACGAGGGCCACCCGGCCGGCCGGGGGAAGACCGGCCGGGCGCGTCAGGCGCCTCAGCGCCCGACGGCATAGACGCGGTTGACGGGGCTCTCCGCGGCCAGTCGCCAGTGGTGGAGTCCGGCCTCGTCGGCGATCTGCCGCATCGCCTCCTCACCCGCGTGGTTTCCCAGTGCCTGCGGTCCGTGCTGGGCCAGCGCGGACGGCAGGCAGACGGCGACCGAGGCGGCGGTCAGCGCCCGGCCGATGGGGTTGGCGTTCTCCTGCGCGTCGGCCGAGGCGTTCGGCTCGACGACCATGCAGGTTCCGCCGTCGGCCAGTGCCTGCTCGGCGTGGTGCAGCGCGCCGCCCGGATCGCCGATGTCGTGCAGGCAGTCGAAGAACGTGATCAGGTCGAAGTCCTCGCCGGGGAAGTCCTGGGCGGTGGCGACCTCGAAGCTGACCCGGTCGTCCAGTCCCTGCTCGGCCACGAGGCCGCGGGCCGCTTCGACGGACGGGCGGTGGAAGTCGAAGCCGTCGAAGTGCGACCGGGGGAAGGCCTGCGCCATCAGCGTCGTGGAGTAGCCGTAGCCGCATCCCACGTCCGCGACCCGGGCACCGCGCTCCAGCTTCTCCACCACGCCGTCCAGCGCGGTCAGCCACTCCGGTACCAGTGAGGCCGCGTAGCCGGGGCGGAAGAACTTCGCGCTGCCGGCGAACAGCGCCGGGCCGTGTTCCTCCCAGCCGACGCCCTCGCCGGTGCGGAAAGCCTCCATGAGGGTGTCCTCGGTGGCGTAGATCGCCTGGAGCAGCGTGGAGAAGCCCGCCGCGTACGTCGGCAGATCCGGGTCGGCCAGGACGGCGGCGTGCTCGTCGGGCAGGAGGTAGGTGTCGGTGCCGGGCGCGTAGCCGATGTACTCCCCGGCGACCTGGGCGGCCAGCCATTCGCGCACATAGCGCTCGGCCAGTCCCGTACGGGCGGCGAGCTGTGCGGAGGTGAGCGGACCGGCGCCGGCCATGGCCGTGTACAGACCGAGGCGGTCACCGAGCGAGGTGCACAGACCGGCGACCGCGGCGCCGGTGTCGGTGATCACCTTCTCCAGGAACCGCTGTACCCGGTCCTCGTCCACCGCGGCGCCGGGGTTCACCCCGGCGGAGGTCGTCATCGCCGTCACCTCCTCGTCCTCCCTCACTCCAGCAGGCCGGCCACCCCGCACGCCATACGGGATTCGCCGTATACGGCGGCCGGCGGCACCGGCCGACACTGGGGGTGGAGGAGGTGCCCCATGCGCAAAAAGATCGACTGCCGGGATTACCCGAGCGAGATGAACTGCACCCTCGTCATCTCCGGCGAGGAGGAGGAAGTGCTCCGCGCCGCCAGTGAGCACGCGATATCCGTCCATGGGCACACGGAGAGCCCGGAGCTGCGGGAACAGATCAGGTCTTCGATGAAGGACGAGCTTCCGCAGCACGCCTGACGAACGACAGTGACACGCCGCCCTCGGCCCGGGGCGGCGCTGCCGTGCCCGGGTGCGCCGAGCACGCGGGCAGCGCGGCGCCGGGAGCCGGGTGCGCCGGGTGCCGCACACGGTGGCGAGGGGGCTGGCTGTGAACAGCGGTGCGGGCGGGGGAGCGGCGAACAGCGGCGGCGGAGCTACGAGCGACGGCGCGGCTTGCCCCGCGTGCCGCCCTTGCCGCCCTTGGTGCTGCCGGAACCGCTCCGGCCGCCGGAACCGCCGCGGGAGCCGTTGCCGGCCGGCTTGCCCGCCGCGGTCTTGCGCCGGGCACCGCCCGTCTCCGGACGCTTGGCCTTCGGCTGTGCCGGGGCCGGGGACGGGCGGCGCCCCCGTGAGCTGTTGACGGTCCGCCCGCGGACGATCCCGATGAAGTCCTCGACCAGGTCGGTGGTCTCGTCCTGCGGCCACGACAGCGCGACGCGTGACGCGGGGGCGTCCGCGACCGGCCGGTAGGTGAGGTCCTTGCGGTGGTGCAGACGGGCGAGGGACTGCGGGACGACGAGGAGTCCCACCCCTGCCGCGACCAGTTCGACGGCGTCCAGGGTGGTGGCGGGGCGCTCGTTCGCGGGCCGGCCCGGGGGGCGCTCCCAGTCGAGGGTGTCGTCGAGGGGGTGCAGCACGATCTCGTCGGCCAGATCCTCCGCGGACACCTCCTCGACCGCCGTCACGAGGTGGTCCTTGGGGATCACGACCACCGTCGTCTCGGTGTAGAGGGGGATCGCGCTGAGATCCTCCCGGTCGACCGGCAACCGCACGAAGCCCGCGTCGGCGCCGCCGTCCCGCAGCAGGTCGAAGGCGTCGGCGGCGGACACCGGCACCAGGGCCAGCGGGACGTCGGGCAGCCGCTCGTTCCAGATCCGCACCCACTTCGTGGGCGTCACCCCCGGGACGTACGCGAGCCGGAACGCAGGGGATTCTTCCGAGCCAGTCACTCCGCCAGGTTACCGGTCGTGGTCGGCAGTAGCGCACATGCTCGATACCCTTGACACATGACGTCGCACCAGACCACCCAGACGATGAAGCCCGCAACCGCGGCGAAGAAGCTGGGTGTGTACCTCGAGGCCACCCCCGCCGAGTTCCAGGAGGGTGTCGTCTCGCGCACCGAGTTGAACGCGCTCCAGGCCGATCCGCCCCAGTGGCTCCAGGAGCTGCGAAGCAACGGCCCGCACCCCCGGCCGGTGGTCGCGGCGAAGCTGGGCATCTCCATCTCGGGCCTCGCGCGCGGCGGGGTCACCGAGCCGCTCACCACGGAGCAGATCGACGCCCTGAAGCAGGAGAGCCCCGAGTGGCTCCAGCAGGAACGCGCCACCCAGGCCGAGGTCCGCAAGGAAGCGGTCCGCATCAAGGAGAAGAAGGCGGCCCGGGACGAGCAGACCGGCTGACCGCGCTCCTGACCTGCCGCTCCCGGCGGCTTCGCACCACGGACTGCTGAGCGGCGCCGGCACACAGGCGCCCGCTCATGGATGCTGTGGCCGGTCTTCGCCCGACGGGGCGAGGGCCGGCCACAGCATCTTTTGCGTGCCGGCCCGCACATCCCTGACGTGCCGGCCTTGCCCGCACCGGACTCGGTACCGGACTCAGGAGGCGAGGCCGGCCATCGCCCCGCCGCCGGTGGCCACGCCGCCCTGTGGCCTGGTGGCGGCGAAGGGGGGCGTGTCCTGCCGGCACGTCGTTCCGGCCGGCGGGAGGGTGCCGTCGATGAGGTAGCGGCTCTCGTGGTCGCCGACGCAGCTGCTGGGGTTGATCAGTTCGGTGTGCCCGTACCCGTGATGGGTGAGCAGGCGGGCGTCGGCCAGTTCCTTGGCCAAGGCCTGGGAGTCCCGGTACGGAGTGGAGGGGTCGTCGGTGGTGCCGACCAACAGGATGGGGTGCGCCGTGGGGGTGTTCCACGGGCCGGTGTAGCGGTGGGCGGCCAGGGCCGGCCAGGTGGCACACGGCTCGGCGGCCCAGGTCCAGAAGCGTCCGGCGTCGCCCGCACGGAGGGCGCTGGCCGTCTCGATGGCGTGGTACGCACCGGGGTCACGTGGATTGGGGCTGTCGGAGCAGAGCACGGCAGCGGCCTGTTCCTCGCCGAGGTACGGAACCACCGGTTGGGGCGGGGTGGGCGGCGGGACGCCTCCCTGCCACAGGTCCTGGAGCCTGGCGGCGAGGTCCGTCCATCCGGGGTGGACCGTGTAGAGGGAGTACACGGCGTCGCCGACGGTGCCGCCGTACGTCCACGTGCCCTGCGGATGCTTCCGGAGGCGCTGCATCAGCCGGTCGAACTTGTCCCGGGTCGCGGTGGGGCTGCCGGCGGAGAAGGCGCAGCGGGCGGTGGTGGTGGAGCCGCACAGGGCGAGGAACTTGTCCAGCGTCGTGGCCGCGCTGAGGTCGGAGCCCACGCGCAGGAAGATCGGGAGCCGGGGGTCGCCGGGCGAGGCGTGGTTCGTCCAGGCCTGCGGGTCGATGTTGCTGTCGAGGACCATGGCGCGGACCTTGCCGGGGAAGAGGTTGGCGTAGGTGGAGCCCAGGAACGAGCCGTAGGAGACGCCGAGGTAGGTGAGTTGCGGGTCGCCCACGGCCCGGCGGAGCTGGTCGAGGTCGAGTGCGGTGTCGGCGGTCGACACATGGCGCAGAAGCTCGGGGTCATGCCGGTGGCAGCGCCGGGCCAGATCCCGGTAGGCAGCGATCCAGGTCCTCCGCTGCTGTGCGCCCACCGGGAAGCCGGCCGGTCTGCCGGCGGTCCAGGCGGCGGCTTCCTCGGGGCTGTCGAAGCAGTTCACCGCGGTGCTGTTGCCGATTCCCCGGGGGTCCCAGCTGATGATGTCGAACCGCTCCCGTACCTGCTGCGGGAAGTGCTTGTACACCTGCGGCATCTGCACCGTCCCGGGGCCGCCGGGACCGCCGGGGCTGAAGAACAGGGTGCCGATGCGGCTTCCGGGGGCGGTCGCCTTCCGTTTGACGACTGCCAGCTCGATGGTGCGACCACCCGGCCTGCGGTAGTCCAGCGGGACCTTTGCCGTCGCGCAGTCGAACGCTCTGTCCTGGGCGCACGGTCTCCAGTCCAGCTGCGGGGCGGGCACCGAAGGCGACCTGGTGGCAGCCGGAGCGGGATCCGGCACGCCGAACACCGTCGAGCTGATCACCGACGCGGCGAGGGCCGCGGCCCAACGCCGACGGCCCGCGAGGAATCCCGATATGAGCATGCCCGGTCCTCTTCCTGGCTGAGCGCCTGATGCCGCCGCGCCTTGAGCACCGGCACGCATCCGGTGTCAACGACACTGCGGTCCGGCACGGCGCGCGAGCCCACGGCGGCCGAATGAGGCGAGCTCCGCCAGGCGGGCTCCTCAAGGCCGTCGGCCGGGGCCGGCCTCGGGTGGAGGCGGGCCCTTCGCGTCAGGCGCCGGCAGCCCACCACGGGATCGTCGGCAGCACCTTCTCGGCGACGCGGAGCAGCACCGCGTCGTCCGGCACCGCGCCGTCCGTGCGCCACAGGGACACCTCGAAGGAGCCGCCGCTGTCCTTCGCGTCCCGGGCCACGGTGACGGTGCGGGCCGGAACGCCGGGGCCGCCGGCGCTGTCCTTCCCGTCGAGGCGGAAGCTGATGCTGAGGGTGCGGTCCGCGTAGATGACCGCCGGGCGGCCCAGAACCTTCCGCTGCCGCGCGCCCGCCCCCAGAAGTCCGGCGGATCCGGCCACCGGATGACGGTCGTAGGTGGCCGACAGGTTCACGGTGTAGGTCCCGAACTCGACCTGCGCCGAGGGAGTGGCGATCTCCTTGCCGTTGCCGAACCTGGTGGAGCTGCTGCTGCCGCCGGCGGTCTTCACGGGCTCCCCCGGTGTGCCGAGCAGTTCAGCGAGGTCGGGACGGTTCAACGCCTTGCACAGCTGCGCCCCGGAGACCGGCCGACGCGCCTTTCCGGACGCACCCGCCGCCTTCTCGGGCTCCCCGCCCGAGCACGTGGCGGGCGGCGGGTCGCTGTCCGGGGGCGACGACTCCCCGACCGTCCACAGACCGACACCGAGTGCCGCCACCAGCGCCACGGCCGCAAGCGCCTGCCCGACAGCGCCCGCGCCCGTCACGGCCGTGCCGATATCGTCTGCCATATCCCCCACCTGCCATGATCCCCCGATACGTGCCCGGGGACCTTAACCCGTGATCATCAGGCGGACAAGAGATCCGTCCGTCACCGAGTGCCAACCTCGCCCGGAGCGCCGACCCGCCCGCCCTGGGGGTCACCGCGAGCGCCCACCCGAGGAGCCACATCCCTCACGGGCCCGCTGAAGCCCGAGCCCCTCCGAAGAGGGCCCCCGACCACGCCTCATTGCATAAAACTGCCACTGTCCGTATAGTCATGCCATCGAGGAGGAGAGGTCCATGACGGTACGAGCAGCAGTGGCCGGTGCGAGCGGGTATGCGGGTGGTGAGGTGCTGCGCCTGCTTCTGGGGCATCCGGAGGTGGAGATCGGCGCGCTGACCGGGCACTCCAACGCCGGGCAGCGCCTGGGTGCGCTGCAACCGCATCTGGCGCCGCTGGCCGACCGGGAGCTCCAGCCGACCTCCGCGGAGGTGCTGGCCGGGCACGACGTCGTCTTTCTCGCGCTGCCGCACGGCCAGTCCGCCGCGGTCGCCGAGGAGCTCGGGCCCGACGTGCTCGTCGTGGACTGCGGCGCCGACTTCCGGCTCGGCGACGCCGGCGACTGGGAGGCGTTCTACGGCTCGGCGCACGCGGGCACCTGGCCGTACGGCCTGCCGGAGCTGCCCGGGGGCCGCGGCGCACTCCAGGGGACCCGGCGCATCGCGGTCCCGGGCTGCTACCCCACGGCCGTCTCGCTCGCCCTGTTCCCCGCGTACGCGGACCGGCTCGCCGAGCCCGAGGCCGTGATCGTCGCGGCCACCGGCACCTCCGGCGCCGGCAAGGCGCTCAAGCCGCATCTGCTGGGCTCCGAGGTCATGGGCTCGATGAGCCCGTACGGCGTCGGCGGCGGACACCGGCACACCCCCGAGATGATCCAGAACCTGAGCGCGGTGGCCGGCGAGCGGATCAGCGTCTCCTTCACCCCGACCCTGGCCCCCATGTCGCGCGGCATCCTCGCCACCTGCTCGGCGAAGGCGAAGCCCGGCGTGGACGCCGCCGCCGTACGGGCCGCGTACGAGAAGGCGCTGGCCGACGAGCCGTTCGTCCAGCTGCTGCCCGAGGGCCAGTGGCCGTCGACCGCCGCCGTCTACGGGTCCAACACCGCCCAGATCCAGGTGACCTTCGACGCGGCGGCCGGCCGGATCATCGCGATCAGCGCGCTCGACAACCTCACCAAGGGGACCGCGGGCGGCGCGGTGCAGAGCATGAACATCGCCCTGGGTCTCCCCGAGGAGACGGGGCTTCCGAAGGTCGGGGTCGCTCCGTGACACGGACGGACCCGGTGCAGCACAGCGTGACCGGCGGGGCCGGCGAAGCGATGGAGGAGAAGAAGCAGTGAGCGTCACGGCAGCACAAGGGTTCACGGCCGCGGGCATCGCCGCCGGGCTCAAGGAGAACGGCAACCCGGACCTCGCCCTCGTGGTGAACAACGGTCCCCGGCTGGCCGCCGCCGGTGTCTTCACCTCCAACCGCGTCAAGGCCGCACCGGTCGTCTGGTCCGAACAGGTCCTCAAGGGCGGCACGGTCTCCGCCGTCGTCCTCAACTCCGGTGGCGCCAACGCCTGTACGGGCCCGCTCGGCTTCCAGGACACCCACGCCACCGCCGAGCAGGCCGCCGAGGTGCTGGGGCTCAACGCCGGTGAGGTGGCGATCGCCTCCACCGGCCTGATCGGCCTGCGGCTCCCGATGGACAAGCTGCTGCCCGGCATCGACCGCGCCGCGGCCGAGCTGACCGAGCACGGCGGCGAGAAGGCCGCCATCGCCATCAAGACCACCGACAGCGTGCACAAGACCGCGGTCGTCACGCGGGACGGCTGGACCGTCGGCGGGATGGCCAAGGGCGCCGGCATGCTCGCTCCGGGCCTGGCCACCATGCTCGTCGTGCTGACCACCGACGCCGATGTGCCGGCCGCCGGCCTCGATACGGCGCTGCGGGCCGCGACCCGTACCACCTTCGACCGGGTCGACTCCGACGGCTGTATGTCGACCAACGACACGGTGCTGCTGCTCGCCTCCGGCGCCTTCGGCGTCGTACCGGACACCGCCGCGTTCGCCGAGGCGGTGCGCGCGGTCTGCGACGACCTGGCACGGCAGCTGATCGGGGACGCCGAGGGCGCCAGCAAGGACATCAGGATCGAGGTCGTGGGCGCGGCGAGCGAGGACGACGCGGTCGAGGTCGGCCGCTCCATCGCCCGCAACAACCTCCTCAAGTGCGCCCTTCACGGCGAGGATCCCAACTGGGGCCGGGTGCTCTCCGCCATCGGCACCACCTCCGCCGTCTTCGAGCCCGACCAGCTGAACGTCGCCATCAACGACATCTGGGTCTGCAAGAACGGCTCGGTGGGGGAGGACCGCGAGCTGGTCGACATGCGCTACCGGGAGGTACGCATCACCGCCGACCTCGCCGCCGGCACCGAGTCCGCGGTCATCTGGGCCAACGACCTGACCGCCGACTACGTCCACGAGAACAGCGCGTACTCCTCATGAACGAGCGCAGCGAGCACGTCATTCAGGGGCGCGTGCTGTGCACACAGCCCGCCCGGGGGTACCTCCCGCGCGCAGCGTGGGGAGAAGTGAGGCCGACGCATGAACGCCCGTAAGCACACCGCGCTCCCCAAGGCCCGCATCCTGATCGAGGCGCTGCCCTGGCTGACCCGGCACCACGGCAAGACCGTCGTCATCAAGTTCGGCGGCAACGCCATGGTCGACGAGGAGCTCAAGCGGGCCTTCGCCCAGGACGTGGTCTTCCTGCGGCACGCCGGACTGCGCCCCGTCGTCGTACACGGCGGCGGCCCGCAGATCAGCGCCCAGCTGGACCTGCTCGGCCTGGAGTCGGAGTTCAAGGGCGGCCTGCGGGTCACCACCCCCGAGGCGATGAACGTCGTGCGGATGGTGCTGGCCGGCCAGGTGCAGCGTGAGCTGGTCGGCCTGCTCAACGAGCACGGCCCGCTGGCCGTCGGCATGACCGGCGAGGACGCCCATCTGATGGCCGCGACCAAGCACTACGCCGATATCGACGGCGAGCGGGTGGACATCGGCCGGGTCGGCGAGATCACCGCCATCGACCCCGGCGCGGTCCAGGCGCTCCTGGACGACGGCCGGATCCCGGTCATCTCCTCGATCGCCCGCAGCAGCGACGAGGACGATGCCTCCGGAGTCTTCAACGTCAACGCCGACACGGCAGCGGCCGCGCTGGCCGCCGCCCTCGGCGCCGAGACGCTGATGGTGCTCACCGACGTCGAGGGCCTCTACGAGGACTGGCCGAACAGCGACGAGGTGATCTCCCGCCTCACCGCCACCCAACTGGAGAAGCTGCTGCCCGACCTGGCCAGCGGCATGGTCCCCAAGATGCAGGGCTGTCTGCACGCCGTCCGCAACGGCGTCCACACGGCACGGGTCATCGACGGGCGGGTCCAGCACTCGATCCTGCTGGAGATCTTCACCGACGAAGGAATCGGCACGATGGTCGTGCCGGACGCGAACACGATCGAGGGGGCGACATGAGCGACGCGGCACACGGCCACGGGCCGGCGACCAACAAGGGCCTCACCGGGCGCTGGCAGGGCGCCATGATGGACAACTTCGGCACCCCCCGTATCCCCCTCGTCCGCGGTGAGGGCGCCAAGGTGTGGGACGCCGACGGCAACGAGTACCTCGACTTTCTCGGCGGCATCGCGGTCAACTCCCTCGGCCATGCCCACCCCGCCGTGGTCCGCGCCGTCTCCGACCAGGTCGCCACCCTCGGCCATGTCTCGAACTTCTTCGTCAGCGAGCCCACCGTGGCCCTCGCGGAGCGGCTGCTCGCGCTGGCCGGACGCCCCGGCCGGGTCTACTTCTCCAACTCCGGCGCCGAGGCCAACGAGGCCGCCTTCAAGATCGGCCGGCTGACCGGGCGCCGCCACATGGTCTCCACGGCCGGCGGCTTCCACGGCCGCACCATGGGCGCCCTCGCCCTCACCGGCCAGCCCGCCAAGCAGGCGCCGTTCGCACCGCTGCCCGGCGACGTCGACTACATCCCGTACGGGGACGTCGAGGCCCTCCGCGCCGCCGTCACCACCGACACCGCCTTCGTCATCCTGGAGCCCGTCCAGGGCGAGAACGGCGTCATCGTCCCGCCGCCCGGCTACCTCCGGGCCGCCCGCGAGATCACCGCCGCCACCGGCACCCTGCTGGTCCTCGACGAGATCCAGACCGGCATCGGCCGTACCGGACACTGGCTGGAGTCGCAGGCGCAGGGCGTCGAGGCCGACATCATCACCCTCGCCAAGGGGCTGGGCGGCGGTCTGCCGATCGGTGCGACGCTGGCCTTCGGCCGGGCCGCCGAGCTGCTCACGCCCGGTTCGCACGGCTCGACGTTCAGCGGCAACCCGGTCGTCTGCGCCGGCGCCCTCGCCGTCCTGGACACCATCGAGGCGGACGGCATCCTGGAGAACGTCACGCGGGTCGGCGAGCGGCTGAGGAAGGGGACCGAGGCCCTGGGCCACCCATTGATCAGCCAGGTCCGCGGTGCGGGCCTCCTCCTGGGTATCGTCTTGACGGAGCCGCTCGCGCCGCAGGTGCAGCAGGCGGCTCAGGACGCGGGCCTCCTGGTGAACGCGGTCGCGCCGGATGTCATCCGGCTCGCCCCGCCGCTGATCGTCTCCGACGACGAAGCGGAAGTGTTCCTCCACAAGCTCCCGGGCGTCCTGAACACGGTCCGCCAAGGGGCCGACGGGGAACAACGAGCCGGAGACTGACGACAACGATGAGCGAGCCGCAGGACAACGAGCCGCAGGACAACGAGGCGCAGAACGGCGGCCAGGCCGTGCCGCAGACCCGCACCGCCCGCCACCGCCGGATCGTGGACATCCTCAACCGGCTGCCGGTCCGCTCCCAGAGCCAGCTCGCCAAGCTGCTCGCCGACGACGGCCTGTCCGTCACCCAGGCGACGCTCTCCCGCGACCTGGACGAGCTGGGTGCGGTCAAGATCCGCAACACCGGTGGTGAGCTGATCTACGCGGTGCCCAGCGAGGGCGGCGACCGCAAGCCACGGGCACCGCTGGGCGAGTCGGCCAAGGAGGAGCGGATGCGCCGCCTCTCCGGCGAACTCCTCATCTCCGCCGAGGCCTCCGCCAACCTCGTTGTCCTGCGCACCCCGCCGGGCGCCGCCCAGTTCCTGGCCTCGGCCATCGACCAGGCCGAGCTCCACGACATCCTCGGCACCATCGCGGGCGACGACACCCTGATGCTCATCAGCCGCGACCCGGCGGGCGGCCAGGCGCTCGCCGACCATCTGCTGCGATTGGCGCAGAAGGCGCACTGAGGCGTACCGAGGCGCGCGCAAGGCCGTCCTTCGCGCTGCTCACCTGTCACACCAGCACTCCCTGAAACGGCCGTCTCCCCCGGGAGGCGGCCGTTCGGCGATCCCCCTCCGGGCCCCGCGCCGCATGCCGAACCGCATGCGGCAGGATGGCAGTTCGCGTCGGGGAGTCCACGGATGTCCCGGCGCATTCGCAGCCTTAGAGACAAGCAGGTGACTTGGTGACGACACATCACATCCGGCTCATAGCACAGCCGTTCCCCCGGACCCCGGGAGCCGGCCGGTGAACCGGGCTTTCACGCTGCACGACATGATCGTCGCCGGGGTCGCGCTGGCCGCCGGTCTCGCGGCCGGCCTGGTGCTGCGGGTGGCCCTGCGGTGGCTGGGCAAGCACGCGCTCCGGACGCGGTGGAGCGGGGACGACATCATCGTCGACGCCCTGCGGACCGTGGTCCCGTGGGCGGCGATCACTGCCGGTCTGGCGGCGGCCGCCGCGGCGCTGCCGCTGACGGAGGCGGTCGGACACACCGTCAACCGGACGCTGACCGTCCTGCTCATCCTGGTCGTCACGCTCACCGCGGCCCGGGTGATCACCCGTCTGGTGAAGACCCTGGCGCAGTCCCGGTCCGGCGTGGCCGGATCGGCCACCATCTTCGCCAACATCACCCGCATCGTGGTGCTGGCGATGGGCTTTCTCGTCGTGCTCCAGACCCTGGGCATCTCCATCGCCCCGCTGCTGACCGCGCTGGGTGTGGGTGGTCTCGCGGTCGCGCTGGCGTTGCAGGACACCCTCGCCAACCTCTTCGCCGGTGTGCACATCCTCGCCTCGAAGACCGTGCAGCCCGGTGACTACATCCGGCTCAGCAGCGGTGAGGAGGGCTATGTCGTCGACGTCAACTGGCGCAACACCGTGGTGCGCCAGCTCTCCAACAACCTGGTGATCATCTCCAACCGCCAGCTGGCCGACACCAACATGACCAACTTCAGCCGGCCGGAACAGAAGTTGACGATCCTGGTCCAGGTGGGGGTCGGCTACGACAGCGACCTCGAGCATGTCGAGCGGGTCACCACCGAGGTCGTCGAGAGCGTGATGACCGACGTCAACGGCGGTGACCCGGACCATGAACCGGCCGTGCGCTTCCACACCTTCGGCGATTCCCGGATCAGCTTCACGGTGATCCTCGGGGTCGGCGAGTTCAGCGACCAGTACCGGATCAAGCACGAGTTCATCAAGCGTCTCCACCAGCGCTACCGGGCCGAGGGCATCAGGATTCCCTCCCCGGCGCGGACCGTGGCACTCCAGAAGCCGGAGGAGATAGCGATACCGCACCCGCGCGGGGTGGCGGACCCGGTGGCGTAGGCGGCAGCCGCCCACGCCATGGAGGCCGCTTGTGGCCCCGCTCGCGCCTCGCTCCGCGTCCGCCCACCGGCAGGCCGGGGCGAGGCCCCCGTAGGGGAGCGGCCAAGGCAACGGCAAAGGCCGCTTCCGATATCTCGGAAGCGGCCTCTGACCTGCAAAAACACCGTCGGGACGACAGGATTTGAACCTGCGACCCCTTGACCCCCAGTCAAGTGCGCTACCAAGCTGCGCCACGTCCCGGTGCTCATACCGGCCGGAGAACTCCCGGCCGGGGCGTGCAGAAGAAAAATACCCTGTCCGGGCCCATGAATCCAAAGCGGGTCCCCCGCAGCGCCCTTTCCGGGCTCCCGGCAGGGGGTGCGCTCCCATGGTTCGATAGGAATATGGGTGATATGTCCGCAGGTGATGCCGTCCGTGCGCGCCGGGTGTACGAGTCACCCGAGCCGGCGGACGGGGCGCGGGTCCTGGTCGACCGGCTCTGGCCGCGCGGGCTGTCCAAGGCGGATGCGCAGCTGACCGGGTGGTGCAAGGGCGTGGCGCCCTCGACCGAGCTACGGCGCTGGTACGGGCACGAGGGGGAGCGCTTCGAGGGGTTCGCCGCGCGCTATCGCGAGGAGCTGTCGCAGGGGACGGCCCGGCGGGCGCTGGAGCGGTTGCGGGAGCTCGCCGAGGAGGGGCCGCTGACGCTCCTGACGGCGACGAAGGAACTGTCGGCGAGCCATGTGACCGTCCTGACGGAGGTGCTGCGGGAGGGGCCGTGAGGTCGCGCCCCGCCGCCGGCCCGTCCCTCGGCCGCATCTTCCTCGGCGCATTGACGAAACATACGGTCGAGTGCATACTTATACCTATCAGTGCATGGATCGTAAGGAGAAAGCCGTGACCGAGCGCGTCGTACTCGCCTACTCGGGGGGCCTGGACACCTCTGTCTGCATCGGCTGGATCGCCGAGGAGACGGGCGCCGAGGTCATCGCCGTTGCCGTGGACGTCGGCCAGGGCGGCGAGGACCTGGAGGTCATCCGCAAGCGCGCGCTCGCCTGTGGCGCGGTCGAGGCCGAGGTCGCGGACGCCAAGGACGAATTCGCCGACGAGTACTGCCTCCCGGCGATCAAGGCCAATGCCCTGTACATGGACCGCTACCCGCTGGTCTCCGCGCTCTCCCGGCCGGCCATCGTCAAGCACCTGGTGGCCGCCGCCCACAAGCACGGCGCCACCACCGTCGCCCACGGCTGCACCGGCAAGGGCAACGACCAGGTCCGATTCGAGGCCGGTATCTCCTCCCTCGCCCCCGACCTGAAGTGCATCGCCCCGGTCCGCGACTACGCGATGACCCGGGACAAGGCGATCGCGTTCTGCGAGGACAAGAAGCTGCCGATCGCGACCACCAAGAAGTCGCCGTACTCCATCGACCAGAACGTCTTCGGGCGGGCCGTGGAGACCGGCTTCCTGGAGGACATCTGGAACGCCCCGATCGAGGACGTGTACGAGTACACCGAGAACCCGGCCACCCAGCGGGAGGCCGACGAGGTCGTCATCTCCTTCAAGGAGGGTGTCCCGGTCGCCATCGACGGCAAGCCCGTCACCGTCCTCCAGGCGATCCAGCAGCTCAACGAGCGGGCCGGCGCCCAGGGCGTCGGCCGGATCGACATGGTCGAGGACCGGCTGGTCGGCATCAAGTCCCGTGAGGTGTACGAGGCGCCCGGCGCGATCGCGCTGATCACCGCGCACCAGGAGCTGGAGAACGTCACCGTCGAGCGCGAACTGGCCCGCTACAAGCGGCAGGTCGAGCAGCGCTGGGGCGAGCTGGTCTACGACGGCCTGTGGTTCTCCCCGCTCAAGCGCGCCCTGGACGGCTTCCTCGACGAGGCCAACCAGCAGGTCAGCGGCGACATCCGGATGACTCTGCACGGCGGCCGCGCGGTGGTCACCGGCCGGCGGTCCGACCAGTCGCTGTACGACTTCAACCTCGCGACCTACGACTCCGGCGACACCTTCGACCAGTCGCTCTCGAAGGGCTTCATCGAGCTCTTCGGCATGTCGAGCAAGATTGCGGCCAAGCGCGACCTGGCCTGAGCCCGTCTCGTTACGTCCGTACGCACACCGCCTCCCCGCCCTCGCGGCGGGCGGCGACACCTCCTGGCCCTCAAGGCCGTGGGGGAGCGGCACATCCGAAGCAGCCTTGAGGAGCAGCAGTGAGCAGCAACAGCGGTGACGTCCGGCTCTGGGGCGGTCGGTTCGCCGACGGCCCGGCCCAGGCGCTGGCCCAGCTGTCGGCGTCCGTCCACTTCGACTGGCGGCTGGCCCCCTACGACATCGCGGGCTCGCGTGCGCACGCCCGGGTGCTCCACCGGGCCGGACTGCTGACCGCCGACGAGCTGGAGCGGATGACCGCCGGTCTCGACCAGCTCGAACGGGACGTCGCCGACGGTTCGTTCACCGGCACCATCGCCGACGAGGACGTCCACACCGCCCTGGAGCGCGGGCTGCTGGAGCGGCTCGGTCCGGACCTCGGCGGCAAGCTGCGGGCCGGCCGGTCCCGTAACGACCAGGTCGCCACGCTCTTCCGGATGTATCTGCGCGATCACGCCCGGATCATCGGCGGGCTGATCGCCGACCTCCAGGAGGCGCTGGTCGGCCTCGCCGAGGCCCACCCGGACGTCGCGATGCCGGGCCGCACCCACCTCCAGCACGCCCAGCCGGTGCTCTTCGCCCACCATGTGCTGGCGCATGTGCAGTCGCTGTCCCGGGACGCGGAGCGGCTGCGGCAGTGGGACGAGCGCACCGCCGTCTCCCCGTACGGCTCGGGCGCGCTGGCCGGCTCCTCGCTCGGCCTCGACCCGGAGGCGGTCGCCGCGGACCTCGGCTTCGAGCACGGCTCGGCCGGCAACTCCATCGACGGCACGGCCTCCCGTGACTTCGCCGCGGAGTTCGCCTTCATCACCGCGATGATCGGGGTGAACCTCTCCCGGATCGCCGAGGAAATCATCCTCTGGAACACGAAGGAGTTCTCCTTCGTCACGCTCCACGACGCCTTCTCCACCGGCTCGTCGATCATGCCGCAGAAGAAGAACCCGGACATCGCCGAGCTGGCGCGGGGCAAGTCGGGCCGCCTCATCGGCAACCTGACCGGCCTGATGGCGACCCTCAAGGCGCTGCCGCTCGCCTACAACCGTGACCTCCAGGAGGACAAGGAGCCGGTCTTTGACTCCTGCGACCAACTGGAGGTGCTGCTCCCGGCGTTCACCGGCATGATGGCCACGCTGACCGTCCACCGCGAGCGCATGGAGGAGCTGGCCCCGGCCGGCTTCTCGCTGGCCACCGACATCGCGGAGTGGCTGGTCAAGCAGGGTGTGCCGTTCCGGGTGGCGCATGAGGTCGCCGGTGAGTGCGTCAAGGAGTGCGAGGGGCTCGGCATCGAGCTGGACCAGCTCACCGACGAGCAGTTCGCCAAGATCTCGCCGCATCTGACGCCCGAGGTCCGCGGCGTCCTCAACGTTCCCGGGGCCCTCGCCTCGCGCAGCGGCCGGGGCGGTACGGCGCCCTCGGCGGTGGCGGTCCAGCTCGCCGAGGTCCGCACCGATCTGGTGAAGCAGCAGGAGTGGGCGGCGGCCAAGAAGGTCACCGAGCTGCCCTGACCGTACGGACATGTGTGACGGCGGCCCGCCCCCGGGAGAGACCGGGGGCGGGCCGCCGTCGTATGCGCGGACCCCAGATGAGACATTGGTGTCTCATTCGGCTAGTGTGTGTCTCATGGCCCTGGACCGCGAACGCGTACTCAAGGAAGCCGCCGCGTTGCTCACGCGGCGGGCATCGACGCCGATGGACGAGATCGCCCGCGCGGCGGGCATCAGCCGCGCGACCCTGCACCGGCACTTCGCCGGACGGGACGCCCTGATCAGGGCGCTGGAGGAGCACGGGATCGCCCAGTTCGTGCAGGCGATGGACGTGGCGCGGCTGGAGGAGGGGGACGCCGCCGACGCGCTGCGCCGGCTGATCGCCGAAGCCGAACCGGTCGCCGCCGTACTGGCCTTCCTCTTCACCGAGAACCAGCTCTTCGAGGACGGCGAGATCAACGCCGGCTGGGCCGAGCTGGACGCCCGCATCGCCGCCCTCTTCCGCCGCGGCCAGGAAGAGGGCGACTTCCGGATCGATCTGAGCGCCGCCTGGCTCACCGAGGCCTTCTACGGCCTGATCGGCGCCGGCGCCTGGGCCGTGTACGAAGGGCGCGTCGCCCGCAACGACCTCAACCACTCGATCGCCGAGCTGCTGCTCGGCGGCATCCGACGGAGCATGGAGAAATGACCGAGACCATAGCGTCAGGACCGGCAGGTTCGGCCCATGTGGACGACCAGCCCCGCCCGGGCCGCTGGCTCGCGCTCGCCGTCCTCGTCCTCGCCGTGCTGCTGGTCGGCGTCGACGCCACGGTCCTCGGCCTCGCCACCCCCTTCCTCAGCGAAGACCTCCAGCCCTCCGGGACGCAGCTGCTGTGGATCGGTGACATCTACTCCTTCGTCATCGCCGGCCTGCTGGTCTCCATGGGCAGCCTCGGCGACCGCATCGGCCGCAAGAAGCTGCTGCTGATCGGCTCCGTCGGCTTCGGCGCGATGTCGGTGCTCGCCGCGTACGCCTCCACGCCCGAGATGATGATCCTCGCCCGTGCGCTCCAGGGCGTGGCCGGTGCGACGCTGATGCCGTCCACCCTGGCGCTGATCCGCAACCTCTTCCACGACCCCAAGGAACGCAGCCTGGCCGTCGGCATCTGGGGCGCGATGGCCTCGGCGGGTATGGCCGTGGGGCCGGTGCTCGGCGGTTTTCTGCTGGGGCACTTCTGGTGGGGATCGGTCTTCCTGATCAACCTGCCGGTGATGTTGCTGCTGGTGGCCGTCGGCGCCAAGGTCATCCCGGAGTCGCGCAACCCGGACCCCGGCCCCTGGGACATCCCCAGCGTCCTGCTGGCCCTGGTGGGCATCGTCTGTGTCGTCTACGCCATCAAGGAAGCGGCGGTGCACGGCTACCGCTGGGACATCGCGCTGACCGCCGTCATCGGTGTGCTCGCCCTCTTCGTGTTCGTCCGGCGGCAGCTCACCCTCCCCTCGCCGCTGCTGAACATGAAGCTCTTTCACCACCGCGGGTTCTCCGGAGCGGTGCTGGCCGACCTGCTGACCATCCTCGGACTGTCCGGGCTGGTCTTCTTCCTCTCCCAGTTCCTCCAGATGGTGCAGCTGCGCTCGCCACTGAACGCGGGGCTCGTCGAACTCCCGGCCGCGGTCGGCGCGGTGGGCGCCGGTCTGGCGGCCGGGTGGGTCGCCCGGCGGCTGTCGGTCAGGATCGTGGTCGCCGGCGGCCTCGCGGTGGTCGGGCTCTCGCTCGTCGGCTGCACCACCCTGCACGGCGACACCGGCACCGCGGCGCTGTGCGTGATCCTCTTCGTCGTCGGAGTCGGCGCGGGCTTCTCGTTCACCGTCACCGCGGACGTGATCCTCTCCAGCGTCCCCAAGGAGGAGGCGGGCGCCGCCTCCGCCGTCTCCGAGACCGCCTACGAACTGGGCGCGGCCCTCGGTATCGCCCTGCTCGGCTCCATCGTCACCGGCATCTACCGCGGCTTCGCCACGCCCCCCGGGGTGGCCGAACCCACCGCGGACGCCGCCCGTGAGTCGCTCGGCGGCGCCTTCGAGACGGCCGGCCAACTCCCCGCCGACCAGGGCGCCGCGCTGGTGAAGGCCGCTCAGGACTCCTTCGTCCAGGGCGTGGACGTCGCGGCCGGGGTGGGCGCGGTGGTCCTGCTGTCCGCCGCGGTGGCCGCGTGGTTCCTGCTCCGCGGCCAGGAGCTGGCGAACAGCCCGGCCCCGCCGGCCACCGCGGTGCTCTCCGCGGCCGGCCCGAAGCCGGGCCATGGGTCCGGACCGGCGCCCGGCGGCCCGGCGGAACGCCCGTAAGCCGTACGGCCGATCCGCCGGACGGCGGGCACACACCGCGCCTCAGGGCGTGTCCTGTGGATCAAGGCACCTGCAACCGCCATGATCCACAGGACACGCCCTGGGGGCGACTGTCCCCCGCACGTTCACGCCCGGTACGCATCGTGGTGACCGGCCGTCCCGAGCGGCTTGCTTGACTCTCCCGTCGTCCCCTCACGGACGGCCCGCTCAGGAGAGTGACGCAGTGCGCGACATCGGACGACGCTCCTTCTTCACCGCCGCGGGGGCTCTGGCCACCGCGAGCGCCATCGGCAGCAACGCCTACGCCACCGGCCACGCCCGCGACGCGGCCACCGCCGACGAATACGTCGACGTCCAGCTCCTCAACATCACCGATCTGCACGGCTATCTTCAGGGCGCCCCGGGTGCCAACTCGATCATCACCGGCGCCGGCGGAAAGAAGTACACCGTCGGCGGCGTGGCCTCTATGGCCGCCCACCTGGAGCGGCTGAGGGACGGCCGCCGCAACTCGCTCTTCTTCGCCCCCGGTGACCTCTTCTCCGGCTGGGAGTTCGACGCCTCCTCCTTCGCCGACGAGCCCACCATCGAAGCGCTCAACGCCATGGGCCTGGACTTCGCCTCGGCCGGCAACCACGAGTTCGACAAGTCGGCGACCTTCCTGACCTCGCACATGGCGGACGGCGACGCCTTCCCGGTCGTGGGACGGGACGACGACTTCAAGGACTCCACCGGACGCCGCTTCGAGGGCGCGAAGTTCCCCTACTACAGCGCGAACCTGGTGTGGAACGCGAACGGCGAAACCGTACTGCCGCCGTACAACATCGAGTACGTGGACGCCGGCCGCGGCCGCCGGCTGGCGATCGGCTTCATCCATCTGACCGCCATCGGCACCGAGTCCTTCCCCGGCTCCTACCAGCCGGGCCTGCGCACCCTGGACGAGCTGGAGACCGCCAACCGCTGCGCCGCGGAGCTCAAGTCACGCGGCGTCCATGCGATCGTGCTCTCCATGCACGACGGCGCGGTGGCCGGCAGCGACTTCTCCAGCGGCAAGAACCCCTCGGGGCCCGCGTACGAACTGGCGCTGCGCGCCTCGCCCGACATCGATGCCATCGTCACCGGCCACTGGCACTGCGCCTTCACGATGATGCTGCCCGACCCCAACGGCGACCCCCGCCCCTTCGTCGAGGCGGGCTGCTACGGCCAGATCATCAACGAGATCAATCTGCGTCTCGACCCGGACACCGGATCGGTGGTCCGGGAGCTGACCACCTCCGTCAACCACCCCAACACCCGCGAGGTGACGCCGGACCCGGAGCTGCGCTCGATCGCCGGCTACTGGGCGGGCTACGCCACCCGGCGCGCCCGCAGCAAGATCGGCACCCAGACCGCCTCCTTCACCCGGCGGCGCAACGCGGTGGGGGAGTCCACCATGGGCAACCTCGTCGCCGACTGGGCCCTGTGGGCGGGCCGGCAGCCGCGCGGCCCGATGGACGACCCCGCCCAACACCCCAACACCCCCGCGGATCTCGCCGTCATCGCGGTGGCACCGCGCGTCGGCCAGGCGGTGATCGCCGGCGACCTGATCCGTGACGGGGAGACGAACGGCACCGTCACCTTCGCGCAGGCCTGGAACTCCGTAGGCTTCGGCGACCCGATCCTGACCGTCACCGTCACCGGCCGGCAGATCCATGACGCGCTGGAGGAACAGTGGGCGCCGACCGCGGGCGGCGGTCTCGGCTTCTCCCCGCTGGCCGTCTCCGGCAATGTCCGCTACACCTTCGACGCCGCGGGTCCGGTCGGCCGGCGGATCGACCCCGCCGAGGTGTTCATCGACGGCACCGCACTCGACATCGACCGCAGGTACCGGCTCGCCGCCCCCTCGTACACCCTCATCAACCAGGACGGCTTCAGCGCCTTCACCGGGTTCACCGCACCGGTGCGGCACACCCGCGACTTCGAGAGCTTCATCGCCTTCGTCCGCACCAAGAAGCAGCTGAAGCCCGCCCCGCTGAACCGGGTGGCGATCAAGAACGCGCAGGTGCCCGGCGCCCGCACCGGCACCGTCACCCAGCGCCAGCAGCTGCTCCAGGTCGACGGCAGCGTGGTGCCACGGCCCGAGGCGGCGCTGCGTACGGCGCTGACCGGCGGCGCCGAGGGCCAGCGCGCCCCCGGCGGCTTCCGGGTGCCCTGCTGACCCGGAGCGCGGGCGCAGCACGCACAACGGGCCCCATCCGAGGAACGGATGGGGCCCGGCGCAGGCGGATCGGGTCAGGCGGCCCTGGCCTTGGTGGCGTACATGTCGACGTACTCCTGGCCGGACAGCTCCATGACGTCGCTCATCACCTCGTCGGTGACGGCCCGCAGCACATAGCGGTCGCGGTCCATGCCGTCGTAGCGGGAGAAGTCCAGCGGCTCACCGAAGCGCACCGTCACCGGGGCGATGTGCGGGCGGCCCTTGCCGCCGGGCTGCACCTTGTCGGTGCCGATCATCGCGAACGGGACGACGGGCGCGCCGGTCATCAGGGTGAGCCGGGCGATGCCCGTACGGCCGCGGTAGAGACGGCCGTCGGGGGAGCGGGTGCCCTCGGGGTAGATGCCGAAGACGCTGCCCTCCTCCAGGATCCGGCGGCCGGTCATCAGCGCGGCGACCCCGCCGTGCCCGCCGTCGCGGTCCACCGGGATCATGCCGGAGCTGGTGAAGAACCAGGCCATCAGCCGGCCCTTGAAGCCCTTGCCGGTGACGTACTCGTCCTTGCCGATGAAGTACACCGGGCGCTTGACGACCAGGCTCAGGAACAGTGAGTCGATGAAGGTGACGTGATTGCCGGCCAGGATCACCGGTCCGGTCGCCGGAATGCGCTCCATGCCCTCTACCTTCGGGCGGTACAGGACACGCATGACGAATCCGAGAATCGCCTTCAGCACAATGCGGGACAACGGGCCCTCCGGGTCGAGACTGGTCAACGGCAAGCGGGCGCAGAACTCTGCAGCCCAGGACAATACTCGCGGGTCACTCCCGCTCGCACATCGGGTTCACGAGGTCGATACGCACAGTTGACATGTGTTACCCCCATCTTCCCCCCGATGTTGGCGTGCGTCTCCCGGGCGTGACCCGTCCGTGCTTACGATCAGCCCGGTGGTCCGGACCGGTGCGCAACACGCCTCATCGCCCACCGGAATACACCCGGAAGCACCTGGAACACCACAGAACACCTAGAGCACAAGGAGCGTGCGCATGCACAATCGGCAGCCGGGACGACGGATGGTGCTGGGCGCCGCGGCACTCGGCGCGGGAGCGGCGGTATTCGGCACGGCCGGCCAGGCGAGCGCGGCCCAGGCGAGCGCAGGCCGGCGAGCCGGTGTGCCCCAGGAGCTGCCCGTGCCGCTGATCGTCGGCCACCGCGGCGCCAGCGGCTACCGCCCCGAGCACACCTTCGGCTCCTACCAACTCGCCCTGGACATGGGCGCGGACGTCATCGAGCAGGACCTCGTCCCCACCAAGGACGGGCATCTGGTCTGCCGTCACGAGAACGACATCACCGCCACCACCGATGTCTCCGCGCACCCCGAGTTCGCGGACCGCAAGACCACCAAGTCCGTCGACGGGGTCAAGCTGACCGGCTGGTTCACCGAGGACTTCACGCTCGCCGAGCTCAAGACGCTGCGCGCCAAGGAGCGCATACCGGGCACCCGTCAGCACAACACCCTCTACGACGGTGTGTGGGAGGTGCCGACCTTCGAGGAGGTCCTCCAGTGGGCCGAGCGCGAGGGCCGCAAGCGGGGCCGCCGCGTCTGGCTGCACATCGAGACCAAGCACCCCACCTACTTCCGGGGGCTGGGCCTCGGTCTGGAGGAGCGGCTGGCCAAGGCCCTGCGGGCGCACGGCCGGCACCGCAAGAACTCCCCGAACTTCCTCCAGTCCTTCGAGCCCAGCAGCATCCAGCGCCTGGACAAGCTCGTGGACTGCCCCAAGGTCGTCCTGCTGGGCACGCTCAAGGACCGCCCCTGGGACTTCACGGCGACCGGTGACCCGCGCACCGTCGCCGACCTGGTCAAGCCCGAGGGCCTGACGTGGCTCGCCCGCTTCGCCCAGGGCATCGGCCCGGACCTGACCGTGATCATCCCGCGGGACAAGGACGGCAAGCTCGGCGAGCCCAGCTCCGTCGTCAAGGACGCCCACGCCGCCGGACTGGTGCTCCACCCGTATACGGTCCGCAACGAGAACACCTTCCTGCCGACCGACTACCGCCGCGGCACCGACCCGAACGCCTACGGCGACTCGCTCGGCTTCTTCAAGGCCCTGCTCGGCACCGGTATCGACGGTCTGTTCTCCGACAACCCCGACACCGCGCTGCTGGCGGCCGCGCAGTTCCGCAAGCACTGACCGCACGCGGCCGCCGCCTGCCGCTTGCGGAGCCCGGACCGGCACACCTCGCCTGCCCTCTCATCTGAGTTGGGAATGTCACAGGAGAGCTCGGTGCCGGTCCGTTCCGCTTGCCCCACATGCCTGCGCAGAATGCTCGCGGCGGAGATTGCCGCTGCCACCTTCAGGGGATCCCGGAAGAAGCAGCGTCAGCCACGCCATGACGGCGCCGGGTACCCCACGGCGCCGTCTGTCAGGGCACACCGTTCCGGGCGTACCCCGGGGGACCGAAAGCGTCCCCCGGACAGCACACCACCCTCAGCGCGCCCGGACCAGCGAAACCGAATAGGGGAGGCATACGCGCATGGGCACGAGCGTGACCATCTCTGCGGCGACCGACCAGGACGCCGAGCAGATCCTCAAACTCCAGTACCTCTGCTACCAGCAGGAAGCCGCGCTGTACGACGACTACGCCATCGAGCCGCTCACCCAGACCCTCCAGGCGCTGCGCGCCGAACTGGGCGAGGCCTGCGTGGTGGTGGCCAGGCTCGGCGAGGAGGTGGTCGGGTCCGTGCGCGGCACGGTCGACGAGGACGGCACCGCGCGGATAGCCAAGCTCATCGTGCACCCGCGGATGCAGCGGCACGGCCTGGGCGGACGGCTGCTCGACGCGGTCGAGCAGCGGCTGGCGGCCGAGCGGTCCGTCACGGGCTTCCGCCTGTTCACCGGGCACCGCAGCGAGGGCAATCTGCGTCTGTACCGCAGCCACGGCTATCTGCCCGTGGGCACCGAGCAGCTCACCTCCCGCCTGAGCGTGGTGACGCTGGAGAAGGAGCTGCGCCAGGAGACCACCGCCGTGGGGACGCCTCCCGGCCGGAGCCAGGGGGAGTTCGCCGCCCAGGCATGACACGGGGGGAGGGCGGGCCCGCGCGGTGGCCGGGCCGGCCCTCCCGGCCTCCGCCAGGGATTCCGGGACGGCTCAGGCGGGCTGTTCCGTACGGGCCCGGCGCAGCCACATCAGCCCGGTGACGGGCAGGATGACCGGAATGAAGAGATAGCCCATGCCGTAGTCCGACCAGACCGTGGCGTCCGGGAACGCGGACCGGTCGAGCAGCGTCCAGGTGCCGATACCGAGCACCCCGAGCAGCTCCAGCGCGCAGCAGGCGAACGCGGCCCGGCGGGCACCCTCGCCGCCGCGCACCAGCGAGAACGTGATGAACCCGTAGACGACCGCGGAGAGGGCCGAGAGGCTGTACGCCAGCGGGGCCCGGTCGAACTGGGCGATGAGCTGGTAGAGCGAGCGGGAGGCGGCCGCGACGGTGAAGATGCCGTAGAGCGCGACCAGCAGGCGCCCGGGGCCGGTGCCCAGGGAACGCTTCGCCGGGGCGGCGGCCGTGGTGCCGTCCGCCGCGGAGGCCGTCGTGGAATCAGGCACTGCCGCCTCCCCAGATGTCGAACAGCCGCACTTCCAGTACGGCCAGCACCACGGCGCCCGCCGCGACGGTGGCCGAACCCCAGCGGGTGCGCTCCGAGAGCGACATGAACCCGGTCGCGGGGACACAGGCGGCCGCCCCGAGCAGATACGAGACAAAGAGGGCGGTGCCCTGGTCCGGCGACTGGCCGCGCGCCAACTGCACGACGGCGATGACCAGTTGGGCGATGCCGAGCAGCGACACCAGCGCCATGCCGATGAGGTGCCAGTCCTTGGTGGGCTGGTCGCGGAACGCGGCGAAGCCGCACCAGGCCGCGAGGGCGAGAGCGGTCACCGCGACCGTGATCGTCAGCGCGTCGATCACCGGGACCTCCGGGCCACGTGGCTGCGCGCCGTGGGGTTGTGGGGCATGGGGGCGATGCTAATCGGCGGCGGGCGGGCGGCCGCGTCCGGCCCCGCCCTGGCACGTACGCTCGTGCAGTATGAAGATCACCGCTGATGCGCTCCTTTTCGACAACGACGGCACCCTGATTTCCTCCCTGGAGTCCGTCTCCCGCTGCTGGACCCGGTGGGCGAAGGAGTACGGCGTCACCGAGCAGGAGTTCGCCCGGATCCAGCTGCACGGGCGCCCGGCGGCGGAGATCGTCGCCGATCTGCTGCCCGCGGACCGGGTGCCCGAGGCGCTGGCCCGGATCGAGCAGCTGGAGGTCGAGGACGTCGCCGGGGGAGTCGTGGCACTGCCCGGCACCCTCGCCCTGCTGGCGGGCCTGCCCGCCGAGCGGTGGGCCGTGGTCACCTCCGCGACCGCCCGGCTGGCCGAGGCCCGTCTCGACGCGGCCGGGATCCGTACCAAGACGCTGATAGCCGCCGACGACATCAGCCGCGGCAAGCCGGACCCGGAGCCGTTCCTGCTCGCCGCCGAGCGGCTGGGGGTGGACCCGGCCCGCTGTGTGGTCTTCGAGGACGCGCCGGCGGGACTCGCGGCCGGCCGGGCGGCCGGGATGCTGACCGTGGCGTTGACCACAACCCACCGGGCGGAGGAGCTGTCGGCGGATGTCGTCGTCAGCACGCTCGCGGAGGTATCCGCGCAGGCCACGGACGGATCGCTGGAGATCACCATCGCGGAGTGAGGCGCTGTCCACGGGTCGGTCAGGCATGTCCGCTATCCGGACTGGCTTGATCGGCCCGTCCTGCTGTCTGGTTTACTTGCCGCCATGACCACGACGAGCAGCCGCACCCCTGCGACCGAGGCGTACCTGACGTCCGGTGCTCGTTGCATGTGTCGAATGTGTGACCGCTGAGGGCCCCCGTCTGAGCCTCGCGCCCCGAAGCGAGACCCTTCCCCCGAGCTCTCGAAGAGCAGGGGGACCCCTCATGAGCCGTGCGTCGCCCCCCGACGACGCCGGCCGCCCCGCGTCACCGGAACCCGGAGCCGGGCCCCGCGCCCGCCGCCGCCCCGCGTTCCCCTCTGCCGCACTCGCAAGAATGCCCCGTGCCCGGCGGGCGAGCCGCCGAGCACTCGACAGTGACGGAATTCCCTAGTGATCACCACAACGGGCCTGACCAAGGTCTACCGTTCCGGAGACCGCGAAGTCACCGCCCTGGACGGCGTCGATCTGCACGTCCGCGAGGGCGAGGTGTACGGCGTCATCGGCCAGAGCGGCGCCGGCAAGTCCACCCTCATCCGCTGCCTCAACCTCCTGGAGCGCCCCACCTCCGGCACGGTCACGGTCGCCGGCCAGGAACTGACGTCCATCGCCGGACGCGGCAAGCGCGCCAGCGCCCAGCTCCGGGCCGCGCGCAGCCACATCGGCATGGTCTTCCAGCACTTCAACCTGCTGTCCTCGCGCACCGTCCAGGACAACGTCGAACTGCCGCTGGAGATCCTCAAGGTCGACCGCCGCGAGCGCTCCCGCAAGGCGCTGGAGCTGCTGGACCTGGTCGGCCTCGCCGACAAGGCCAAGGCCTACCCCGCCCAGCTCTCCGGCGGCCAGAAGCAGCGCGTCGGCATCGCCCGCGCGCTGGCCGGCGACCCCAAGGTGCTGCTCTCCGACGAGGCCACCAGCGCCCTGGACCCGGAGACCACCCGCTCCATCCTCCAGCTGCTGCGCGACCTCAACCGCAAGCTGGGCCTGACCGTCGTGCTCATCACGCACGAGATGGACGTCGTCAAGACGATCTGCGACTCGGCCGCGCTGATGAAGAACGGCCGGGTCATCGAGCAGGGCACCGTCGCCGAACTGCTGGCCACCCCCGGCTCCGAGCTGGCCAGGGAGCTGTTCCCGGTCGGCGGCGAGCCGTCGGCCGACGACCGCACCGTCGTCGACATCACCTTCCACGGCTCGGCGGCCACCCGCCCGGTGATCTCCGAGCTGTCGCGCACCTACAACGTCGACATCTCGATCCTCGGCGCCGCCATGGACACCGTCGGCGGCAAGCAGATCGGCCGGATGCGCATCGAGCTCCCCGGCCGCTTCGAGGAGAACGTCGTGCCGATCGGTTTCCTGCGCGAGCAGGGTCTCCAGGTGGACGTGGCGGACGTCGACGGCAGCGTCGCGGCGCCCGCCGCCGACTCCGCCGGCCAGCCGGCGATCCCGGCGCCCGCCGCCACGCTCCAGAAGGAAGGTGCCAAGTGACCTGGAACGAGATGCAGCCGCTGCTGTACGACAACACGCTCGACACCCTCTTCATGGTGTGGTGGTCGACGTTCTACGCGGTGCTCATCGGCATCCCGGTCGGTGTGCTGCTGCACCTGACCGACCGCGGGGCGCTCCTTCAGAACATCGTGGTGAGCAAGGTCCTCGGCGCGATCGTGAACATCGGACGGTCCTTCCCGTTCCTGATCCTGATCGTCGTGCTGATCCCCTTCACCCGGCTCGTCGTCGGCGTCTCCATCGGCCCGACCGGCGCGGTCGTCCCGCTCGCGATCGCCGCCATCCCGTTCTTCGCCCGGCTGGTGGAGGCCGCCCTGCGCGAGGTCGACCACGGCCTGGTCGAAGCCGCGCAGGCGATGGGCGGCGGCACCTGGACCATCGTCTTCAAGGTGCTGCTCCCGCAGGCGCTGCCCGCACTGGTCGCGGCCGTCACCACCACCGTCATCCAGCTGATCGGCTACTCCGCGATCGCCGGTGCGGTCGGCGGCGGCGGTCTGGGCAACCTGGCCTACACCTATGGCTACCAGCAGTACGAGACCTCGCTGATGATCACCACGGTCGTCGAGCTGGTCCTCCTCGTCACGGTCGTCCAGCTGCTCGGCGACCTCGTCGTCCGCCGGCTCGCCGGCCGCGGCACCCGCCGGGCCTCCTCCCTGGGCGTCGGCCTGCGCCGTGCCCGTACCGAGGAGCCGGCCGCCGTCACCGAAGCCGCCTGACCGCAACACCCCCGTACGACCCGCACCACCCCGGAGCCCGGACCCTTTGCCGGGCGGACACCACGCGTGAACCCGCGCGTGTGAACAAGAAAGAGGCACTCTTCGTGCGCAACACCCTGAAGATCTCCGTCGCCATAGCCGCCGCCTCCGCCGTCGCCCTCGGCGCGAGCGCGTGCAGCGCTCCCTCCGACACCACCGCCAGCAGCGACAAGGGCGACAAGAACGCCCCGCTCGTCGTCGCCGCGAGCCCCACCCCGCACGGCACCATCCTGGACTTCGTCAAGAACGAGCTGGCCGAGAAGGAAGGCCTCAAGCTCGTCGTCAAGCCGTTCAACGACTACAAGATCCCGAACAAGGTCACCGACGACGGCCAGGTCGACGCCAACTTCTTCCAGCACAAGCCGTTCCTCGACACCTTCAACAAGGAGAACGGCACGCACATCGTGCCCGTCCAGAACGTGCTCATCGAGCCGCTCGGCGTCTACTCCAAGAAGATCGACAAGCTGTCCCAGCTCAAGTCCGGCGGCACCGTCTCGGTCCCCAACGACCCCTCCAACGAGGGCCGGGCGCTCAAGCTGCTCGCCGACAACGGCGTGATCACCCTCAAGCCCGGTGTCGGCTCCGACGCCAAGCTGACCGACGTCAAGGACGACAAGGGCATCAAGATCACCGAGCTGGAGGCCGCCCAGACCGCGCCGCGCATCGACGACGTCGACGCCGCGATCATCAACGGCAACTTCGCCATCGGTGCCCACCTCAAGCCCTCCAAGGACGCGCTGGCACTGGAGAAGGCGAAGGGCAACCCCTACGCCAACTTCCTCGCCGTCAAGAAGGGCAACGAGAGCGACCCGCGGATCAAGAAGCTCGCCAAGCTCCTGAACTCCCCCGAGGTCAAGAAGTTCATCGAGGACAAGTACAAGGACGGCTCGGTCATCCCGGCCTTCGGCCCCGCCAAGAGCTGACGCCTCCCTTTGTCCTGAGGTTTTCCCCGCCGCCCACCCCCCTTCGGGGGGTGGGCGGGTGTGGATGTGCCCTCGCTCGTGCGCAGGTCACCGGAAGGTGGCCGTCCGCGCGCGCGGCCACCGGGCCCCGGACCCGCGCAGTGCGCGGCCGGGGCCCACGCGCATGGCACACCCGCGGGCCCATGCTGCATGCTGGTGCATTCAAGACGGTCAAGACGGCCCGTGACCTCGCGGTCTCACAGCCCGCGACGTTCCGGAACACCACAGTCAACGGCGTGGGAGCAGCGGCATGACATCCACCTTTCCGGACATCTCCATCAGCACGGACCGGTTGGTGCTGCGCCCGTTCGACGAGTCCGATGTGCCCGCGCTCGCCGACATGATGGCCGACGAACTCGTCACCGCCTGGACCACGGTCCCGCACCCCTACACCACCGACGAGGCCCGCGCCTGGGCCACCGGCAAGGCCGCCGCCGTACGCACCGACGGCCGCGGCATCGCCCTGGCCGTCACCGAATTCCTCACCCAGCGCCTGGTCGGCACCATCCACGTCGACCACACCGACTGGCGGGTGCTCAGCACGGAGATCGGCTATGTCACCGCCCCCTGGGCGCGCGGCGAGGGCTACGCCTCCGAATCCGTTCTCGCGGTCGCGCAATGGCTCTTCCACGACCAGAAGTTCGAACGCATCGAGCTGCGCACGGCGGCCGACAACACCGCCTCCCAGCAGGTCGCCCAGAAGATCGGCTGCATCAGCGAGGGCGTGCTGCGCAACGCCTGGATAGCCCGCAGCCGCACCGAGGACGGCGGCTGGACGGACATCCGCACCGATCTGATCGTGTGGAGTCTGCTGCCCGAGGACCTCGACGGGGTTCCCGGCCGGCTGGCGGACGCGAACGGATTTGCCTACCCCGAGTGGAACTGACCCACGCCCCCGCTCCGGTCCGTACCTCTCGGGGTACCCTCGGCCTGCCGCGCACCTGCGCGACCCGCGCGGACCAGCGCACCACAGCGGCACTTCCGCCGGCCGGCGGCCGCCCAGCGGCCGGCCCGCCCGCTGACCCCGCCCGCGTACCCACAGCAGCCCCAGGAGACTGACGAGCATGGCCGACCGGGTCACGGTGATCGGATGGGACGGCTCCGCGCTGACCGCCGCCGCCCGCTCCGCCCTCGGCGCCGCCACCCTCGTGGCCGGCGCCGCCCACCACCTCGCATTGCCCGAAGTCCCGCAGAACGCCGAGCGGATCCGGCTCGGCAGTGTGAGCCTGGCGGCCCGCCGCATCGCCCAGCACCGCGGTACCGCCGTCGTGCTCGCCGACGGCGACCCCGGCTTCTTCGGCGTCGTGCGCACCCTCCGGGCGCCCGAGCACGGCCTGGAAGTGGAAGTGGTTCCGGCCGTCTCCTCCGTCGCGGCCGCCTTCGCGCGGGCCGGTATGCCCTGGGACGACGCCCAGATCGTCGTCGCCCACAGCCGCGATCTGCGCCGCGCGGTGAATGTCTGCCGCGCCCACACCAAGGTCGCGGTGCTCACCTCGCCCGGCGCGGGGCCCGCCGAACTCGCCCTGTTGCTCGACCGCGTCCACCGCACCTTCGTCATCTGCGAGGACCTGGGCACCGATCGAGAGCGGGTGACAGTCCTCACATCCGACAAAGTTCCCGACCATGTCTGGCGTGACCCCAATGTCGTGATTGTCGTCGGTGGTTCGCCCGCCGGCGCCGCGGCCCAGGGGACCGGCTGGATCGCCGGCCGCGAGGTGGGCCACCCGACGGGCCCGCGCGGCTGGGGACTTCCGGACAGTGCTTACGGCGGCGCCCTGGGCGAGGGCGAGGCCGTCCAGCTGCGCACCGCACAACTCGCCCGTCTCGGGCCGCAGGTGGGCGACCTGGTCTGGGACATCGGCGCGGGCAGCGGAGCCGCCGCGGTGGAGGCCGCGCGGTTCGGCGCCGCCGTCATCGCGGTGGACGCCGACGCGGACGCCTGCGGGCGCGCCGCCGCCCTCGCCCGCCGCCACGGCGTCCAACTCCAGGTCGTGCACGGGCGCGCGCCGCAGGTCCTGGAGGACCTGCCCGAACCCGATGTGATCCGTGTCGGCGGCGGGGGAGCGGAGGTCGTCACCGCCTGCGCGGCCCGCCGCCCCGAACGGATCGTCACCCACGCCGCCACCCGCGACGAGGCCGAAGCGCTGGGCCGGGCACTGGCCGACGGCGGCTACGAAGTCGAGTGCGCGCTGCTCCAGTCCGTGGACCTGGACACCTCCGTCTGGGTCGAACGCGAGCGGTCCGTGGTGTTTTTGCTCAGCGGCTATCGCGTTTCTCACCCATGACCAGCACGGCAACCCGCGCGAGGTAGGCTGGCGGATCGTTGCGCCGCCGTTCCGCATTCGGCTTCGTACGCCAATATCCGGAAAATGCCGTGGTTTTGGCCGAATATGAAGCTCTGGAGAGCGGACGTGCCGCGAGGCGTGCTCGCTCGTTCTAGCTATCGGGCGTCGGCGCGCCCCGGTCGAGCGCGTCGCACGAGCGGTTGGAAGGAGCACTACCAATGGGCGAGGGGTACGCATGACCGACACCGGCCAGGTCCCGGGCGAGGGGCAGCCGGAGAACGCAGGCGGACATCCCGGGCAGCCGCAGCCGGCGGCCGCTTCCTCCCCTGCCGACGCCGGACCGACGGAACTGCCGGGCATGGTGTCCCCTCCCGGCGCATACCCCTACCTCGACCAGCCCGACGCCGTCGTCGAGGACGACGATCTGCTGCTGATGCCGGGCACCCAGGGCGCCTGGAGCGAACAGCCGGCGCCCCAGCCGCTCCCGCAGGAGACCCACCAGGATCAGCACCCCCAGCAGGCCGCGCCGTACGACCCGGCCGCCCAGGGGGCCACCGGTTTCGAGCCGATGCCCGTCCAGGCCGGTGACCATGAGAGCGGCGGCCGGGATTCCGGTTCCGTCGACCTCAGCGCCGTCCGTATCCCGCAGCCCGCGGCACCGCAGCAGCAGGACCGCGCCCGCGCCGCCGCGCCCGCCACCCCCCAGCGCCGTCCGCTGCACATGGGCCCGCCCGTCCCCGACGCGACCGGCGGCGTGGTCCGTTCGCTCGCCGACCGCGGACCGGCCGACGCTCCCTCGCAGTCCGCCGGACGGCACGCGGGACCGCCCACCGGCGGGCCCGAATACTTCGACGCCCCGGCCGAGGCCCCCGAGACCGCGCCGGGCGGACAGCCGGTGGCCGACGCGCAGCCCGGTGCGGGCCTCCCGTACGCCGAGCAGACCCCCGGAGTGCCCGCGGAGCAGGCTTTCGCGGCACCGTCGTACGCCGAGCAGCCCTACGGTGGTCAGCTGTCCGCCGAGCAGACCTACGGGGCCGCGGGCCAGGGCCCGTTGCCCGGCCCCCAGCTCGGCGAGATCCCGTCGCAGGTGCCGTCGTGGAACGAGGCCTCCGCCCAGGCCGCCCACCTCCCGCAGACGGCGCCGGCCCCGACTGAAGAAACGGTCGCTCCCGAGGCGCCCGTCGCACCCGCCGCCGAGGCCGCGCCGCCCGTCCCGCAGGACGCTGCGCCGCTCGCCGAACAGCCGCAGCCGATGCCGCTGCCGGCCGAGGACGCCACGGCGGCTGTCGACGGCGCGGCCGTCGTCGCGGACGCCGCCGGTGCCGTGCCGGACGCGCAGGCGGCGGCCCCGGCACCGCCGCAGGAGGCGGCTCCGGACGTGCTGCCGGATGCGGCAGTGGCCGGTCAGGACGGCACGCCCGTCGCGGAGACCGCTGTGCCGGACGACGCCGCGGCGAACGCTCCCGTGGCGGAGGCCCCCGCGCAGGAGGTGCCCGCGGCGGATGACGCTGCCGTGGCCGCCCAGCAGCCCGAGGCGGTTGCCGCCGAGGTGCCTCAGCAGCCCGTGGACCAGGAACCGCCCGCCGAGGCCGAGCCCGCGGCGCAGGAACAGGCCGCCGAGGCCCCGGCCCCCGTCGTGGCGGAGGCGGACGGCGAGCCCGTGGAACCCGTGACGGAGCAGCCCGCCGCCGTCGCGCCCGCCGCCACCGCCGAACCGGCCCAGGCCCCGCAGGACGAGCAGACCGCCGGCCAGGAACCGCCCGTCGGCGAGCCCGAGGCCGCCGACCAGCCGCAGCCCGCCGAACCGGCCCCCGTCGTCGACGAGCCCCAGCCGCAGCCCGAGGCCGCCGAGCCCGAGGCTGTCCTGACCGAGGCCGTTCCGGCCGAGGCCGGTGCCGACGACGTCCCCGCCGCCGAGCCCGCCGCCGCCTCCCTGCCCGACACCGCTCCGCAGGGCCCCGTCGCGCAGCCCGTGTCCGAGAGCGGCGCTCCCCTGGAGCAGACGGCCATAGAGCCGCCCGAGGCGCAGGAAGCGGCCGCCGGACAGCCGCAGTCCGACGCCCCCGCGGACGCCGCAGGGCAGCAGACCGCCGAGGCGCCCGCACCGGACGCCGCGCCGCAGGGCGTGGACGCCGCGGAGCAGCAGCCCGTATCGGCCGGCCCCGACACCCCCGACCACCTCGGCGAGCCGAACGACCCGACGGCCGAGCCGGCCCCGGGCAACGGCCCCGCCGCGGACGCGACACCCGACGAGCCCGCAGAGGCGGCCGGGACGGAGGAGTCCGTAGCGACTGCCGGGACCGACGAGCCCGCAGAGGCTGCCGGGATCGACGAGCCCGCAGAGGCCGACGCCCCCGCGAACCTCCCCGCGGACCTCTCCGACGCGCCCGCCGACGCCCCGCCCGTCGCCGTCCACATCCCGGCCCAGGCCTCCGGCGAGCCGTCCACCACGGACGGCACGACCCCGCAGGCCGCGGCCGCCGGTGAAGAGCCCACGACGGCCGGGCCCCCGCCCGGCAGCGCCCCCGCTGCCGACGCGCCCGCCGACGAGACGCCCGAGCAGCAGGACATCGCCGAACTCGTCCAGCTCGGCGAGGGCCAGGACGACGACCAGCCGCAGACGGCCGGCCAGCGGCCCGCCGAAGCGCCCGACGGCTCCGTGGCGCCCGACGGTTCCGACCCCGTGGTGGCGCCCGACCCGGCCGAGGACCCGTCCCCGGCCGCCGGGTACGACGACTCCGAGCGCGCCGCCGTACACCGCGTGATGCGCGAACGCCGCGACATCCGCAACGGCTTCCGCAGCGACGCGATCCCCAACGACGTGCTGCTGCGCGTCCTGGAGGCGGCCCACACCGCCCCCAGCGTCGGCCACTCCCAGCCCTGGGACTTCGTGGTCATCCGCTCGGACGAGACCCGCGAGAAGATGCACCAGCTCGCGACGGCGCAGCGCGAGGCCTACGCCAAGTCGCTGCCCAAGGCGCGCGCCAAGCAGTTCCGCGAGCTGAAGATCGAGGCGATCCTCGAAACGCCGGTGAACATCGTCGTCACCGCCGACTCCACCCGCGGCGGCCGGCACACCCTCGGCCGGCACACCCAGCCGCAGATGGCGCCGTACTCCTCCGCGCTCGCCGTCGAGAACCTCTGGCTCGCCGCCCGAGCCGAGGGCCTGGGCGTCGGCTGGGTCAGCTTCTTCGACGAGCGGGAGATGGTCCGCGAACTGGGCCTGCCCGACCACCTCGAAGTCGTCGCCTACCTGTGCATCGGCTACGTCGACGAGTTCCCGGAGGAGCCCGAGCTGCTCCAGGCCGGCTGGTCCAAGCGCCGCCCGCTGTCCTGGGTCGTCCACGAGGAGACCTACGGCCGGCGCGCGCTGCCCGGCGAGAGCCCGCACGACCTCCTCCAGGAGACCCTCCAGGGCATCCGCCCGCTGGACGCCAAGGCGCTCGGCGAGGCCTGGGAGCGGCAGAAGCGGATGACCAAGCCCGCCGGGGCGCTGGGCATGCTGGAGATCATCTCCGCACAGCTGTCCGGACTGTCCCGCAAGTGCCCGCCGCCCATCCCGGAGCCGGCCGCCGTCGCGATCTTCGCCGGTGACCACGGGGTGCACGCCCAGGGCGTGACCCCCTGGCCCCAGGAGGTCACCGGCCAGATGGTCGCCAACTTCCTGGGCGGCGGCGCGGTCTGCAACGCCTTCGCCAACCAGGTCGGCGCCGAGGTCTGTGTCGTGGACGTCGGTGTGGCGGGCGAACTCCCCGCCACCCCCGGTCTGCTGCCGCGCAAGGTCCGCCCCGGCACCGCCGACTTCACGGCGGGCCCCGCGATGACCCAGGAGGACGTGCTCAAGGCCATCGAGGTCGGTATCGACACCGCCCGTGACCTCGTCGCGGCCGGCAACAAGGCGCTGCTCACGGGCGAGATGGGCATCGCCAACACCACCACCTCCGCCGCACTGATCTCCGTCTACACCGGCGACGACCCGGTCGAGGTCACCGGCCGCGGCACCGGCATCAACGACGAGACGCACGCCCGCAAGGTCGATGTGGTCCGCCGCGCCCTGGAGCTCCACCAGCCCGACCCGGCGGACCCCATCGGCGTCCTCGCCGCGATCGGCGGCCTGGAGCACGCCGCCCTCGTCGGTCTGATCCTCGGCGGCGCCTCGCTGCGTACGCCGGTGATCCTCGACGGGGTGAGCGCCGGCGCCGCCGCCCTGGTGGCCCGTGCCATCGCTCCCGAGGCGCTGGCGGCCTGCATCGCGGGCCACCGCAGCGCCGAGCCGGGCCATGTCGCGGCCCTGAACAAGCTGGGTCTGCGCCCGCTGGTCGACCTCGATCTGCGCCTCGGCGAGGGCACCGGTGCCCTGCTGGCGCTGCCCGTGGTGCAGAGCGCCGCCCGCGCCATGCACGAGGTCGCCACCTTCGACTCCGCCGGAGTGACGGAGAAGACCTGATCAGGCCCTGATCTCCGCATGACCCCCGGCCCGCAGCCCCATAGGCTGTGGGCCGGGGCCGTACCGCCCCAGGGCCGTACCCCCCTTCACCAGCCGCTCCGGCGCCGCAGCGGCTGAGCCGGCCGCCGCCTTCGCACCATCCGCACAAGGAGCCGTACCGTCATGGCTGAGCACGCCGCCGAACACGCCGCCTACCCCGTCGGACTGCGGCTGTCCGGCCGCCGGGTGGTCGTCCTGGGCGCCGGACAGGTCGCCCAGCGCCGGCTCCCGTCCCTCGTCGCCGCGGGCGCCGATGTCCTGCTGATCTCCCCGTCCGCCACCCCGTCCGTCGAGGCGATGGCCGACGCCGGCGAGGTCCGCTGGGAGCGCCGCCGCTATCAGGACGGCGACCTCGCCGATGCCTGGTACGCGCTGATCTCCACCGACGACGCCGAGGCCAATGCCGCGGCCTCCCAGGAGGCCGAGGACCGCCGGGTGTGGTGCGTGCGCTCCGACGACGCCGAGGCGGCCACCGCCTGGACCCCGGCCACCGGCCGCAGCGAGGGCGTCACCGTCGCCGTGCTCACCGGCCGTGACCCGCGCCGCTCGGCCGCCGTGCGCGACGCGATCGTCGAGGGCCTCCGCGACGGCAGCATCGCCGCTCCGCACCACCGCCGCCCGCACACCCCGGGGGTGGCCCTGGTCGGCGGCGGCCCCGGCGACCCCGACCTGATCACCGTCCGCGGCCGCCGGCTGCTCGCCGAGGCCGACGTCGTCATCGCCGACCGCCTCGGCCCCCGCGACCTCCTCGCCGAACTCCCGCCGCATGTCGAGGTCATCGACGCCGCCAAGATCCCCTACGGCCGGTTCATGGCCCAGGAGGCCATCAATAACGCGCTGATCGAGCACGCCAAGGCCGGCAAGGCCGTGGTCCGGCTCAAGGGCGGCGACCCGTTCGTCTTCGGCCGCGGCATGGAAGAGGCCCAGGCGCTCGCCGAAGCCGGCATTCCCTGCACGGTCGTCCCCGGCATCTCCAGCACCATCTCGGTGCCCGGCGCCGCCGGCATCCCGGTCACCCACCGCGGAGTCGCCCACGAGTTCACCGTCGTCAGCGGCCATGTCGCCCCCGACGACGAGCGCTCGCTCGTGGACTGGCCCTCGCTCGCCAAGCTGCGCGGCACCCTCGTGGTCCTGATGGGCGTGGAGAACAGCGGCGCCATCGCCGCCAAGCTGGTCGAGCACGGCCGCGCCGCGGACACCCCGGCCGCTGTCATCCAGGAGGGGACCACCGCGGCCCAGCGCCGGGTCGACGCCACTCTGGCGACGCTCGGCGAGACCGTACGGGCCGAGGGCGTGCGTCCCCCGGCGGTCATCGTCATCGGCGAAGTCGTCGCCGTCGCGACCGCCCCTACCCACCGGTAACCGATCCCGTACGCGGCATTGGAACCCCGAGACCGACAAGGCACTATCTCCCCGTGGCAGAAATCATCACCGTCGATGACCCGGACGACCCGCGGCTGGCCGACTACACCGGACTGACCGACGTCGAACTGCGGCGCCGGCGTGAGCCCGCGGAAGGGCTCTTCATCGCCGAGGGCGAGAAGGTCATCCGGCGCGCCCGGCACGCCGGCTACGCGATGCGCTCCATGCTGCTCTCGGCCAAGTGGGTCGACGTCATGCGCGATGTCATTGACGAGGTCCCGGCGCCGGTCTACGCCGTCAGCCCGGACCTCGCCGAGCGGGTGACCGGCTACCACGTGCACCGTGGCGCACTGGCGTCCATGCAGCGCAAGCCGCTGCCGGACGCCACCGAACTCCTCGCCGGGGCCCGGCGCATCGTCGTCATGGAAGCGGTCAACGACCACACCAACATCGGCGCGATCTTCCGCAGCGCGGCGGCCCTCGGCATGGACGCGGTGCTGCTCTCCCCGGACTGCGCCGATCCGCTCTACCGCCGCTCGGTGAAGGTCTCCATGGGCGCGGTGTTCTCCGTGCCGTACGCACGCCTGGAGGGCTGGCCGCGGGACCTGGCCGCCGTACGGGAAGCGGGCTTCAAGCTGCTCGCCCTCACCCCGGCCGAGAAGGCGACCCCCATCGACGAGGCCGCCCCGCACACCCTGGAGCGCGCCGCCCTGATGCTGGGCGCGGAGGGCGGCGGTCTGAGCACCGGCGCCCTGCGGGCGGCCGACGAATGGGTGCGCATCCCGATGGCGCACGGGGTGGACTCGCTCAACGTCGGCGCGGCCGCCGCGGTGGCCTTCTATGCGGTGGCGACGGGCCGGCCCGCCTAACGGCCTGTCCGGCGGATCAGGGCGTCATAGGCTCCAGGCCATGCACAGCACCCTGACGGAGCTCGCCCGGTGTCTCTACGGAGACGAGTACCGCCCCACGCCGCCGTGCGGGCTGGAACACCGTGAGCACTTCTTCGTCGAGGAGTTGACCTTCGCCGACACGGATTCGATCCTCGCCATGCTGCGCGGACTCTGCCCGCACGTGGTTGACGGCCGCTTGCCGGTCCGGATCCGGAACCTGGCCTATCGCCTGGTGCTCTTGCAGCGGCCGGACGAGCCGGCACTGATGCGAGAGGCCGCCGAGAACCTGTGGATGCACGGCCCGGACTGGGACGACGTCGCAGCCGACCTGGTGAAGCGGCCGATGTGCTGGAAGCGGCTGACCAAGGCCTGAGCCAGAGGCGTACCGAGGCGACGGTGACAGCGCCGTGGAAGCCGGAGGCGCAGCTTGTCGCAACGCGTCACCACGGCCCGGGAACGCTTGACCCGGTTGACTCGCCCCCGTTCCGGCGCTTGTACATCTCCGTGCCGAAGCCCGCGGGCCGGCCTCCTCGGTTGCCCCTGCGCCGACGGTTTGACCGCGGGCCCTTCGGCTCCGGGAGGGACCCCCCGCCAAAGGAATACCGCCCCGCCCCCGCCGCGTTGAGGCCCGCAGGGGGCGTCCGCATCCCCTACGGGTTCTGTTCCCCCACCCCGTAGGGCCCATCTACGCCTCCGGACGGCGGGGCGACCGGCGCCGGCCGCTCCACCCCCAGCCCGCGGGCCGGCCCCTGGCACCCCTGAGCGGCCGCGATACCGAGCGCCACCAGCAGGGTCACCACCACGAACACGATGACGCGCTGGCGCAGCAGCCGGCGGTCGGGGCCGGGGCGGCGGCCGCCCGACGTCGTACGTACGGGGGTGCGGCTGCCGTTGCGTCCTGTGGGGCGTGAGGCCGGAGCCCGTCGCCCGGTGCGCCCGCCGGTCTTCCGCGGGTTCTTCCCCGCCGCCGATGCCGGGCCGGCCGGCCGGGGGGCCGCGTCCCGGGGGGCCGGGGGACGGGACGGGTGCGGACGCGGCGAGGAGGTGCCCGCCGTCCCCCGCTCGGTGCGCTGGCGTGCGTACTCCTCGGCCCGCTGTCCGGTCGGCCGGTCCGAGGGACGGCGCTCCGCGCGCTCCCAACCGGCCCCGGCACCCGACCCGTTCTCCAGCGGCCCGCCCGACGGACCGTGCGCCTCACGGGCCGCGATCTCCTTGAGCCGCAGCGACAGCGACAGGGTGCTGGGGCGGTCCGCCGGATCCTTGGCCAGACACGAGGCGAGCAGCGGCGCCAGTGCGTCCGGCACCCCGGCGAGCTGCGCCTCCTCATGGACCACGCGGTAGAGCATGACCTCCGAACTTCCCTGCCCGAAGGGGGAGTCGGCGGTACAGGCGTACGCGAGGGTGGCGCCCAGCGCGAAGATGTCCGTCGCCGGTGTCACCGCGGCGCCGCGCACCTGCTCCGGCGCCAGAAACCCCGGTGAGCCGACGGCGGTACCCACATGGGTCAGCGTGCTGGCGCCGGTCGCCCAGGCGATACCGAAGTCGATGATCCGCGGGCCCTTGGGCGACAGCAGAATGTTGGACGGCTTCAGGTCGCGGTGCACCACGCCCGCGTCATGGACGGCCAACAGCCCCTCGGACAGCGCGGCGCCGATGGAGGCGACCTGCGCGGGGGACAGCGGGCCGGCCTCGTTGACCTTGTCGTGCAGCGAGGGCCCCGGGACGTACTGCGTGGCGAACCAGGGGCGGTCCGCATCGAGATCGGCCGCCACCAGCCGGGCCGTACAGCCGCCGCGGATCCGCCGGGCGGCCGAGACCTCCCGCGCGAACCGCGAGCGGAATTCCTGATCCCCCGCCAGGTCCGGCCGGATCACCTTGAGGGCCACCCGCTGCCCGCGTTTGTCCGAGCCGAGATAGACCACGCCCATTCCGCCCGCGCCGAGCCGGCGGTGCAGCCGGAACGTCCCGACGACACGCGGGTCCTCGCGTCGGAGCCGCATCATCGCCATGTCCGTCCCCTACCTGCGGTGGGGAGCCCCCTCCGCTGCCAACCGTCTGACGTGGCACAGCTTACGGATTGACGGCTCGCTGTGCTGAGAGGCCGCGCATGCGTCGGCGGCCGGATTGCCGGTGGCGGGTGCGATTCTCGAAGGGCGGGCGGAAAACCGGCCGCCGCGCGGCCAGACTTCCCCTACCCGATCCCAATGATCCGCCACAGAAGGGGGATTGACGTGATGAAGGGGGATCGGGACCGGTTGGTCGTGGATGCCGGGGATGCGGCCGGGGTGCGGCAAGCGGCGGTGAGCCGAGCGGTCCGCGGGGGCGGGATCGCGGTGCGCGGGGGAGCGGCCGGAGTGAGCGAGGTCACCCTCAGGAGTGCGCGGGCCAAGGCAGCGCGACGGTACCCCTTGGGGGACATCCCCAGGCCCTGGCCCGGTCTCTCCACCCAGAGGAGTACGTGAGACGCGGTCCCGTCATCCTCCTGGATGCCGATCAATAGGTACGACGGCATGACGCCCTGCGTCGGGCGGGTGCCTACTGTTGTCTTCAAGCGGCGGGCGGAGCACTCGTCCCCCGAGGTCAGACGCCCGCCGCCCCAGTCACGACGGGAGCGGGACCATGGTGGAGACCCCAGGGCGGACGGCCCTTCGGGCGCAGGGGCGCCGAGCCGCCGCCGCGCTCGGGGGCCGGCAGTCCGCCGGCACTCGCCACCCCCTCGTCGCGGTGGCCATGGTGCTGCCGCTGGCGATCGTTCTCGCCGTGGTCTTCGGCGGCTGGGAGGCCGTCATGACACAGGCGTCGTCCGTGGTCGGAATGCTGGGGCGCTGAGCAGCGCCCCAGGCCCGGGAGAGCGGCCCGGGACGGGGACCTCCGGCTGTAAACCCCGTGGGGACGGGGGTGCGGCGGACGGCACGACGGCCGGGCATCTGGGGAGATGCCCGGCCTTCGAGCTTTCCCGGCCGCGGCCCTGCCCGGCCCACCGCTGCGCGCGTACGATCCCAAGCCGGGCCGCCCACCGCTCGTACCGCCACCACGGCGCATCGGCCGCGCAGGACTCGGGGGAACGATGACCACCTCACTGCTCGTGTGCCTGGCCGCCCTGTCCGCGTCGGCGGCCCGGGAAGGCGCACCGGCCGCCGCCCCCGAGGTGCTCGCCGACCGCCCCGACGGCACGGTCCTCCGCAGCGGCCGCACGGTCGCCAAGGCACACGCCCCCGACGACGACCCGCACGACCTGGCCGCCCGGCTGCGGATCGCCGCCCACCCCCTCCTGCACGGCATCCTGCTGCCCCCGCTCCCGGTCACCGCCCCCGACGGCTTCCTCACCCTCACCGAGGACGGCCGCGCCCTCTCCCGCTGGCCGTACGGCAGCCCGGTCCCGCCCGACGACCCCGACGCCGCCCCCTGGGAGGACGCCGCCCGCCTGCTGGCCCGTCTGCACCGCGTCGACCCGCGCCAACTTCCCGGCCCCGTACCGCCGATGCGCGGCCCCGCCAAGGCCGCCCGCGCCCTGGCCCGCCTGCGCGGCGCCCTGGCCCCGGCCGGCGGCCCGCCGTCCGCACCCCGGCCCGGCGCCGGATCGCTGCCCGCGGCCGCCGCGGCCGTCGAACGTGCCTGGGCCCTGCTGCCGCCGTGGGCCCGGGACGCCGCCCCGCCGCCGCGCGCCGGCGCCCTCTGCCACGGCGATCTGCATCTGGGCCAGCTCGTCCGCCACCCGGCCACCGACGGCCCCTGGCTCCTCATCGACGTCGACGACCTCGGCACGGGCGACGGCGCCTGGGACCTGGCCCGCCCCGCCGCCTGGTTCGCCACCGGCCTGCTCGCACCGGACCTGTGGACGCGCTTCCTCGCCGCCTACCGCGCCGCCGGCGGCCCCGCCGTACGGCCGGCCGGCGATCCCTGGCCCGACCTGGAGGTTCCGGCGCGCGCCCTGACCGTGCAGACCGCCGCGCTCGCCGTCGCCAAGGCCGCCACCGCCGGCCGTCCCCTGGACGAGATCGAGACCGCGGTGGTCGATGCCTGTGCCCGGATGACGTCCCTGCCGGACCAGTTGGCGCCTGCCGGCCCGGACGTAGGGTGAACACCCCGTCGCCGGGAGGCCGTTCCGGCGGCAACGCAGTGAGCAGTGCCGGATGACAGGAGTTGAGCCGACGATGCAGTGCCCCAAGTGTCATGCGCCCATGCAGACGTACCAGCGCAACGGCGTGCAGATAGAGCAGTGCGCCGGCTGCCGGGGGATCTTCCTGGACTACGGGGAGCTGGAGGCGCTGACCCGTCTCGAGTCACAGTGGTCCCAGCAGGCCCCGCCGCCGCCCGCCCCGCAGGCCTATCCGGCCGCCCCCGCGTGGGGCGCTCCGCATCAGGGCCACCACGGCCACCATGGACACCACGGCCACCACCGCAGCTTCGGCCACATGCTCTTCTCGTCCTGAGCAACGACCGCGTCCTGAAGCAACACGAGTCCCGAACAACGACCGAGGGCCGGAGCGAAATGCTCCGGCCCTCGGGTTCAGGTGTGGACGATACTGGGATTGAACCAGTGACCTCTTCCGTGTCAGGGAAGCGCTCTCCCGCTGAGCTAATCGTCCTCGGGACCGCGGATCACGAAGATCCGCAGCTGCGTGCGCGATACTGGGATTGAACCAGTGACCTCTTCCGTGTCAGGGAAGCGCTCTCCCGCTGAGCTAATCGCGCGGGGACCCGGGCGAACCCGGGTCAGTGGACGATACTGGGATTGAACCAGTGACCTCTTCCGTGTCAGGGAAGCGCTCTCCCGCTGAGCTAATCGTCCTTGGAGGTGGAGACGGGATTTGAACCCGTGTAGACGGCTTTGCAGGCCGTTGCCTCGCCTCTCGGCCACTCCACCAGGAGTGAGGGGGTTCGGGAAGATCCCCCACATCGAGCGGACGACGAGACTCGAACTCGCGACATCCACCTTGGCAAGGTGGTGCTCTACCAACTGAGCTACGTCCGCAGATGTCTCTCCCAGACTACGTCCGGGAGCTACTCGGCCTCCGGGGCGCTTGCGTGTCCCGGCGACGTGTTGAACTCTAGCGGATTCCGGGGCCAGTACAAAAACGCGTTTGTGCAGCGTGCTGCGCTGCTCGCTCGGCACAGGCAGGGTCGGGGCCGCCGCCATAGACTCGCTGACGTGCACGACTTCGCTCCGATGGCACGCTTCGGCGGCCTGATAGCCACCGACCTGCTGGATGTGACCAGCGATCCCGCGGCTCTGGACTCCACGGGCTGGTGGGCCGTGGCCGCCGACTTCGAGGGCGCGGTGGTCTGCGCCCGCTTCGGCGACGTACGGCCGGCCACCGCGGCGGACGACCCCGCCCCCGACGGCTGGCGCGGCCCCGTACCCGGCGCCTGGACCAGCTCCCTGGACCGCGACGCCTATACCGGCGGCGTGCGGCGGATCCGTGAACACATCGCGGCCGGCGACGTCTACCAGGTGAACCTCTGCCGGGTGCTGACCGCGCCGCTGCCGGACCCCGGCCGTGCCGACGTGGACGCGCTGTCCGCGGTGCTGGCCCGCGGCAACCCGGCGCCGTATGCAGGGACGATCCGGCTGCCCGGTCATGGCGTCGAGATCGCCAGTGCCTCCCCGGAGCTGTATCTGCGGCGCGACGACCGCATCGTTGCCTCCGGCCCCATCAAGGGCACCGGCCGGACCGCGGCGGACCTCTCGGCGAAGGACCGGGCGGAGAACGTGATGATCGTGGACCTGGTCCGCAACGATCTCGGCCGGGTCTGCGCCACCGGCTCCGTCACCGTCCCGGCACTGTGCGCCGTCGAGGAGCACCCCGGCCTGGTCCACCTCGTGTCCACGGTGCGCGGTGAACTGGACGGGGCGAACGAGAAGACCGCCTGGGCGGATCTGCTGGGCGCCACCTTCCCGCCCGGGTCGGTCACCGGCGCCCCCAAGTCCAGCGCGCTGCGGATCATCGACGAGCTGGAGACCGCGCCCCGCGGCCCGTATTGCGGAGGCATCGGCTGGGTCGACGCGGACCGCCGCACCGGCGAGCTCGCGGTCGGCATCCGTACGTTCTGGATCGACCGCACTCCGCCCGGCGGCCCGGTGCTCCGTTTCGGCGCCGGCGCCGGGATCATCTGGGACTCCGATCCGGAGCGGGAGTGGGCCGAGACCGAGTTGAAGGCGCGCAGGCTGCTCGCGGTAGCGTCGGGCCTGCACGAGGCGAGTGGAGGAAAGCGATGAAGATCTGGCTCAACGGAGGGCTACAGGACGCCGAGGGAGCCCGGGTCTCGGTCTTCGACCACGGGCTGACGGTCGGCGACGGAGTCTTCGAGACCATCAAGGCCGAGCACGGCCGCGCCTTCGCCCTCACCCGCCATCTGGAGCGGCTGACCACCTCCGCCCGCGGACTGGGGCTGCCCGATCCCGATCTCGACGAGGTACGGCGCGGCTGTGAGGCGGTCATGGCGGCCAACCCGATGGCCCTCGGACGGCTGCGCCTCACCTACACCGGCGGCGTCTCACCGCTCGGCTCGGACCGCGGCGACGCCGGCCCCACGCTGGTCATCGCGCTCTCCGAGACCACGCGCCGCCCCGACACCACCGGCGCCGTCACCGTCCCGTGGACCCGTAACGAACGCGGTGCGCTCACCGGCCTGAAGACCACCTCGTACGGCGAGAACGTCGTCGCCCTGGCCCGGGCACGTGAACGGGACGCCTCCGAGGCGCTGTTCGCCAACACCGTCGGCGCGCTCTGCGAAGGCACCGGCTCCAATGTCTTCGTCGTCCTGGACGGCGAACTGCACACCCCGCCGCTGCACTCCGGCTGCCTGGCGGGCATCACCCGCGCCCTGACGATCAGCTGGGCCGGCGCCAAGGAGACCGATCTGCCGCTGGACGCCCTGGAGCGGGCCGAGGAGATCTTCCTGACCTCCACCCTGCGCGACGTCCAGGCCGTGACCCGGATCGACCGCCGCCAACTCGCCGACGAGCCGGGCCCGGTGACCGCGGAAGCCATGCGGATCTTCGAGGAGCAGTCCGCCGCCGACTTCGACCCGCGGTGATGACGGGCCCGCGCACGGGCGAGTAGAAAGTCCTCGTGACCACAACGCTGCGCCCCGCGGGACCGGAAGAACGGCACGACGACGGGCGCCGGGCCCGTCCGTACGACATCTGTGTCAACAGCCGCCGGGTCGGCGGGATCCGGCTGACGACGGACGCCCGGTTCGGCCCGGCGGCGGGCCGGATCGCGGAGCTGGCCGTCGAGGCGCCGGACCGGCACCGCGGCCGCGCCACGGTCGCCGCCCTCGCCGCCGAGGAAGTGCTGCGCGGCTGGGGCTGCCGGCAGATCGAGGTGACCGTCCCGGCCGGTGCGGAGGCCGCCGGGCGGCTCGCGGCGGCGCTGGGCTACACCGAGCGCAGCCGCACGATGAGCAAAACCCTCGACGGTCCGCCTCCGCTGCCCGAGGACAGCGGCGACCGTGCGCTCGGCGAGGCGGAGTACCCGGCCTGGCGGGAGGCCGCGCTCGCCGAGCACGTCCGTACGCAGCTGGGCCAGGGGATGTCCCGTGCACGCGCCGAGGAGACCTCGGCCGCGGGCCATCGCGCCCTGCTGCCGGACGGTGTGGACACGCCCGACCAGGCGCTGCGCGTCCTGACGCACCGCGGTGCGGACGTCGGCAGCATCTGGGTCGCCCTGCGGATGCCGGACGTGCCGGGCGGCTATGTCGTCGACGTCCAGGTCGCGCCCGCACACCGCGGGCAGGGCCACGGCCGCACCCTGATGCTGGTCGCAGAGCGCGAGAGCCTCGCTGCCGGCCACGCCACCCTGGGCCTGAACGTCTACGCGGACAACGCGCCGGCGCTCGGCCTCTACCGCTCGCTGGGCTACCGGCCCACCGGATACCTCCTGTGGAAGCCGATCCTGTGAGGGAGCCCGGACGGCGCCCGTGAGGCCCGGCTCAGCCCTGCCCGGCCAGCAGCCGGTCGGCGATCTCCTCGATACGGGCGCGCAGCCCCTCCTGGCTCTTGCCGCCGTCCAGCCGCTCACCGCCGATCACATACGTCGGCGTCCCGGTCACCCCGATCGCCTTGCCCTCGGCCTGGTCCGCGTCGACGATCAGCAGATGCCGCCCGTCGATCAGCGCGGTGTCCAGCTCCTCGGCGTCCAGCCCCAGCTCTGCGGCGACCTCCAGCAGCAGCTTCTCACCGCGCGCGCCGAGCTCCTCGGTCCGCGCCAGCACCGCCTCGATGTACGGCCGGCCCTGGCCCTGCTCGATGGCCTCCTCGGCGGCCTGGGCGGCGACGTAGGCGTGCTTGTGCTTGGGGAGGGGGAAGTGGCGCAGGCGGATGTCCAGCCGGTCGCCGTAGTGCGCCCGCAGTGCCCGCACGTCCTCCAGGGCGGCGTGGCAGTCCGGGCACTGGAGTTCGCACCACACGTCCAGCACGGGGCGGACGGGAGGGGCGGCGGAGGTGGTGGCGTCGTTCATGGCAGTCAGTCTTCCAGCCTTTCCCCGGCTGACGCCCCGGTGGTACCCCGGCCCGGTGCCCGGACCGGGACCTGGGGAGGAGCGCTACCCCGAGATGTCCCTGAGCCCGCTCCGGAACATGGCCCCCGCGGGGCCGGACAAGGCAGGATGGAAGGGAGCAGAACGCCTGCTCGCCTTTCACCGGCAGGAGGACCGGATGCTGACCTCGACCGTCTGTGCCGCGGTGTCGGCAGCGGGCCTGGGCATCGCCGCGCTGACGGCATACCGCAAGCGGTTCCTGGCCGCGACCCGCATCGCCGCTTTCTCTCTGATCCCCATCGGCCTGGTGATGACGGGCGTCATCGACTGGGTCACCAACATCGTCTTCAAGCCCACGGTCTGGGCCGGCTTCGGGGTGCTCGCGCTCTCCGCCCTGCTGTTCATGATCAGCAGGGGAGTGGAGCGCCGCAGGGGCGGGATCGGCAACCGCAAGGAGCGCAAGGCCGCGGCGGCCGACCGGTCCGACGCGGTGGCTCCGGCCGCCTCCGTGCCCTCCCTCGGCGCCGGCCGGGGTGCCGCGCAGCCGGCTCCCAAGGGGAAGGCCGCTCAGGGCAAGGGCGGTGCACCCAAGGATGACTTCTCGGACATCGAAGCGATCCTGAAAAAGCACGGGATCTGATGAACTACCGCTGCTGAGCCGCTTATCGGGCGCATTGGGACGATCATCTGCGTCATGATGCGCCCGAGATGAACGATGAGTGCGCCCTCGCCCAAGACGACGCCCCGTCCCCCGAACCGCGCGGTTGCCTGTTCGCGCTGTCCCAGCCGCCGCTGATGCTCTTCCTCGCCGTCATCGGCTTTCTGCTCCTTCTCGGAGCAGTGCACGACCTCTTCCTCCTGTGAGGCCGGTATGCGCCGCCGCCCCGGGCCCCGTCATGGGGCCACGCCAGGCGGTCAGCCCGCCGCGGCCTCCCGCCGCCGTGCCCGGTAGGCCGCGACATGCAGCCGGTTTCCGCAGGTGCGGCTGTCGCAGTAGCGCCGGGAGCGATTACGGGAGAGGTCGACGAAGGCGTGCCGGCAGTCCGGCGCCTCGCAGCGCCGCAGCCGCTCGCGTTCCCCGGCGACGAGGATGAAGGCCAGCGCCATCCCGCCGTCCGCGGCCAGATGCTCGGCGACCGACGCACCCGGCGCGAAGTAGTGGACGTGCCAGTCGTACCCGTCGTGATCGGTCAGCTGCGGTGTGGTGCCCGCCGAGGCGACCAGCGAGTTCAGCTGTTCGGCCGCGGTGCGGTCGTCCTCGGCCGCGAAGATCTTCGCGAACCGCGCGCGGACGGACCGTACGGCCGCCAGGTCGCCCGTACCGAGCGCGCCCACATCGCTGACGTCGTTGCGCTGTACGAACTCCTCGAGGGCCGCGAGGCCGGTCAGGCTGTCCGGCGCTCCGGGCGCTTCGCCTTCCGGAGCGGTGTTCAGCAGATCGACGACCGCGTCCAGCGCGCACCGGGTGTCATGGCTGATCATCACGGTTCCGCTCCCTGGCAGGGTGGGGCCGGACGGGTACCGCCCCCGGTGTCGTTGCCGAATGGTCGCCGACTCTAGCGCTTCGAACAAGCTTCAGCGCCGACTCCGCGGTGGGTCCGCGGCGACGACGCCGAAGTGTGCCGTATGAACTTGTCGGTCCTGCGCCGTCTCCCCGAGTCGGACGGACGCAAGTGTGAGCGGGTGGGTGCTTTCGGTAACCGTGCTGCGTCTCAGCTCTCCGCAAGGATGTGGGAGAGCTCGGTGTCGAGATCAAAATGCCGGTGCTCCGTGCCGGGTGGCACGGCGGCATCGGTCCTTTTGAGGAACGACTCGAGGGCCCGTGCGGGCGCCTCGAGCAGGGCTTCGCCTTCCGGCGAGCTCAGGGCGATGCAGACAACGCCCTGTCCGTGGCTCCGGGACGGCCATACACGGACGTCTCCGGTGCCCGTGGGCCGGTGCAGGCCCTCGGCGAGGAGGTCGCGGGCAAAAACCCACTCCACGGTCTCCTCGGCTCCGGTATGGAAGGTGGCATGCACGGCATAAGGATCGGCCGTGTCATACCGCAGGCCCGCGGGTACAGGCAGTGAGGACTCGCTCGACACAACGAGGCGCAGGTGCAGCTCGCAGCTGACCGTGGTGTTCATAAGCGCCAGGGCCTTTCGCTCAGTGTGCGCTCGGGGATTCGCACGTCGGCGAAATCGACATGCCACCTACGGTGCCGTTGTAAACCCCTCTGACGGTTTTGTGTGGCTTCAGGTACCTCTTCCGGCGGATTGCGAGATCGTCCTCGGCGGTAATTCCGCGGACCCATCCCGTCCGGTAAGTTTGTGAGTATGAATACGCAGAGTAACGGGGGGCCGGGAACGGTGGAGGAGGACGCCGCTCCGGCCGAGCAGCCGCTCGGTTCGAGAGCGCCGCACTTCATCAAGCGCTCCCGGCCGCTCCACGTGAGCTGGCAGGTCGGAGTCTTCGTCGTCGGTCTCGCGGTCGTGGTGGCCGGCGTGATCATGCTGCCGCTGCCGGGGCCGGGCTGGCTGGTGATCTTCGGCGGTATGGCGATCTGGGCGACGGAATTCGTCTGGGCCCAGCTGGTGCTGCGCTGGACCAAGCGAAAGGTCACGGAAGCGGCCCAGAAGGCGCTCGACCCCAAGGTGCGGCGACGCAACATCATCCTCACCGCCATCGGCCTGGTGATCATCGCCGCGGTGCTCGCGGTCTATGTCTGGAAGTTCGGCTTCGCGATGCCGTGGAACGTCTCCGAGTGACATCGCCATGGTCAGAAGTGCCCGTCGACGTGGGGTAATGTTGGCGGTGCGCCCGGGCGATTAGCTCAGTGGGAGAGCGCTTCGTTCACACCGAAGAGGTCACTGGTTCGAACCCAGTATCGCCCACCCGGACGACGGCCCGGAGACTTCAAGTCTCCGGGCCGTCGCTGTTGTTGGGTGTCCGCACCGCCGTGGGGCGCACACTGGGATCATGCCCGACTGGTCACGCCGACTGAACCGCTACCGCTTCCGCAGCGTCTGGCTGCTCGATGCCCCGCCGACCGTCGTCTACGCCGTCCTCGAACGCGCCGAGGCATACCCCCGGTGGTGGCCGCAGGTGCGCGAGGTCACCCCGCTCGACGACCGCAGCGGAACCGCCCGCTTCCGTTCGCTGCTGCCGTACGACCTGACCGTGGTGGCGACCGAGCGTCTGCGGGACCCGGGCGCGGGGGTGCTGGAGATCGGGATGCGCGGTGATCTGGCCGGCTGGGCGCGCTGGACCGTGGTGCCCGGTGCCGGCGGCACCCGTGCCGTCTTCGAGCAGGACGTGGAGGTCTGCAAGCCGCTGCTGCGGCGGCTCGCGCTGCTGGGGCGGCCGGTGTTCCTCGCCAATCACGCGCTGATGATGCGGTCCGGGCGCCGCGGTCTCGCTGCCTGGCTGGCCCGCGGATGAGTACCCGGGCCGCCCCCGCGCGGGGGTCCGGGACCGCGGCGGAACAGGAATTTGATGGAAGGCCCGCGCTGCCTGTATTGTTCAGGTCGTTCGCGAGGGAAACCTCGCCGACACCCGGGCGATTAGCTCAGTGGGAGAGCGCTTCGTTCACACCGAAGAGGTCACTGGTTCGAACCCAGTATCGCCCACCGGGATCAAGAACCGGGCCGCCAAAAAGCGGCCCGGTTCTTTTTGTTGGACGAACTCGGAAGAACACGGAACCGGGAATTCCGCCCGGTGCCTTTGCCGCCCGGACCGGAATTGCTGAGGGGGGATCAGGCCGCGGCGGGGAGTTCGGGACGCAGCGGCCAATGCGGATCGACCACCTCCGGATTGCCGCTGCGGGCGAACCACGCCTGGAGCCCGCGGGCCTGGGCCGCGTACCAGACCGCCTGGCGGGTGTGCAGCTCCGGCGGATGCAGCCCCTCCAGGCGTTCGGCGAAGCGCAGCCCCAGGGCCCGGACGACGCGCAGCGCGGCGAGCGCGTCGGCGGCCGCCTCATGGGCGTCGTCCAGCTCGACCTCGTAATGGGCGCACAGATCGGTGAGCGTACGGCGGCCCTTGCGGTAGCGGTCCAGGTGCTTGTCGAGGACGCGGGGATCGAGGACGTGCAGCGGATGGCCGCCCAGGTAGGTGTCGAGCGAGCTGGCGCGATGCCGCTTCAACTCGCGCTCCAGGAGCGTCAGATCGAACGGGGCGTTCATCACGACCAGCGGCCGGCCGGCCACCGACTGGGCGGCCAGGGCGCGCGCGACCTCCTCCAGCACCGGCGCGGGCCAGCGGCCGTGCAGCGCGAGGTGGTCGGCCGTCAGGCCGTGCACCGCCGTCGCGGCCTCGGGTATCTCGACGCCCGGGTTGATCAGCCAACGGGTGACCCGGGGCGCGGAGCGCGGCGTCTCCTGGACCACCAGGGCGGCGGAGACGATGCGGTCGCGCTCGACGTCGATGCCCGTGGTCTCGGTGTCGAAGGCGGCAAGCGGTCCGTCATACCAGCACGGCATCATCCCAACTCCTCGCGCTCGTACGGGGGATGACGTGCACGTCACCCGAGCTGGTGATACCCGACTCGGCCGGTGCTCGAACCGTCTTTGTTTGCGGACCACTTGACGCGGAGACAACCAGAGGGACGGGCCGACACGCTCCGCCTTCTCCCCGTCATCCACACGCATCGATCGGCACAGCCCGGAAGGCATCCCCGCGATGACGCTCGCGCAGCCCGAACCGGGCGGGCTGCTGCCCCAGCTGACCACACCGCAGCGCGGCGGACTCGCCACCACTGCTTGCATGGAGACCCTCCAGGTGGGCTATCTGCACGCGGTCGCCGCCGCCTCCGGATGTTCGCTGGCGCAGCCCTTCCCGGACAACGGAATCGACTGGCACGTCAGCCATGGCGCGCCCGGTCACACCGTCGACGACGAAGTGACCATCAAGGTGCAGCTCAAGTGCACTTACCAGACCGCCCCCCGCCCGCCGGGGCCGACCTTCGCCTTCACGCTCGACAACGACCATCTGGTGAAGCTGGCCCGTACGCCCGTATCGGTACACAAGATCCTGGTCGTGATGCTGGTCCCGCGGACCCAGGAGGACTGGCTGCGGGCCTCCCACGACCGTCTCGCACTGCGGCACTGCTGCTACTGGATCAATCTGGCCGGCCATCCGGTGACCGGCCGGCGCAGGACCACCGTGCGGATCCCGACCGCGCGGATCTTCGACGACCGAGCGCTCTGCGAGATCATGACGCGGGTCGGGGCGGGAGGGAGACCCTGATGTACCGGCCGACCGACGATTACGACGCGCGGCTCCTGGATCCCGCACGGCTCGATCCGGCGGTGCTCAGCGCGCTGCTGGCCCGGCACGGCTGGCGGCGCCGGGGCGGGGCCGCGGGCCACTACGCCCGGTGGACACCGCCCGGCGGCGCCGGCGGCACCAGCCTGCTGGTGCCGCACGACCGCCGCTTCCCCGACAGCGGGGAGCTGCTCGCGGAGGCGCTGGCGGCGCTGGCGCAGAGCTCCTCGCCCTCCGCCCGCGAGGTGCTGGTGGGGCTGGCGGTGCCCAGCGACGAGGTGCGCTGGGAGCGCGAGGTGCCCGACGGCGGCTCGGGGGCCGCGTACTGGGTCGCGCAGGAGCAGCTGCGCGGCGCGGCCCGCTCGATGCTGATCGCCGGGGCGCTGGGGACGTACGGCCGGGCCGGCTACTACGGCGCCCGGCACAAACGGCAGGCCGAGGGGTTCCTGGCCGAGGTGCTGGTCGGCCCGGCGGCGGCCGGGCGCCGGCTGACCGCGTTCGTCCCGGTGCGCGGCGGGCGCGGTGCGGTCGCCGGGCTTCAGCGGGCACTGCACGCGGCCCGCGACGCCACCGACTACCAGCGGGCCACCGGCGGCATGGAGGCCTTCGACGCGGCCGTCGAGCTGGGGGTCTGCCATGAGCTGGTCCAGGCGCTGATCGCGCTGGTGCGGGACGCGGAGGGGGTGCGGATCGCGGTCGAGTGGTCGCCCGGGGCCGGGGCCCCGGCCGGCTGCCCGGCCCGTCCCGAGCCGGTGGAGTTCTCGGCCGGCGATCTGCCCGCGTTGCAGCAGGCCGCCCAGCGCTATGTCCGCGATGAGCCCTCGCTGCCGGTCCGGGTGACCGGCGCGGTGATACGGCTGCGCAGGGAACGTCCTGGCGGGCCCGGCACGGTGCGGCTGCGGGTGATCACCGGCGCGGACGTGGTGCAGGTACGGGTCGCGCTGGGGGAGGAGGACTACCGCATCGCCGCGCATGCGCACCTGGTGGGACTGCCGGTCCGGGTGAGCGGGCGGCTGGAGAGCCGGGGCGGGTTCCGCCGGATCACCGGCGGCCGCGATGTCACGCCCGTACAGGTCGACGAGGCGGAGCGGGACCGGCTGCTGAAGTCGCTCCAGGAGAATCTCGACTTCTTCGAGGAGGCCTGCGGGGCGGAGGAATAGCGGCTGTGAGCCGGGGGTGGTGAAACCGTTTCGCGGTCAGGTCGGGTGGCTCGGTACGATTCGGCTGCGCAGCGATCGCTGTCGCGCAGGAGACATGAGTCAGGAGAGACCGGTGTCAGACGTCCGTGTGACCGTCCAACGCGATTCCGAGCGGGAAGAACGCGTGGTGACCACGGGGACTACGGCCGCCGACCTCTTCCAGGGCGAGCGCAGTGTCGTGGCCGCGCGGGTGGCCGGAGAGCTGAAGGACCTGGCGTACGAGGTCGCGGACGGTGACGCGGTCGAGCCCGTCGAGATCACCTCCGAGGACGGCCTGAACATCCTCCGGCACTCCACCGCGCATGTGATGGCGCAGGCCGTGCAGGAGCTGTTCCCGGAGGCGAAGCTCGGCATCGGCCCGCCGATCAAGGACGGCTTCTACTACGACTTCGACGTCGAGACCCCGTTCCACCCCGACGATCTCAAGCGCATCGAGAAGAAGATGCAGGAGATCCAGAAGCGGGGCCAGAAGTTCGCGCGCCGTGCGGTCGCCGACGACGCCGCCCGCGAGGAGCTGGCCGACGAGCCGTACAAGCTCGAGCTGATCGGGCTCAAGGGCTCCGCCGCGGACGCCGCCGAGGGTGCGTCCGCCGAGGTCGGCGCCGGTGAGCTGACCATCTACGACAACCTCGACGCCAAGACCGGCGAGCTGTGCTGGAAGGACCTGTGCCGCGGTCCGCACCTCCCCAGCACCCGCGCCATCCCCGCGTTCAAGCTGATGCGCTCGGCCGCCGCCTACTGGCGCGGCAGCGAGAAGAACAAGCAGCTCCAGCGGATCTACGGCACCGCCTGGCCCACCAAGGACGAGCTCAAGGCGCATCTGGAGTTCCTCGCCGAGGCCGAGAAGCGCGACCACCGCAAGCTCGGTGCCGAGCTGGATCTGTTCTCCGTTCCCGAGGACATCGGCTCGGGGCTGGCGGTCTTCCACCCCAGGGGCGGCATCATCCGCCGGGTCATGGAGGACTACTCCCGCCGGCGCCACGAGGAGTCGGGCTACGAGTTCGTCTACACCCCCCACGCCACCAAGGGGAAGCTGTTCGAGAAGTCGGGCCACCTGGACTGGTACGCCGACGGCATGTACCCGCCCATGCAGCTCGACGAGGGCGTGGACTACTACCTCAAGCCCATGAACTGCCCGATGCACAACCTGATCTTCGATGCGCGCGGCCGCTCGTACCGTGAACTGCCGCTGCGCCTCTTCGAGTTCGGGACCGTGTACCGGTACGAGAAGTCCGGTGTCGTGCACGGCCTGACCCGCGCCCGCGGCTTCACCCAGGACGATGCGCACATCTACTGCACCAAGGAGCAGATGGCGGACGAGCTGGACGCCACGCTCACCTTCGTGCTCGACCTGCTGCGCGACTACGGTCTGACCGACTTCTACCTGGAGCTGTCCACCAAGGACCCGGAGAAGTCCGTCGGCTCGGACGACACCTGGGAGGAGGCCACCGAGACGCTGCGGAAGGTGGCCGAGAAGCAGGGGCTGCCGCTGGTCCCGGACCCGGGCGGCGCCGCGTTCTACGGGCCTAAGATCTCCGTGCAGACCAAGGACGCCATCGGCCGTACCTGGCAGATGTCGACCATCCAGCTGGACTTCAACCTGCCGGAGCGGTTCGACCTGGAGTACACCTCGGCGGACGGTTCCAAGCAGCGTCCGGTCATGATCCACCGCGCGCTGTTCGGCTCGATCGAGCGGTTCTTCGCGGTGCTGCTGGAGCACTACGCGGGGGCGTTCCCGGCGTGGCTGGCGCCGGTCCAGGCGACCGGGATCCCGATCGGCGACGCGCATGTCCCCTACCTCCAGGAGTTCGCGGCCGAGGCGAAGGCCAAGGGGCTGCGGATCGAGGTGGACTCCTCCTCGGACCGGATGCAGAAGAAGATCAGGAACGCCCAGAAGGCCAAGGTCCCGTTCATGATCATCGCCGGTGACGAGGACGTGGCCAACGGCGCGGTCTCCTTCCGCTACCGCGACGGTTCGCAGAAGAACGGCATCCCGCGCGCGGAGGCGATCGCCGAGATCCTCGACGTCGTGGAGCGCCGCGTCCAGGTGTGACGCCCGTCTGACCACGAGGCCCCGGAGAGCGAACCCGCTCTCCGGGGCCTCGTCATTTCTCGCCCTCCTGCCGGAAACGGCGCAGCAGGTAGGAGGAGAAGGAGCCCACCACCGCTCCCACCAGGGCCACCCCGGCGAACATCAGCCCTACGGCGATCACCCGGCCGCGCGGGGTGACGGGGGTGGCGTCGCCGTAGCCCGTCGTCGTCAGGGTCGAACTGGCCCACCACACCGCGTCACCGAAGGTGTGGATGTTGGCGCCCGGGGCGGACCGCTCGTCGTGGTAGACCGCCAGGCTGGCGGCGAAGCCCAGCAGCAGCGAGGTGAGCCCGGTGTACGCCATCACCCGCGCTTCGAGGACGAGCCGTGGATGGTCCCTGCGCCGCTGCATCCGCTCGTGCATGTCGATGAGCCGCAGCGGCCGCAGCAGGGGCAGCACGGTCACGATCAGATCCAGCCAGCGGGTGCGCAGGAAGTGCCGCCGGTCGCTGCTGAACGCCAGCCGCGCCAGATATTCGACGACGAAGAAGCTCCAGCTGACGAGGGTGACCAGCTCCCACCAGACCTGCCAGCCGGGGGAGAGGCCGGGGTCCAGGACCCGGACCGCGTAGGAGGTGAGGAAGAGGAGCGAGGCGCCAAGGAGATACGGCTGGGCGGTCTCCTCCCATTCCCACAGTCGCTGTTCCCTGTCCACCGGCTCAGCATCGCGGAGCAGGTCGCGGTATGCGCCCCAACGACACGGCGCCAACGGGCGAAGCCATATGCTGGCCCGTATGACAAGCGAGCCGGAGCAGCAGATCGGAGTCGGGACGCAGGACGCCTTCCAGCGCCTGTGGACGCCCCACCGGATGGCTTACATCCAGGGGGAGAACAAGCCGACCGGCCCGGGGGCCGGCGACGGCTGTCCGTTCTGCGCGATCCCCGCGAAGTCGGACGAGGACGGCCTCGTGATCGCGCGCGGCGAGTACGTCTACGCGGTGCTCAATCTGTACCCGTACAACGGCGGTCACCTCATGATCGTCCCGTTCCGGCATGTCGCCGACTACACGGAGCTGGACGGGCCGGAGACCGCGGAGCTGGCCGAGCTGACGAAGCATGCGATGACCGCGCTGCGCACCGCGTCCGGGGCGCACGGCTTCAACATCGGGATGAACCAGGGCACCGTCGCCGGCGCCGGGATCGCGGCCCATCTCCACCAGCATGTCGTCCCGCGCTGGGGCGGTGACACCAACTTCATGCCGGTGGTCGGCCACACCAAGGTGCTGCCCCAACTCCTCGCCGACACGCGGGCGATGCTCGCCGACGCCTGGCCCGCGTAGGGCGCCTGCCGCCCTCGCCCGGGACCGGCTTCCGAGGCGACACGCACCAGGGTGAATCAGACAGATCACCCTAATTGGGATTAGTTGCCTCTCTAATGGGGTGGTGACTTCCCTAGATCGCCGCTCCGTGCTGCGTGCGGCCGCCTCGGCCGCGGCCGCCGGGGCGCTGGCGTCGGGCTGCGACCCGCACCGGGACGTGGACGCCGGCGCCGTACGGTCCGCCGGCGGGCCGAGCCCCTCCCCGGCGGGGCATGCCCCGCCCGCCCGGGCCCGCGTGGCCCGTCCGCCGACCAGGGTGCCCGGCCTGCCCGTACAGATCGCGCACGGGCCGCGGAACGGCCGGGCGGTCGCGCTGACCTTCCACGGCAGGGGCGACCCCAAGATGGCGACCGCCCTGCTCGGCGAGGCCGAGCGGGCCGGAGCCAAGGTCACCGTGCTCGCCATCGGCGACTGGCTCGACGAGCAGCCCGCGATGGCCCGCCGGATCCTCGACGGCGGCCATGAGCTGGGCAACCACACCATGCACCACCGCAATATCTGCGCCCTGCCGGCCGCCGAGGCATACGCCGAGATCAGCCGGTGCGCCGACCGGCTGCGCGCCCTCACCGGCACCATCGGCAGCTGGTTCCGTCCCTCGCAGGCCCGGCGGGCCACGGACCTGGTGGCCGGGCTGGCCCGCAAGGCCGGCTATCCGCATGTCCTGTCTTACGACGTGGACTCCCTCGACGCGAACGACCCCGGCGCCCCGGCCGTCCAGCGCACGGTCCTGGACGCGGTCGGGCCGGGCTCGGTCGTGAGCCTCCACCTCGGGCACGCCGGCACGGTGGCCGCGCTGCCCCCGATCCTCGACGGCCTCCGCCGACGCGGTCTGCGCGCGGTGACGACAACGGAGCTAGTGACCTGATGGCTGACCGGAACCGTACCCACGACCGTCCAAGTCTGCGCGCGCGCCACCGGGCCGCGCTGCTCGCCGTGGCCTGCGCGCTGGTGGCGGCGGGCTGCGGCAGCGACGAGAGCGAACCGGCCGCGCACGGCCCGCGGCCGGTCGAACGCGCGCCGGCCGGGGCCGCCAAGTCGGGCCTGCCGGGGATGCCGCCGCTGCTGGACGAGCACGACCTCTACGCGGCGGACCGGCCGGGCAGGCTGGCGCCGCAGGTCAAGGACTTCCCCTCGCGGATCTATGTCCCCAACACCGGCTCCGACACGGTGACGGTCATCGACCCGAAGACCTACAAGGTCATCGAGACCATTCCGGTGGGGGTGCAGCCGCAGCACGTCGTGCCGTCCTGGGACCTGAAGACGCTCTGGGTCAACAACAACCGGGGGCACGACCTCACGCCCATCGACCCCGCGACCGGCAAGGCCGGCAAGCCCGTCAAGGTCCACGACCCGTACAACCTCTACTTCACGCCCAACGGGAAGTACGCCATCGTGATGGCCTCGATGGACCGTCAGCTGGTTTTCCGCGACCCGCACACCATGGAGGTCCGCAAGACGCTGCCGGTCGGCTGCGCGGGCGTCAACCACGCCGACTTCTCGCCGGACGGGCGGTACTTCATCGTCTCCTGCGAGTTCTCCGGTGAGCTGCTCAAGGTCGACACCGAGAAGATGAAGGTCATCGGTCAGGAGAAGCTGCCGTTCGAGGGGGCGATGCCGCAGGACGTGAAGATCTCCCCGGACGGCAGGACCTGGTACGTCGCGGACATGATGGCCGACGGCATCTGGGTCCTCAACGGCGACACCTTCTCCCGGCCCAAGCTCATGCCGACCGGCAAGGGGGCCCACGGCCTCTACGTCAGCCGCGACTCGCGCTATATGTACGTCTCCAACCGCGGCGAGGGCACCATCTCCCGGCTCGACTTCACGACCGGCTCGCTCGTGGGCAAGTGGCGCATCCGCGGCGGCGGCAGCCCCGACATGGGCGGCCTGTCCACCGACGGCAAGGTCCTGTGGCTGTCCGGCCGCTACAACTCCGAGGTCTATGCGCTGGACACCCGTACCGGCAAAACCCTGGCCAAGATCCCCGTCGGCCAGGGCCCGCACGGGCTGGCGGTCTACCCGCAGCCGGGGCGGTACTCCCTGGGACACACGGGCATCTTCCGCTAGCCCGCACGCCCCAGGCGACTCCTAGGCGTTGTACTCGTCGGCCTTCTGCGGCTCCACGCCCTGGATCATGCCGCTGAGCACCAGGGAGCGGTTGGTGAAGCGCTCGGTGTCCACGCCGTTCTCCTTTAGGACGCTCATCGCGGCGGCGTGGACCGTGCGCAGCACCGGGGTCGCGGCGCGCAGCGCGTCATCGGCCATGAAGCGGTGGCGCCAGGGCTTGTCGGCCCAGACGTGCCGCAGGCCGAACGGCTCGGGGAGGGTCAGCTTGCCGCCGAGGAAGTCCAGGACCGGCGGGAACCAGGTCAGCGGGGCGCGCGCGGCGAGCCGGACCACCTCTTGCGGCTCGATGAGCGGGAGGTGCTGGGTCTTGGTCTCCCAGAACTTGACGACCTTGGAGACTTCCTTGGTCTTGGGCTCCGGCTTGGTCGTGAACAGGCCGTTGACCGGGCCGAGGGCATGGCCGGTCACCTCGATGCGCAGGGTCTCGTGCAGCACCGTGACGGTGATCATCAGGGTGATCACCAACTGGCCGTCCCACAGGACGAACTGGACGCCGAGGTAGTGGCGGTTGCCGCTGCCGAACTGCTGCTCGTTGCAGATCCGCTCTATCTCGTGGCCACGGATCTGGAACGTCTCCACATGGGTGCCCTCGGGGCGGGTGACGGCGGCGGCCTTCTCGCCGACCGGCGAGACGATCCAGTGGCGGACGGACGGAGTGGGGAATCCGCCGGTGTGCAGCGGGCTGCGCTCCAGCAGCCGCAGCTTGTCGTGGATCGCCCGGATGACGTCCCAGCTGCGGAACGGGTGGATCTCGCTGCCTGCCTGCGCCGGCGTGAGCTCCTCGGCGAGCTGCCAGCTGCCCCAGCGCGTACCCATGCCGAGTATGCCCTTGGGGCCGGCGTAGAAGACGACGTTGCTGCTCTGCTCGGCGGAGATTTTGGCGAGATTCTGCCGGAGGGTCTCGGCGGCGATCTGGTTCGGGTCCTGGGGCACCGCCTCGGGGATCTTCGCGGCCACGCCGCCGCCCTCGAGCAGCCCCTTCCAGGACTCCCGCATGGCCACCGCGGTCTTCTCGCAGATCTGTTTGGCCAGCCACCAGCCGACCACCGGGACGACGACCGCGGCACGGGCGTACATCGGCCAGAAGCCGTTGAGCGGCAGCTTGATCATGAAGAACAGGCCGACGCCCGCCAGCAGCGTCAGCAGCACCCCGCCGATCAGCGAAAGACCGCTGCCCGCACCGTCCTTGGAGAGCATCTTGCGCAGCTGGAAGACGCCCAGCCACACCAGCACACCGGGCAGGAACAGCACCCCGAACAGCACCATCAGCAGCGTCAGCTTGGCATCCCGCTGCTTGCGGACGCGGGTCGCGGACAGACAGTGCTCGACGATGGTCTGCGGCTCGGTCCCGAAGGACTGGATGAGCGCGGCGCGGCCCCCGCCGAGCATCCGCACCTGCACGGCGCGCGAGAAGGCCTCGCCGAGATTGGGCGCGAACAGCGACAGTTTGGGCTTCTTGATGGCGGACTTGCCGGAGTCGGAGTCCGCCTTGGAGATGTCGGCGAGCGGGCTGTCCCGGTAGGCGGCCGAGGCCAGCGCCTGGGTCGCCGCCGTCTGCCCGGCGCTCCCCGAAAGCGGGACCTGCGCCCCGGGACTGAAGTCAAAGCCGTCTGCCACTACCGCCCCCACACCCGACGCATCCGATGATGCGGCTCTTCCCTGCTTCTGCTGACGGCACACCTGCTGAGAGCTGTGTTCGAGCCTGTGACCTCGTGTCCTGGCGCCGGGCCCCCGGGCCGGCGGCAGGCTCTCAGCGTACAGCCGCCGTCCGGCCCAAGGGAGTTGAGCGGGACAGCGGCTGCGCCAACGGCTGATCCGTCGTTAACTATGCGCCGTTCTCGGCCTGTTCCCGCCACTTGTCGGCGAGCTGCTGCGGCATCGGCTCATGCCGCAGGTGGGCGCGGGAGAACCGCCCGGCGCCGTGCGAGAGGGAGCGCAGATCGATGGCGTACCGGTCGATCTCGATCTCGGGCACCTCGGCGCGCACCACCGTGCGGCCCGAGCCCGACTGTTCGGTGCCCACGACCCGGCCACGGCGTCCCGAGAGATCGCTCATCACCTGGCCGACGAAATCGTCCGGAACCATCACGCTCACCTCGGACACCGGTTCGAGGAGCTCGATCCGGACCTCGCCGGCGGCTTCGCGCAGTGCCAGTGCGCCCGCCATCTGGAAGGCGGCGTCCGAGGAGTCGACCGAGTGCGCCTTGCCGTCGAGCAGCGTGACGCGGATGTCGACGAGCGGATGTCCGGCGGCGACCCCGCGCGCGGCCTGGGCGCGTACGCCCTTCTCCACGGACGGGATGAACTGCCGGGGCACCGCGCCGCCCACGACCTTGTCCACGAACTCGATGCCGGAGCCGCCCGGCAGCGGTTCGACCTCGATCTCGCAGATCGCGAACTGGCCGTGGCCGCCGGACTGTTTCACATGACGCCCGCGGCCCGCGGCGGGCGCACCGAAGGTCTCCCGGAGCGACACCTTGTGTGCGACCGCGTCCACCTGGACGCCGTAGCGGGCCCGCAGCCGCTCCAGCGCGACATCGACATGCGCCTCGCCGAGGCACCACAGGACCACCTGATGGGTGTCCTGATTGTGCTCCAGACGCATCGTCGGGTCCTCCGCGACGAGGCGGGCCAGGCCCTGCGACAGCTTGTCCTCGTCGGCCTTGCTGTGCGCCTGGATGGCGACCGGCAGCAGCGGGTCCGGCATCGTCCAGGGCTCCATCAGCAGCGGGCTGCCCTTGCCGGACAGGGTGTCCCCGGTCTCGGCGCGGGTCAGCTTCGCCACACAGGCCAGATCGCCGGCGATCGCCTTGGACAGCGAGCGCTGCTGTTTGCCGAACGGGGTGGACAGCGCGCCGACCCGCTCGTCGACGTCATGGTCCTCGTGGCCCCGGTCCTCCAGCCCGTGGCCGGAGACATGCACCGTCTCGTCCGGGCGCAGGGTGCCGGAGAAGACGCGGACCAGGGAGATCCGGCCGACGTACGGGTCGGAGGAGGTCTTGACCACCTCGGCCGCGAGCGGACCGTCGGGGTCACAGCTCAGTGCCGGGCGCGGGTCGCCGTCCGGGCTGGTCACCGCGGGTGCCTCGCGCTCCGCGGGGGTCGGGAAGCCGCCGCTGATCAGCTCCAGCAGCTCGACGGTGCCCAGCCCCTGTTTGGAGCCCTCGGCGGCCGGGGCCGCGGCCAGCACGGGGTGGAACGTGCCGCGGGCGACCGCCGTCTCCAGGTCCCCGATGAGGGTCTTGATGTCGATCTCCTCGCCGCCGAGGTAGCGGTCCATCAAGGACTCGTCCTCGCTCTCGGCGATGATCGCCTCGATGAGGCGGTTGCGGGCCGTCTCGATCTGCGGCAGCTCGTCCTGGGTGGGGGCGCGTTCGGTGCGCTCGCCGGAGGAGTAGTCGAAGACCCGTTGGGTGAGCAGGCCGATCAGGCCGTGGACGGGGGCGTGGCCGTCGGCGCCCGGCGTTCCGTACAGCGGGAGGTAGAGGGGGACGACGGCGTCCGGGTCCTCGCCGCCGAACGACGCCCGGCAGCGCTCGGTCATCTCGTCGAAGTCGGAGCGGGACGCCTCGAGGTGGGTGATGACCAGCGCGCGCGGCATGCCGACGGCCGCGCACTCGTCCCAGACCATCCGGGTCGCGCCGGCCACGCCGTCGGCCGCCGAGACAACGAAAAGGGCCGCGTCCGCAGCGCGCAGACCGGCCCTGAGTTCCCCGACGAAATCGGCGTATCCGGGGGTGTCCAAGATATTGATCTTGACTCCGCCCCAGTCGACCGGGACCAGGGAGAGCTGTACGGAGCGTTGCTGGCGGTGTTCGATCTCGTCGTAATCGGACAGACAGCCGCCGTCCTCGACCCGGCCCGCCCGGTTGACCGCGCCGGATGCCAGCGCGAGGGCTTCGACCAGGGTGGTTTTTCCCGATCCGGAGTGGCCGACCAGCACCACATTCCGCAGGGCCGTGGGCTGGCCGGCCGTTGATGCCCTGCCGGCGGCTCCCGGGTGTGTACTCGATTTCTCGCTCATGTGTCTCGCCTCCAGGTCGACACTTTGCGGTGATTCGAGCTTTCCACCGAGGTCATGCCGCGTCCATACGTGGCACACGGGAGCCGGTGCTCCCAAGGGTCATGCGCACCGCGCGCGGGGCCCGCGGGCGCGCCCGACGGCGCGCGGCGGCGGCCCCGAGCCGTGGGATGCGCTCTGCGCCGCGATGCGTTCGTGGAGGCCCCAGACCTCCTGGCTACGATGGGCCCGCCGGTGGCCCATCGACCGCGCGGCCCGTATCGACCTCCGGGAAGGCCATGCTGAACAAGTACGCGCGTGCTTTCTTCACGCGTGTTCTCACGCCGTTCGCCGCCCTGCTCATCCGTATCGGCGTCAGCCCGGACGCGGTCACCCTCGTCGGAACCGGAGGCGTGGTCGCCGGTGCCCTGGTCTTCTACCCGCTGGGCGAATTCTTCTGGGGCACGGTCGTCATCACCCTGTTCGTCTTCTCCGATCTGGTCGACGGCAACATGGCGCGGCAGCTGGGCCGCTCCAGCCGCTGGGGGGCCTTTCTCGACTCCACCCTCGACCGGGTCGCCGACTCGGCGATCTTCGGCGGGCTCGCCCTCTGGTACGCGGGGCGCGGCGACAGCCTGATGCTCTGCGCGATGGCGATCTTCTGCCTCGCCAGCGGCCAGGTGGTCTCGTACACCAAGGCGCGCGGCGAGGCCATCGGGCTGCCGGTGGACGTCAACGGTCTGGTGGAGCGCGCCGAGCGGCTGGTCATCACGCTGGTCGCCTGCGGCTTGTCGGGTCTGCACGCCTTCGGGGTGCCCGGCGTCGAGATTCTGCTGCCGATCGCCCTGTGGGTCGTCGGCGTCGGCAGCGCCGTCACCCTCGGCCAGCGAGTGGTGACCGTACGACGGGAGTCGGCCGAGGCCGACGCCATGGCACAAGGGGGAAACAGCGCATGAGTCCACGCGAGACCCGCCGTCCGCGGTTCGACACCGACAAACTGGCGGACGCGCTCTACGCGCTGGGCTGGAGCACCGTCAAGAAACTGCCCGAGGGCGTGGCCGTACGGCTCGGCCGCCGGATCGCCGACATGGCCTGGAAGCGCCGCGGCAAGGGCGTCCTGCGCCTGGAGGCGAACCTCGCCCGGGTCGTCCCGGACGCCGCACCGCAGCGGCTCGCCGAGCTCTCCCGGGCCGGGATGCGCTCGTACATGCGCTACTGGATGGAGTCCTTCCGGCTGCCGGTCTGGAGCAAGGACCGGATAAGGACCGGCTTCGTGCCGGAGGACGTGCACCACCTCGAGGACGGGCTCAAGAGCGACCGCGGCCTCGTCCTCGCCCTGCCGCACATGGGCAACTACGACCTCGCCGGTGCCTGGGTCACCACCAAACTCGGTGTCCCCTTCACGACCGTCGCTCAGCGCCTCAAGCCGGAATCGCTCTACGACCGCTTCGTCGCCTACCGCGAGGGCCTGGGCATGGAGGTGCTGCCGCACACCGGCGGCTCGGCCTTCGGCACGCTCGCCCACCGGCTGCGGGCCGGTGGCCTGGTCTGCCTGGTCGCCGACCGTGATCTGTCCGCCTCCGGGATCGAGGTCAAGTTCTTCGGCGAGGCGACGAAGATGCCGGCCGGACCCGCGGTGCTCGCCCTCCAGACCGGGGCGATGCTGCTGCCCGTCACCCTCTGGTACGACGACACCCCCGTGATGCGCGGCCGGGTCCACCCGGAGATCGAGGTGCCGGAGACCGGCACCCGCGCCGAGAAGGCCGCCCAGATGACCCAGGCGCTCGCCGACGCCTTCGCCTCCGGCATCGCCGACCACCCCGAGGACTGGCACATGCTTCAGCGGCTCTGGCTCGCCGATCTGGAGCCGCGCGAGGAGTCCGGCGCACCGGGCGGCCCCGAGGCACCCGGAACGGAGACCGCGTGAAGATCGGCATCGTCTGCCCGTACGCCTGGGACGTCCCCGGCGGCGTGCAGTTCCACATCCGGGACCTGGCCGACCACCTGATCCGCCTCGGCCACGAGGTGTCGGTGCTCGCCCCCGCCGACGACGAGACCCCGCTCCCGCCGTACGTCGTCTCCGCCGGCCGCGCCGTCCCCGTCCCGTACAACGGCTCGGTCGCCCGCCTCAACTTCGGCTTCCTCTCCGCGGCCCGGGTACGCCGCTGGCTCCAGCACGGCGCCTTCGACGTCATCCACATCCACGAACCGGCCTCGCCCTCGCTCGGCCTGCTCGCCTGCTGGGCCGCCCAAGGCCCGATCGTGGCGACCTTCCACACCTCCAACCCGCGCTCGCGGGCGATGATCGCCGCGTACCCGATCCTCCAGCCCGCCCTGGAGAAGATCAGCGCACGCATCGCGGTGAGCGAATACGCCCGCCGCACGCTCGTCGAACACCTCGGCGGCGACGCGGTGGTGATCCCCAACGGCGTGGACGTCGACTTCTTCGGCTCCGCCGAGCCCAAGGCCGAGTGGCAGGGCAGAACGATCGGCTTCATCGGCCGGATCGACGAACCGCGCAAGGGCCTGCCGGTCCTGGTGAAGGCGCTGCCCGCGATCCTCGCCGAGGTACCGGACGCCCGGCTGCTCGTCGCCGGACGCGGTGACGAGGAGGAGGCGGTCGCGGCGCTGCCCGCCGAGATGCGCTCCCGGGTCGAATTCCTCGGCATGGTCAGCGACGAGGACAAGGCCCGGCTGCTGCGCAGCGTCGATGTCTATGTCGCGCCCAACACGGGCGGCGAGTCGTTCGGCATCATCCTCGTCGAGGCGATGTCGGCCGGGGCGCCCGTACTGGCCAGCGACCTCGACGCCTTCGCCCAGGTCCTGGACCAGGGCGAGGCCGGCGAACTGTTCACCAACGAGGACGCCGATGCGCTTGCCGCTGCGGCGGTACGCCTCCTCGGTGACCCGGCGCGCCTCGCCGAGCTGCGGGAACGCGGCGCCCGCCATGTGCGTCGCTTCGACTGGTCCACCGTCGGCGCCGACATCCTCGCCGTCTACGAGACGGTCACCACCGGCGCGGCCTCCGTGGCCACTGACGAACGAGTGGGCCTACGGGCGCGCCGCTGGCTGGCGAAGGATTGACGTTCCGCTGCGCTTTGCCTTGCTTCCCACGTTTTTGGCTTTCCCGCCGCTCCGCTGCGCTTAGCTTGCGGCCCACGTTGTCGGCTGTCTCGCCGTGGTGGTGTCTCGCCGTTGCGCCTGCGGCGGGCGGGGCCGCTGCGCGGGGCTGTGGGT
>NZ_JAMJFM010000051.1:0-66822 GCF_023544705.1 Streptomyces sp. MCA2
AGGGGCGAGACGGCCCTACGGGCCAAGCCAGCTACAGGAGAGGGGTGGTGACAGGCAGTCGGGACCAGCACGAACAGGGGTTGGCCGCCCGAACAAGAGAGGGGGTGCGTTCGCGGGCCGGGGTGGGTGTGCTTCAAACTATGAGCAAGATTGATTCTGGAATGGATAGCACCCAACGTTGAGGCCATAAGCGATGATTGCCGTATGCCTAATGGAGGCAGAGGAAATAGAAAGCAAAGGAGGGGCAAGTTCTCATGTTCCGCGAATATAAGGGCGCGAATATAAGGGCGCGAATACGGTAGCGGATTGCGCGGTGAGACAGAAATTGGAACGGTGGTGTAGGAATTCAGAGAGGGAAGCGGTGAGCGGCGAGTGAAGGACCGAGGAGGGGCAGAGGGGCGCGGGAACACCCAGGGGGTCGCTTCGGGCGTCGGAGCAAAGGCCGGGGCCTTCGCGGGGAGCGCAGGCGCGGACGAGCGAGTGTCGACCTCCGGGGTGATGCAGCGTCAGCGTGCGCACCGTGTCGGCGCCGAGGGGACGTGCCGTCGGTCGCAGGTCCTCAGCCCCGGGAGCAGGTGCTGGCTCCTTCGCGCGCGTGAGGAGCCAGCCGATGCCTCGCGCGCGCGTGCGTCTTAAGGAAAAGAGGGCCGTTGCAAGAAACCGCCCCTGACCTGCGGTTACGCGGAGGGATATGTGTCGGCGCTGACACATTGACCTGCGGAAATGTGTCCGTGGTGCCACACCGACACCCATATTGGCCAAGCTAGCTTGTACAAGTGTGGATCGTTGCTGGTGAGAGCAGCTTTCGAAGGGGTAGGGCCGGAATCGCTTGTGTCGGCGCCGACACCAAAGCGCCACGCCAGCGTGTACAAATCTGCCAACTGAGGTTGGACAACTGTTAGGGTCCGTCGCGACCGCCCAAGATCGAGGAACAGGACGACCGTCGATGGCCCCCCAGCCCAAGCGCCCTGCCTCCGGCCGCAGTAAGGGCCGGATCGCCGCTGTTCAGCCCGGCGGTGACAGCGCCTTTCGCGAGACCCTGTCCTCTCGGCTGGGGCAGGACATCAAGCCGCCGACCCGCAAGCGGCCGGTGCAGCAGATGGACGTCAACGTCCGGTACACGTACCGCGCGCCCCACGAGATGTACGGGCGGTCCGGCTACAGCGTGGTCTCCAACGACTTCCTCGCCGACGTCCTGGCGGTGCTGATCGCCCAGCACGGAATGTCACCGATTCAGTCCGCGGTGCTGCTGTGGTGCATCGGCCGACAGCGCGAAGGGTGGCTCCGGGCAACGCACAAGAAGATCGCGGAGAAGCTGGGCGTGGAGCGGTCGAACGTGACCCGGGCACTGGGGCGGCTGGAGGAGTGGCACATGCTGCAGCGCGTCGACACCGGCCTGATCTTCGTGAACCCGCTGCTCGGCTTCGAGGGCAACGGCGATGTGCAGCAGGAGATCCTGGAGGCGCTGCGCAATGGCGCGGCGGAGGGGGCCTTCCCGGAGGTGCGCGCCCCGCGGCCGCCGCGGAGCGTGCAGCTGGAGCTCGGGGCCGAGGACGGGGACGATGAGGGTGTCGAGAAGGAGGGGCAGGCATGCTGATCCAGGCGAGCGCCGGTTTCGGAATGCTGTACCGGCTGGACCTCACCAAGGCCGCTCAGGACCTCCTGAGCGCCCTTGTGGAGCGCCAGGAGCCTGGTGGTGAGGTGAACGCCTCCCAGGCGGAGCTGGGGGCCCGGGTGGGCCTGTCCCGGAACTCCGCGAACACCGCGATGGCGCTGCTGGAGAGCCGGAAACTGGTGCTGCGGCCCGAGGACCGGAAGTACCGCACGTACTACCTGCACCCGTACGTCGCCTCCTACGCCTCTCAGGAGGAGTTGGAGGAGGCCATCCAGGACGCTGCTGAGCGCATCGCCGCCGGTGAGCTGCCCGAGATCACCGCCCCCCTGTACGAGACGGCCCCGCCGAAGCGTCAGCCCCAGGCGCCCCTCCGGGCGATCCGGGCCGCCGGGTAGGCCGGCGTTTCTCCGCGAAGCGGCGCCGCCCCCCTCCAACAGGGGCGCGGCGCCGCTTTCGTGCGCGGCGTCGAGTGTCAGACCTGGACGCACGGTTCCGGTAGGCGGGAAACGCGATGGAGCGGTGGGCCACTGGCAGCAGCTGAGACCCGTACGGCGGCGCCGTGCAGCAGACGAACACCGTTTGCTGCACGGCGCCGCTGCTTTTGCAGCACGCTGCTACCCGAGCAGCACCCGCGCCACCTTGGGTCGGCCTTGGAGTGTCATCGCTCTCCGGAGCCCACAACCACCCGCACCCAGCCACCAAGCAGCACCACCCACCACCCCACCCACCGGCCCTGCACCGAGCAGCAGAGCGGACCGCTGGACCCCGGTACGGACGAACCGGGGCCTGGCCCCTGGACCCAGCTGGGTCCAGGGGCTCTCTGCCAGGGAAAAGGGGGACCCAGGACCCAGCTTGCTGGGTCCTGGGTCCTGCTGCACTGGCGACCTATCGTCCGGCCCGAGGACCGAGGACCGGGGAACGGTCCGGAAGGGCCGGCGGTACACAGGTACACAGTGGAGCTCATCCACCAGGGGAAACGCGGCTTCGATTACACAGTTCGGCCTGGTCTCCCCCGCCCACAGCCAGGCGGGCGCGGGCGGGTAGCTGCGGGACGGTACGGACGAACCTGGCGCCGCGTGCGCGGCATCCGCTGACCGGGCGGCGCGGACGGAGCGTGATGGGCGCGGTAGTGCTGGCGTCGGGGTGTCACGCGGAATCCGCCCCCGGGGTGGGGGCCAGGGCCGGGTGGGCACCGGACATGCATCGCCATATCGGGCATTTGGGCGGCGGCGTGGCAGGGGGCGTGACAGGGGGCGTGACACCCGCCCATTACTTTCGGTGACCAGATCGGACCTGGAGAGTGCCCCCAGGCTCACAGGCCGCCTCACAGGACCGGGTGGAGCGTCTCGCCGAACGGCGGCTCGGTCCAGGAGATGACTCGGCCATCGGCGAGTAGGTCCTCGTAGTGGTGCCCGATGTTGCTGTGGTCGCTCCAGGTGGCCACCGCGTCGTCGGCCGCGTTCACGCCTTGTCGTCCTTTCCCGCGGCCGCGGCGGCGAGGGTGGTGTCGAGCCACGCGGCGAGCGCGGTTGTGGCGGCCGGGTCAGCCACGGCGAGGCGGCCGACGAACTCCAGCTGCTTGTCGACGGCCGGGATGCCGGTGCGGGAGAGTGCGGCCAACAGGGCGGCGCGGGCCCTGACCGGTACCGGCAGCGATCCGACGGCGGCTGTGCGGGCGGCGGGGTCGGCGTAGTGGCCGGTGTGGTCGGCGAGGGCCTGGGCGAGCCAGCTGTTCACGCGTGGCACGCGGTAGTCGACCCCTTCCAGGTGGTCGCGTACGGCTTCGTCCCCGGTCTGCGTCGGCACAGTGGAGTCCAGCCCGCCGGATCCGGCCAGACGCATCAGCTCGTCGCTGCGCGCGGCCACGCGCTCTGCCTCCATGCGCCGTGCGGCTTCGGCCTTCTCCCATGCCTCCTTGCGCTCGGCTTGCGCGCGCTGCTCGTCCTGGACGACGGCGTCGGCCTGCGGGTCGTAGACCTCGCCGGTGCCCGCGAGCAGGGCGATGATGCGCTCCCACTCCGCGAGTTCAGCCTCACCGCGGCCGCCGTCGTTGGCCGAGTCCTCATGCCGCAGGGCCTGGCGGCGGTCGAACTGCGCGTACTTCAGCGCGGCCTCGGCCTCGGCGTGCGTCATACCGGTGGCGCGGCGGCGTACCGAGCGTCGGCCGATCTGGGCCGGGTCGACCGACGGCCGGCTGGCTGCCGGTGGGGACGGGGCGAATCGGGGGCGCCGACGGGGCGGGATGGTGGTCATCGGGCCTCGTATTTCGTGTCGGAATTGGAGCGGGCCGCCCTCTGGGATTCCAGAGCGGGGCCCGACCCTTTTTACACCTGGTGCCGGGTCAGGATGCGTTGAACGAGAAATCTATGTAGTCGACATCCTCGAATTTGACGTCGGCGCCGCCCTGGAAATAGGACTCCGCAAGGGCCTGCGCAACCAGAGGGTGCAGCTGGTCATCCGTCGCTCCGGCGGCCTGGGCGGTGAGGATGCGGGCGGTCGCTGAGGGCGAGGCGCGGACGGTGATCTGGCGTGTGCGGCCGTCATCGGAGCTGCCGCGGGCTCCGCTGAATCCGAACACGGCGCGGGTCTCGATCCGCAGGCCGCCCGTGGTGGCCGCATGTGCTCTGGCCTGCGCACGAACCTGCGGTTGCCACTCCTGGACGGTCTCGGTCTCCAGGGCGGCCTGGAGACGCTTGTGGGGCTTGGAGGAGGCGCCCTGGCGGTAGCGCTGGACAGTGCGCTGCGAGACGCCCAGGCGCTCCGCCACAGCCTTTGTCGAGCCCTTGGCGCGCGTGAAGAGGAATTTCATCCGCGCCTGCGCGGATTTCGGCACCGGCCGGGTGAACAGTTCCTGCTCGGCGCGCTCCAGCGCTTCACGGAACCGGCCGCGCCTGCCGCCGACGGGCTGCTGCTGGGAGGTGTTGGTGATGTCCATCGCCGCATCGAACCCGATCTGACCTGTGGATAGATCGCGGCCGGACTGCGCGGATGCGGGTCTCAACTGCCGTGGCGTCAAGGTGTGGTGGGGATCACGCGGGAGTTACGCGGGTTCGTACTGTGTGGGGCCGGTCGAGACGGGCGAAGGGGTGAGGCCGGGGCTCCGGCCAGTGTCGAAGGAAGGACCACCCCCATGTATCCCCTGATCGCTCTGTGCGCGCTGGCCGTGCTCGCCTCCTTCGGCCTGTACGCGCTGCGCCGGGCCCGCCCCGCCGACGTCCCCGCCGTCCTCACCGGCAGCGCGCGGCCGGTCGTGGTGCTTGTCCTGGCCACCCTCGCGCTTCTGTTGGCGGACCCGGCGGACTTGCCCACGCTGCTGCGCGCGGCACTGCGGGCCCTGGGACACTGACCGCGCCGAGAAGGGCTGGCGGTACCTGTCCTCCCCGACCCGGTCCTCGCAGCCCCCGGCGATAAGCAGCTGGCCGCTTCTTGTGGGATCGCGGTGGGCAGTGCGGTAGACAGACGGAGCACTTCCTCGGCGGCGGCGCGTTCGGTTGGTTAGATGTGTTGGCCGAGTCCTACTCCTCCTCGATTCACCCATGTTCTGTTAGACGGAACGTGAGGTCGCTTGTCGGTGCAGTCGCGCAGGTACTGATGCACACAAGCCTGGAGCTTCGAGAAGTATTCGTCCACATCGCTCTTGGCGTAGTCGGAGGGCCGGGACTCCGACAGGTACGGCGAAAAGGAGGTGATTTCGTCGGGCAACGGGCTGGTGGCCAGCTTCAGTGCCAGGTTGGGAAGGTCCTCAATGGTGGCAAGCTTGTTGACCTCCTTGAGGAAGGACTCAACCTCGGTGGCTGCGTAGGCGGGCTCTACGTATGAGCGCACGGGCGAGGCGCGGCCTCCCTCCTCACATTTGGCCCGCCGGAACTCTGGGTTTGGCATCTGAGTCAGGAAGACGTAGTAGGCGTCCGCCTTGCGTTGTGCGCGCCGCTGGTCCCCGCACTCCCCCTGTTCCAAGGAGGCGCGGAGGGACCGCACCTGTCCGCGAAGCGTGGTCACTTCGGACTCAAGCGCGTCAATCTGCTCCTGTAAGTCATTTTTGTTCAACCGCCCCGGCTGAGGGCGGGCGTCGTTGAGGGGTGCCCATGCCTCTACCCAGAGCCTGGGTTCCTGTCCGCAGGCGCGAACAAGCTGTTCCAGGGTGCGCTGCTGCGGCCAGTTCTTCCCTGCCGTCACGCCGCGCACCGTGTTTCCCGAGAGGCCACCTTGCTTGGCGATGTCTTCAGTGCTTCTGCCGGTTTCGGAGACCAGCTGCCGCAGCGCCTGGGTGAACTCTTCCTGGGTGTGTGCTCTGTCCGGGCCGGCCATAACTCCCCTTCGTGTTCCGCAATTCCCGCAGATCGTAGAAGTTGCGCTGGCCTCCCATCAGGGATTTCTCCACATGGGGCCGCAGCTTCGCCTGACCTCGATCACTTCTCGCCATCTGCGAGCAACACCGGACTACAACCGTGGCATCACTTGCTGACGAACACGGAGGCCCCTATGTCCCTGCAAGAGATCGCTGTCGAGGTCGGCCGCGGCCTGCTCACGCAGTTACCGTCCGAGCTGCTCGTGGCTCTGGCCATGACCGCTCTCACCGCGGTCGGGCGAAGGCGGCGGCGCAACCGGGCGCAGGGAGAGGAGACGGAGAAAGCAGCAGCGGCGAGTCCCCTCAGGGGGCCCTCATGGCCGGGATCAGATTGCTGCTGAGCACCCGATCGGCCAACTGAAATGTGGTCACAGTCGTCCAGAAATGTGCAGAGGGCCGGGAACCCCGGTTCCAGGCCCTCTGCACATGCTGGTCTGTCAGAAGTCGAGTTCGACGTAGTCGATGTCGGTGAACTCCACCAGCAGACCGTCGGCGCGGCGTCCGCGGTCCTTGAAGTACATCTCCTGGAGGCCCTCGGCGGCGATGTTCTGCAACTGTTGCTCGGTGGCCCCGGCGGCCTGGGCGTCGAAGAGTCGGGCGGCGTAGGCCGGGGGCAGGTGCTGGGTGATTAGCCGGATCCGGCCGTCATCGGTCGTGCCGGGAGCGGCGGTGAAGCCGAATCGCGCCCGGGTCTCGATGACGATCCCGCCGGTGGAGGCGGCGCGCTGCTGGGCCTTCTGGCGCACCTTCGGCTGCCACCTCTTGCGGACCTCGCGCTCTATGCGGGCGGCGAGTTCCTTACGGGGGCGGCGGATCTGGGCTTTGACGTACCGCTCGACCGTGCGCTGTGAGACGCCCAGGAGCTGGGCGACTGCCTTGGTGGAGCCCTTTTCCTGCTTGACCAGGTACCGCATCTGCGCGCCGGCGCTCTTGGGGATCGGGCGGGTGGCGGTGGCGGCCGCGGCCTTGTCGAGGCTGTCTCCGAGGATGCCCATCAGTGCCTACTCCCCCTCGTTGAGGATGCTGGGGCCCTTGATCTCGCGGGCGGGGTTGGCGTGCTGGTTTTCGATCATCTCGGCGAGCCACAGGAAGCTCTGGGTGCCTTCGTGCTTGACCATCCCGGGGCTGACGCCGAGCCGGAATCCGCCGGGCAGCGGCTTGCCGTCGTCGGTGTGCGGCAGGAAGTCCAGCGGGCTGGGCCCGTGGGAGAGGTAGACGGCGCAGTCGTGGTTGACGGCCACGGGGTAGAGGCCGACGGCTGCCAGGCGGGTCATCTTGCGGTGCGTGTTGGTGCGGGTCTTGGCGATGACCTCGGCCCGGACGTGCGGGCTCCATGCCTCGCGCTTGAGGGCCGGCCACGGCTCTCCGCGCTTGTGGCGGATGCTGCGCGGCCGTTCCTGGAGCTTGCCGATGCCGCCCTTCGCGGTGGCCTTGATTGCCGACAGCACTGCGGCGGCCTGCGGGTCGACGGACTTGTAGTCGGCCATCGCGGCGAGGAACTCGTTCTCGGACATGCCGGTGGTGACGCCGAGGTCGGCCATGGTGGCCACGTAGGCGTCGCGCAGGCGCTGGTACCAAGGATCCAGGTAGTAGCCCGATTCCTCGCGCACGAACGCCTGGATCGGCTCCACGTGGGCGCCGAGCTCGGTGGCGTAGCCGACGGTGGTCGTCGAGTACCAGGCCGGCCCGTCCGGGCGTTCGCCGTCCGGCGTGAACGGGCTGGGCAGGCGCGGATCGGTCTCGATGCCGGAGAGGTCCACCAGCCAGGAGCCGGGCAGCTTCGGATCGAATTCGGGCGCGGTGACCTCCCGCGCGGGGCCCAGGCCGACGTTGAGGCGGTTGGCGGCCGCGGCAAAGGCCATGTTCACGTCGATGCCCACCGCGTGGGTGTAGCCCTCGGCCACCTCCTGGTCGGTCAGCTGCCGGAACCAGGTCCAGGACTCCTCATTGAGCGTCTCGGCCGGGGTCCGGACGTGGTGCGCGGGGAACCTCCCGGCCAGGACGGGGTGTTCGTCGGGGGCCTCCGGCCACGCCGGGGCGATCGGCCGCGTCAGCGATCCGGGCACCGGCCCCGGCACGAACGCACCGGTGGCCTCGTCCTTGACGGCGCGGGTCGGCGGGCGCAGCGCGGTCATCAATTCCAGGCCGCAGACCGCGGTGGTGCCGCGCGGGGTCAGGACGCGGGTGGCGTAGGTGCCGAGCACCGCGGCGACGTCCGGTGCCGGCAGGTGGCCGGTGTCGCCCCAGGAGCGGACGTCGAGTGCGTCCCAGGGCAGGACGGCCAGCTGCACGCAGCGCCGCTTGCCCTGCTGCATGGGCCGGAAAATCCTGGTCCAGGGGCTGAATCCGCGGCCGCTGAGCTGCCACCCGGCCTTCGTGAGCTGCTTGATGACCTTGTGGTCGTCGGGCAGGCGCAGCCCGCGCCGGTCCTCCAGGATGGCCGGCAGCCCGAAGCGTTCGGCGGCGGAGTGGGTCAGCACGATCAGCGGATCGCCGTCCTTGCCGTGACGGTGCAGTCGCGGCGAACCCAGACGAGCCTCGGCCAGCGTCCACTCCACGAGCGCCGGGACGGTCTTGGCGGGGCAGTCCAGCACCAGGCCACCGACGCAGTACAGCGAACCGTCGCCGTCCAGCACGCCGAGCGGGCCGTTGGCGAACCGCTCATCGGTCCCGGCCGCGGCGGCCGGAGAGGCCACCGGCTTCTTGGGCGCGGCCTTGCGCGCGGCGGGACGCCTCGAGGTGGACACCGCCTTCTTCACCGCCGGTTCCTCCGGCGCGGCCGCCGGGGCTGGCGGCGGTTCGGTGGGTGTGCCGGAGAACGCGGCCGGCACCGCCGGGGCGGTGGAGGGGAAGCGGCTGGCGAGACCCTCCAGCAGGCGGGCGTAGGCGGCGCGCTTCGGCGGCCGCGGCTCGGTCCGCCCAGCCTCCCAGTTCCCCACCGCCTCCCGCCGCGCACCCAGCGCCGTGGCGATCTGTGCCTGGCTCAGCCCGGCCGCCTCGCGCAGGCGCTTGCGTTCGGCGGGTGGCGGCAGGTCGTCCTGAGCGACCTGTTCGAGCAGCGCGTCAACTGCGCTGAACAGCGCTTCTTCCTCTGTGGGCACAAGCTCACCTCCACCCTGACCCTATCGGATCGCGCGTCGAATAGGCTTTATTTCGCTCATTCGATCGCTCGTTGATCGCGCATGACTGCTATGGTCTCCGCGAAGATCGAAAACGGCTTTACCTGAGGGCCGTCCGTCGGAGGAGATGCAGTGAGCGAGGACGTCGTACCGGTGGCTCTGCCCGACCAGGAGAGCCGCGGCGTTCTGACTCAGGTGATCCTTCCGGCGTGCACCAGCAGTGCTGTTCCGCAGGACCAGCCGGTCGTGGTGATCGTCGGAGGCCAACCGGGGGCCGGGAAGACCGAGATCGCCGATCTCGTGCAGGCGGCACTGGACCGCCGCGGCGGCGCGGTACGGATCTGCCGGGACCTCTACAAGGCAGCGCACCAGCGCTACGGCGAACTGCTGGCCGCCGACGTCCGCACGGCAGGAGTCAAGGTCCGGCCCGATACGCGCCGCTGGCAGGCTGCCGTCGAGGAGCATGTGCGCGCCAGCGGGTTCGATGCGGTGGTCGAGTCCGCTCTCGCCGATGCCGACGAGCTCCGTGCGTCGGCTGCCGCGTACCGAAGAGCAGGCTGCCGGGTTGAGGTGGTGGGGGTGGCGGCCGCGGAGGCTTGGAGCCAGCTCGGGATCTCGGATCGCTTCCTGACGGAGGAGCGCTATGTGTCGTGGGAGAACCACGACACCTGCGCGACCCAGATGCTGCGGACGCTGGCGGTCATCGAGGCCGAAGGGCTGGTTGACCGGATCAGCGTCGTGCGGCGGGACTTCACGGTGCTCTACGACAACGAGCTCGTCGACGGTGCCTGGCGGCGGCGTCCGGCGGCCGAGCGGGCAGCGGTGCGTGAGAGGGGGCGGCCGTGGAGCGCCCGGGAGACGGCCGTCTTCCGCCGGGACCTGGCCCGCACCGACCGACGTGTGCACCGCGAGCTCGTATGTGAAGACCAGCGCCTGGCCGTCCAGCGGGATGTTGAGCGCGCCGCTGCCCTGGCCGAGCCGGTCCGCCGGATCGCGCAGCCCCGGCTCCAGGCGCCCGGTGTCGACTACCACCGGTTGTCGGCCGCCGAGCATCAATGGATTTTCGACGAGCTGATCGCGCCGTCGTACCTCGGCGGCATCGTGCCCCGGCCCGATCCGCGAGCGGTGTACGTGATCGGGCAGCCCGGCGCGAGCAAGACCTCCGCTGCCACCCTGGTGCGGCGGGCGATGCGGCCGGGAACGACGCGGCTGGTGGGCGACGACTTCAAAGCCGCCCACCCTGACTACCTGCAACTGCTCCAGGATGATCCGCGGGGTGCGGGCGCGGCGGTCCGAGCCGACTACCGCTCCTGGTTCGCCCGGGCCGAGGCGATGGTGCGCTCCCAGCGCGGCGACGTGCTCATCGAGGCCGCCCCGGGCAGCGCGCAGGAGTGGATGGCCAGTGCGCTGCCGTTCGCGAGCGACGGCTACCCCGTCGAGCTGGTGGTGTTGGCTGTCCGGGAGGCCGACAGCCGCCTGGCGACCGCGCTGCGCTACGCCCGCGCTCAGCAGCTTGGCCTCCCGGCCCGGTTCACCACCAAGGCCGGCCACAGCTGCTGCTTCCGCGCGGTCCCCGACGTCGTCGACCTCGCCGTCTCCCACCCGGCAGTCGCGGCCGTGACGGTGATTCGCCGGGACGGCCAGGCCCTGCTGCGCCAGGAGCAGGGCGGCGGTCGGCGAGCGGCGTGGGCGCTGGCCGCAGAGCGGCACCGGCCGTACACCGAGCAGGAGGCCGCCCAGTTCCTCGCGCTGTACCGGGCGCTTCGCAAGGCACTGCCGCGGCACCGCCGTGAGCTGGACGACATCGCCGCGCTCGCCCGTCCCCTGATGCCCGCACGGGTGCAGCCGGCCTGGATCGACCCGCCGCACCCGTCAGCCTGGCCTCTGCCGCTCCCCCGCCGGGGCTACGACTGCGTCAGCTCCTTCAGCCGGGCCGCGTAGACGGTCGCCACACGGGCCGCCTCCTCCGGGTCGGCGGTCGCCAGTTGCGCCTGGTCGTCGAGAGCGGCCTGCCGAGCCGCCTTCAACTCGCCCATGCGCGTCTCATCGGACACCGGCTTCCGGTGTTCGGCGGCAAGCTGGGTGGTGTACCAGTTCACCACCGCACGGACGGCGTCGAACGCCTGCTGCTCTTCGCCTCCCTCCAGCGCGGAGAAGTCAGGGGTGTTGGGGTCGGGCACAGTGACCACCCTCCTTTTCGATCTTGCAAGGGAACTCGCCATTGTCCTACCGACCCGGCCGCACGGCAGCCACGCGACCGGCCGCAAGGGCGAAGGGCGGGAAGGCGCGCTGTGGCCCCCTCGTCCTTCGGGGATGCTGGTCTCAAGGCCCGGGGGCGGGGCGTAGGTTGGGGCCGGTTGATCATCGAGTGGGGGTTGGCGTGGCGGGGGATCTGCGGGCGCTGTTCAGTACAAACGACCGACAGGTAGGCACGGACGAGGCGTTCACCAACCGGCAGACGCAGTGGGAGGCGGTCGCGGCCGTGCTCGCCGAGCACGTGCAGCGCATCGGTGAGGCGGCCTTCGACGTCGAAGACCTCGAAGCGCCCCGGCGCAACGTGCTGGTCTTCCACGGTGTTGGCGGCATCGGGAAGACGACGCTCTCCCGCAAGCTCGAAGCCTCCCTCGCCAGCAGCGCGGACCGGCCCGCCCAGTGGCCGCCCCACAGCTGGCCCACCGGACGGATCCTGCCGGTACGGATTGACCTTTCCCGCTCCGCCAACACCGACTTCGAGCGCGTCGTCCTCACCATCCGGCTCGCGCTCGCCCAGCTCGGCCGGCCCCTGCCCGCCTTCGACCTGGCGCTGCGCCGGTACTGGGAACACCACCACCCTGGCGAACCTCTGGAGGAGTACCTGCGGCGCGGCGGGCTGGCGAGCCAGTTCGGGAAGGCGCTGCCGCAGCAGATGCAGTCCGCGCTCGGCGACGTCGCCCAGGCGCTGCTGCTGCCGGGCACCGTCGGCACCGCGGTCGGCCAGGTGACCGGCACTCTGGTGCGGGCCCTGCGCGAGCGCCGGCAGTCGGTCCGGGCGCTGGCCGGCTGCGCCCGGCTCGCCGACCTCCTGGAGGCCGAGCCGGACCTGGACGCGCTGTCCTTCTATCCGCACCTGCTGGCCTGGGAGCTCGCCCAGCTGCCCGCGGACAAGGCCGTGACTCCGGTGATCTTGCTCGACGCCTTTGAGGAGACCGGCGACCGCACCCACCGGGACCTGGAGCGGCTCCTGCAGCGCGTCGTGTGGCTGATGCCGAACGCCTTCTTCGTAGTCACCGGCCGCAGCCGGCTGCAATGGGCCGACCAAGCCCTGCAAGGCCAGCTCGACTGGACTGGCCCCACGGCCTGGCCCGGCCTGGCCGACCACGCGCTCCCGCACGCCCGCACCGCCACGGCCGGCGGCCGCGGGCGGCAGATCCTGATCGGCGACTTCTCCCCCGAGGACTGCGACGACTACCTCGCCCGCCGCCTCAGCAGCGCCGGACAGCCCCTCATCGGCGAGGAACTGCGGGAGGTCATCACCGCCCACTCGCACGGACTGCCGCTCTACCTCGACCTGTCCGTGATGCGGTTCCTGGAGATCCGGCGCACCGGCCGCACACCTCAGCCCGCCGACTTCGACCACGACTTCCCGGCCCTGATCGCACGCACCCTGTCCGACCTCACCCCCGACGAACGCCATGTCCTGCGCTCGGTCAGCCTCCTCGACGCCTTCGACCTCGCCCTGGCCACCCAGGCAGCTGGCACGACCCATGACGCACCGGCCCTCCGCCTGCTGGAGCGGCCCTTCGTCCATCACAACCCGTTCGGCCTGTGGCCCTTCCACCTCCACGCCCTGATCCGCTCCACCCTGCGCACCGCCGACGACGCCTCGGACGACCGCTGGTCACCGCGCGACTGGCAGCAGGCCGCAGAACGCGCCTTCGCCGCCCTCGGAGAGCAGTGGACCACCAGCACGGCACCCGGGCGGATGGTGCTGATCGGCTGCCTGCGCCAGGGCCTGACCCTCGCCCGCGACTTCCGGCTCGATCTCGGCTGGCTGACACAAGCGGCCTGGACCTACGTCAGCGACTCCGTCTGGGAGCCGCTCACCGCCGCGGCACGCAACGATCGATCCGAGAACCACCTGGAGACGGCGGCCGACGCCCTGGTGGAGATGCTCAGCGCCCTCGCACGGCGCCAGCACGAGCACCGCGAGCGCACCGCCGAGCGGCTCACCGCGGTGGTCGACACCGGCCGGCTGCCGGACGAACTGTACGAGATGGCCGTCTACTACCTGGCCAAGGCTCAGCGCGACCTCGGGCGCTCCGCCGCCTCCCAGCACGGGATGCAACTCGTCGCCGACGGCGGCGGCCGACTCGCCCCTGCCGCCCAGCGCGGCCTGGCCCACCTCGCCCGGTCCGCCGGCGACTTCCCCACCGCCCTGGCCACCGCCCGCACCCTCGGCTGGGCCGGCCGCCACCACCGCATCGAAGGCGACGTCTGGTGGCCCCACGGCGACATGGACCGCGCGGCGGCCGCGTACGAGGCCGCCCGGACCGAGGCCGAAGAACATGGCGTCGCGGGCGAGCGGGCCACCTCTCAGGCACAGAGGGCCTTCGTCCTCGCCTTCACCGACCCGGCCCGCGCCGACGACGAACTCGATCTCGCCGAGCAGCTGCTGTCCGGCCTCGACCTGCGCGCCACCACCCTCACCACCCAGATCGCCGCCCTCGCCCGCGACGCCGGCACTGCGGAGGTGGAGGACCGCGCCCACGCCCTGCGCACCGAGATCAGCGTCGCCGGCCTGGCCTCCGTGGAAGCGACGCTGGAGCTTGTTCTGTGCTTCCACTACGCCGTTCGCGACGACCACGAAGGCATCACCGCCAGCATCGGTCGACTGCGCGAGCTGACCGGCAGCGGCGACTACGCCTACTACACCGACATCGCTCACTTCATGGCCGACCGGCACTCCCCCACTGCTCCTGACTCCCAGGCTCAGTGGCTCGACGACGAGCACGCCACCCGCGCCCGCTGGCACAGCCTGGTTACCGCCAGGCGCGAGCACCTGCCCGCCACCCCATAACGCACTGTGGCTCCGCCGGAACCGGCGGAGCCACGAGTTGGTGTCAGTCTTCGATCCATGCCTGCCCGGGGGGCTGAATGCCCCTGCGCCAGCTCGGGAGGCTGTACCGGGTGACCAGCGTCCAAGCGGTGCGGGTGGCATCTTCCACCCACGCGTGGCCGGCGGCAGGCAGACCGCCAACCCCGGTCAGATGGCGCGTGATCTGCTCCTCGGTGATGTGCTTGTTGCCGTGTCCGAGGTACTTCAGGACGTACACAGCGAGGTAGTCCACATCGGCCGCTTGTCCTCTGCCGCGGAGGATCTCCTTGATCCGGTATCCGAGCTTGGAGCTGATGCTGTTGCTGCCCTCTCCCCAGAAGCCCGTGACACTCGGATGCGGGAGGATATCGATGAGGTCGATCAGGTGGGCAAGGTCGGGATCATCAGCGAGGACGATGATGTCGGACATGGGGTGACCTCCCAAGGACGGTGCGCGCCCCGGATCAGGACGCTGTCGTCGATCATTGAGCCCCTCGCGGTACGGCACGCGACGTGCTGGGAGGATGCCCGATTCGTTGTCTGCAATGGCTGAGAACGTCCGACGCACGCCCCCAGCGCGACCGCCGGCCCGCGCTGGGCGCGAGCGCCTGTGCGCGCCCCCAGAACGCGCTGTGGCTCCGCCGGTCCGGCGGAGCCACACGACTTCATCTTCCGGGCACAGTCCGAATGCTCAGCTGGCGTTGGGGTCCTTGCCCGCGAGGGAGGACATCAGCTCCACGAGCGTGGCGTTGACGCGTCGCTGCTCGGCGATGAAGCCATCGAGCTTCTCACCCAGGCGGTCGACCTTCTGATCGAGGTTGCCGACCTGAAGGCGCAGCGCGGTCAGGTCGCTCTTGACGATGCCGAACTCGCGGTCGGTCGTCTGGGCGTCTTCCTCGAACCGGCGGGTCAGCGCAGCAAGCTCGCTCTGAGCGAGGGGGTCTTCGGCCATGGGGGCACTCCATGTGATGGGCGAGCTGCTGACCGGGCCGATTATTCCAGAAGCCGACCAGGGCATGGCCAGGGCCTCGTCGCACAGTGGGCCCACGACAGGGGATGGCTCGATGGGATCGATCTCGCTGACACCGCGACCGGTCACGTGGAAGGGTCAGCAGTGATCGCTGCTGACCTGCCGGTGACATGCGAAGGGCATTCCGTTGAGCCGTGAACCACACGACGAGCCCCGCCGTCTGACCGCGGCGGAGGAGGGGCTGAGCACCGCTGAGCGTCAGCTGGAGAGGAACGAGCAACTCCAGATCCACCGGCTGCGTGCACTGGTACGGACGTGGGAGCACGAGCTGGCCGACCGTAATGCGCTCGTCCGCAGGCACCGGATATCCGTGGCCCTCGCGATCACCACGGCGCTCGTCGCGACTTCCTGGACCATGACGCACTGGGGGCTGCTTGCCGAGGTGCTAAGGGTCGCCATCCCGTGTGGCGTGGTCTTCTTCGCTTCTCTGGGCGCGGCCGTCTTTACCGCATTCCGCCTTCGCCGGTTGCATAGCAAGGAAGCGATCGAGGACGGCCTGGCGACGAACCGGGACGCCCTGCGCTTCCTGGCCGCAGTGGCCCACCCCTCGCTCAGCGAGCGCCGCAGCCTCTACCGTGCGGATACCGCTGGCCTCATCGAGCAGTACCAGAAGGACAGCCGCAAGTATCGTCGCGTCCACAACTCGTTGCAGTCCCTCGTCATGGTCGGGTCGGCGTTCAGCACCTTGGTCGCTGGCCTAGAAACTGGCAAAGAGTTGACTTGGCAGAGCGTCACGCTGGTGGTGATCAGTGTCTCCATCACGCTCGCGTCCACCTTCACCGGCTACTACAAGTACCGGGAGCGCAGCTACTTCTTGCAGCAGACGGCCGACTCCATTGAGGAGGAGGCCAACGGCTATGCCCTCGGCGTCGGCCCGTACGGCGATTTCGGGGCAGGGCAGGAGGGCCAGGCGCTGGCGCTGTTCACCAAGCGGGTCGAGGATCTGCGCAATGAGCAGCGGCGGCGTCAGCAGCAGCTGGACCAGCCCGCCGAGCAGACTGTGCAGAACGGCCAGCCCCAGGGCTGAGCCCGTCACGGGGCCTGAGGGCGTCACGTTGCGGGGTGGGCAGGCTCTTTCAGTGTCCAGGTGTTGCCCGAGCACCCTTCCGGTACAGGGGGGAAGCGGTGGCCTTCACGCCGTCTTCGCGTGCGCCTGTGTTCGGCTCTTTGTGCAGTTCAGGGGTGCAACAGGGCCGCGTTGCGGTTCCTGTTGCACCCACCATGTTGAGCACTCGCCCGTGGCGCCCGGTGCGGCGGCCGCTCAGCAGCTGGGGCAAACCGCCGACCAGCGGTGCTCGTAGCGGACGCGGGGGGCGGCGGGGCCGGCGTCGCGGTAGAGCTGGCGGATGTCGCGGATGATGTCGTCGTGGTCGCTCAGGTCAATGTAGTTGGGGTCGACGGCGTGCCCGATGAGGCCGAAGAGCATGTGCATCTGTTTCCGCTTCGCGGAGGTCGGCCAAGCCGCGTCGGTGCTGTCCTTCAGGTACTCGGCGAGCTGGCCGGGCCAGGGCATACGGATGGGCGCCGGAAGGGGTGCGCCGTTCTTTTCGGCGAGTTCGGCAGCCCGAGCGTTGGCGCTCGCTGCGTTCGTGGACCGGTCGGCGCGCTGCTGTAGATCGGGGACGGCCAGGAGCCGGCGTGCCAGGGCGACGATCTCGTCCTGATGCCGGTCGGCCCACTGGGCCTCGGCGCGGCGGTCGCGTTGGGAGCGGTAGTAATCCACGCGGTCGGCCTGGTTCAGAGAGTCGCCGTGGGTGTCGTCGAGGTCCGTGCGCAGTTGCAGGTATCGGCGCTCGGCGGACTGACGGGTGCGCATCTCCAGCGCGGTGGCCACCCGCGCCCAGGTCACGCCCTTCGTGCGCGCCGCGCCGATGATGCGTCCTTCATCGAGCTTGAGTTTGTCGCGCAGCGTGCGGAGCACCAGGAGCGCGGCGAGCAGGTCCGTCTCGGTGGCCTCGTCCGCCGCCTGGCGCTCGATGAGCTGGGTCACCAAGTCGTACTTGTCGGCGACTTCGCTCAGGAGTCCGCTGGTTCGCAGGGTGGTGACGGGTCTAGCCAACTCGCCGGCCCACTCGTCTTCCTGCAAAGGCTGCGGGGTCCGCAGGTGCTGCCACGCGTAATGGCGATTGGATTCTGCTTCGGGGTGTTCGGGTGATGTCGTCTGCCGGACGACGCTATTTGTCGTCTGACGGACGACTTTCTCTGTAGGCATCGAAATTACTGCTCCAGAAAATAGAAAACTAAAGCAAAAAAGAGCTACTCGCCGGCCCTGTCCGGGGAGGACACCTGCGGCATTTCGGCGTCCTGGACGGGAATCTGCGGCAGCTCGGCCGGGGGCCGCCGACGACGCCGGCGGCGCAGAGCCTTGAGGGCCTGGGCCCCGGCCCAGCCGGTCACCAGAACGGCAACGCCCGCGACGTACTCGGGCCATGCCTGTGTCAGAAGGTTGGTCATTGCAGGTCAACGCACATTCACGGTCGCCCGGTGTGCGCCGTGCTCCTTTGCGCTCGGCGTCGGTCATAACGAGGTCTGCCCAGCCAAGGGGCAGCCGGACGAGGCGTCACACCAGAATCGTCCGACGAACATTCTTATGGCATGTGCCCGGGCCAAACGGTCGTTTTCCGGCGCCTATGGAATTCGCCAGGGTTCGCCACCCTGCGCCGCATACGAGATGCGTCAATTACGCGCATTGAATCAAATCGAACAAAAGCGGAATAGACGCCTCGCAGGAAATTCTGCTAAGCGTGGCCCCCATTGCGGGCGCGCCGGGCGTCGCGTACGGATGCCTCCAGCGCGGCCATCAGGTCCACCGGCGGCTGCGGCTCAAGCGGCGGCGCTGCCGTGCGGCCGGCGGCGAGGGTGTCCACGAGGAGGTTCAGCGCCTGGGCGTAGTCGTCGTGCAGCTCGGTGATGTCCACGCCTGCCATCTCGGTCATCAGCAGCTCGGCGATCTCCAGCTCCCGGTCGGTGGTCGGTGCCGGGCTGGACAGGTCGCCGGGGTCACGGATCTCCTCGGGCCAGTGCAGGGTGTGCAGCACCAGGATTCCGTTGCGCGGCCGCAGGACGGACAGCCGCTCCCGAGACCGGAGGGCGACCTTGCACACCGCCAGCCGGCCGGACCGGGCCAGGGCCTCGACCAGCAGGGCGTACGGCTTCTGGGCCCCGGGGCCGTGGGCGCCCACCCAGTACGGGCGGGCATACAGCAGCGGGTCGACGTCGGTCTCGCCGACGAACCCGACGACCTCGATCACACGCTTCGTGGGCAGCGGCAGGGCCTCGAGATCTGCATCGTGGATGACCACGGTGCGGCCGTCGGGGGCCTCCCAGCCGCGGGCGGTCTCCTCCGGCCCGACCTCACGGCCGTCCAGCTCGCAAACCCGCCGGTGGCGGACGCGGCCGCCGTCGACGGCGTGCACGAGATGGAGGCCAGGACCGTGATCCTCAGTCGCCGCGTAGATGTCCACGGGGAGCGCGACCAGGCCGAAGGAGACCGTGCCCTGCCAGAGCGATCGCATGGCTTCGACGGTATGCACAGCACACCTAGGGCGCCGCCCTTCAGCACCCGTCCGGGGACGACCGTCCGTCTCCGGCGGGCCGGTGCTGTGTAGAGACAGCCGGTATGCGGCGTCGGGACTGGTGAGCTCGCATGTTCAGGTCTCGCGTATTCGTTGCGTGATCGGGTTTGACGGTCACCGTTAGTGACTATTGGCCCGACACGGTAGGAAGCCCAGCCCACGCGCCGGCAGCACAGGTGGACCTGGACGGGACGGTGTATGTGCGCCCCGAAGCGGGATGTTCGCCACAGTCAGTCCCCCGTGCGAGGGAGTCGGTAGTTGGGGTGACGAGCGCGTTCAAGGTCTTTTTCGAGCTGCCGTATTCCGGAGGGTGGTGTGTAGCCCTTCGAGCGGGACACCACGGCATTCCGGTACGAGCGGGTCTCCGCGTCGCGCTCCCGCTCGCGCTTGTCACGCTCTCGGTCCCGGCCTCGGCGACCCAGCTCTCGGCCCATCCACTCCCGATGCTTGTCCAAGCCGTAACGGACGTACTCCAGTTCTCGTTCAACGGCATTCGCGAGTCGCTCGTGGGGGGTTGATGCCAGCAGATGGCTTGCGGCGTCCATGGCTTTCCGGAGCCGACCGTGGGGCTCCATGCCCAATCCCTTGCTCTCCGAGTCGACCTTCAGCGAAGCAAGGTCGGCTTCAAGGTCATGCGCCCTTTCCCGAAGGTACTGCCACTCCGTCTCCAGAGGGGGCTTCTCTTCCTCTTCGTAGTCCTCCTCGTACTCGTACTCGTCGTCGTAGTCCCCGGGCCAGGCGTGTCTTTTCTCTGCCTCCGTCATGTGGTCAGTGCCCATGAAGTCCTCGGCGTCGCCACCACTGGTATACGACTTCCAGGGCTTCCAGCTCATGCTCGCCACCGCCCTCCTCTTCCAGTGTCACCCTCGCTGTGGACGGATTCGAGCGCTGGCATTCCGGGGATGTGCGCCCCCGTCGAACCGGGCCGCCAGCAGCGCGATGTCGTCATCGCGGTCGCCGGGCCCCAGCATGTCCAGGACCTCGTCGCACAACGGCTCCAGCGGCGGCGGATTGGGGCCCGTCAGCCGGGCCGTCTGCGTCAACCGTTCCCGCAGCTGCTCGATACCGGTCCACACGTCACGGATCCGTGACTCCACCAGCCCGTCTGTATAGAGAACGAGGGTGGCGCCCGCCGGGGCGTCCAGCGCCACCGCCTCGAAGTCCACCCCGCCCACGCCGATCGGCGCGCCCGGCGGTACCCGCAGCACCTCCGCCCGGCCACCGCGGTGCAGCATCACGGGCGGCGGATGCCCCGCGTTCGCGATGAAGACCTGGTCCACGACCGGGTCGTACACCGCGAACAGGCACGTCGCCATCACTTCGAAACTCAGATCCAGCGCCACCCGATCGAGTCTGCGCAGTACCTCCTGCGGCGGCAGGCCTTCGCCCGCCAACGGTTGTGTCATGGCACGCAATTGCCCCATGACCGCGGCCTCGGTCATCGAATGCCCCATGACATCGCCGACGACCAGGGCCACCCGGCCGCCCGGCAGCGGGAACGCGTCGTACCAGTCACCGCCCACCCGCGCCGTATCGCTGGCCAGCAGATACCGGCTGGCCAGCCGAATACCGCTCAGCTCCGGCAGCGCGTCCGGCAGCATCCGGCGCTGCAGCGCGCCCGCGGCAAAGGCCTCGCGACCATCCAGGATCGTCTTTTCCACGCTCAGTGCTGTATGCGTCGCCAGCTGCGCTGCCACCAGCAGATCGTCCGGCTCAAACGCCGGACGGTCCGCTCGCCGCACGTACACCGCCGTGCCGATCACCCGTCGGCGCCCGCGCAGTGGCGCCAGGACCACCCGATGGCCGCTCGGCAGCCGGGTGATCGGGCCCAACAGCTCCGCCAGTGCCGTGCCCGCCGCCGGCGCCTCCCCGACCAGCGGGCGCACGCCTCGCAGCACCTTCGCCAGCGCACCACCAGGCTGCACTTCGACCCGCTCGGCCGCACTGCCCATTGACGAGCCCAGGTCTGGCTGCGCGGGCAGCACCGGCAGCCGGGCGCCATCGGTGCCCGGCTTTTCCGGCATGCGGTCTGTACGGCGCAGCCGCAGCACCACCGGGCCGGTCGGCCGTTCGTCGCCCACCGGCAGCGGGTCACGCAGATACACCAGGATCGCGTCGGCGAACGTGGGGACCACCGCCCGGCACAGCCCGACCAAAGTCTCATCGAGATCTGTGCCGCGGGCGATCCGCCGCGTTGCCGCCCCGACGTACCGGACGCGCTCTGTGCCCGCCTGACGGTAGCGCTGGGCATCGGCCCCCGTCTCGCCTGAAGGCGGGTTGTCCGCAGTAGTTCGGGACAACCCAACCTCTGTGTCGAGAACCTCCCCCGCCACCACTGCGCCGTTATCCGGCATGGGGTGCCAGCCCACCTCGTCGGCGGCTTCCTGCACTGCCTCGTGCTCACGATCGAGCACGGAACGAACCTTGCCCAGTGCCTCCTCGATCTGTTCGAAAGCTGCGCTGCCTGCCGGCACGTCCGCCTCCCGCACAACCGGGAGGGCATCGAGAGCAACGGGTGTCTCCGGTGGCTGACCGCCTTCGTCCCTGAGCTGTGCGAGCTCACGCTCCAGCTGCTGGATGCGCCGCGCGGCGTGATCCGCGACCTGCTGGGCGGTGTCACGCTCGTGCTCGGCCCGCCCCAGTTCACTGCGCAGATCGTGCTCTTGCACCACCGCCCGCTTCAGGTGCTGCTCCACGAGAGCAAGTTGCGCGGGGGCCGGGGGCACAGCGATCTGCAAGCCGTCGACCTGCCGTTTCAGATCCGCGATAGTGGCTTGCGCCTGGCCGAGCAGGACGAACACCATGGTGGCCATCTGCAGAGCTTGAAGGCGACCGCGCTCGCTCGCCTGGAACGCCTGCCGGGCCCGATCGATCTCCTGGTAGGCGGCAATGGTCCTGTCCTTGGCCTCCAGCAGCTCGCGGGCCACCGACGGCAGCACATCGCCGCTCACCGCCGCCGGCGCGGCCTGGGCAACCTCCCATAACTCTCGCAGCGGAGCGAGCCGGGTCTCCGTCTGTGTCGCCGACTCGCCGGGGAAACACACGTCGGCGGCCGCTTCAACAAGCTCCCACGACAGGTCCTCTCCTGCGAGCAGATCACGCAGCTTCCGAAGCGACGGCACAAGCTGGTCATGGAAGTGGTCAGCGGTCAGCCGGCGGTGAAAGGCCGTCACCGTCACGGAGGCCTGATCCAGCCAGGACCGCACCGTCTCCACGAGACGGTTCATCTCCGCGCAGTTGCCCCGCGCCGAAGCCCACGGCCGGCCCGCCCTCTTCACACCCATCCACGCCACCACAGTTGTCCCGGGACAACCCCACGTTGTCGCCTGCACAACATCCAACCGCTTTGAACACCTCCCCCGCAGGTGCATCGTCAGACATACCAACCGGCCAATGACGCACCTCACCAAGGAGAATCAGATGTCCGCCGCCTCCCCCGACGGCCCCCCGACCCCCACCCGCTTCATCACCAGCAGCATCCGCTGGCTCCTGGCCATGGCGGCACTGCTCACCGCGCTCGCGGAAGTACTCCTGATCCTTACCGGACACACCGAACTCGTCGGGCCCGTGGCAGCACTCGGCGCGGCAATCGTCGGCGGAACAGCCATCAAGGTCACCATCCAAATCCGCCGCTGACCCCAATATCGTGACGCCCTTCCGGCAGGCTCCACCGAGGAGACGGCTCGTCGTGGAGGAGCTCATCGCTGCCCGCCAGCTGGGCGGCGAGCAGATCGGCATCCTCGAGCCGCTGCCGAGGAGTGTCTGGGCCACATCCGTCGGAGAACGGACGGTGCTGGACGCGGAGTGGACATCGGCGATGCTGCCCACCGAGACGGGACCAGCCAGGGGTCTCACCGGTGAGTCTCGTCGGCCCCAGCCTCACCCCGTGGGCGGACGACGTCACCCGCACCCCGCCCCTGCCCTGCACCTCGCTGATCACTTCCGGAAGGGGGATCAGCAGTCAGAACATGCAGAGCACGCCGAAGCACCGTCAACTGCTGTTCCTGGAGACCGAGCAAGTGACGAAGCCGGCCAACCTCCGCCTCCGCCAGCTCACAGGGTGGACATTCCTCGACCAACTGCCGGTCCAGCACCGGGCTATCCCGCCTGTCAGACCCCATCGCCGGATCAGCCTCGTTTCGCCCTGCGAGACCTGCCGACCGAGACAGCTGCAGCCCGGCCGCACGCAAGTCGTCCTCCGGAATCAGCCAGCCGAGCACACCATCCCGCACAGCATTTGGGAAACTACCTGCCTCCCGACGACGGCGGATAGTGGTCCGGCTCACCCCGCACACAGCGGCGGCATCTCGTTGGGACAGCAAAGGAGGACTCATAACTGGTGAACGAGCCAGCACACCACCAGCCACCCCAGGTAGTCCGCCACGCCCTGGGGCGGACTCGTCAGCGGGTGAGTCTCAGTCGTAGGTGATTCCGGTCCTCCCCCACGTGCCCGGGGTCGGCCGCCGGACCGCACGGCCCGGCGGGATTCCCACGCGGTCGTCCCCCACGCGCCGGGTCGGACCGACACCGCATCCAACCAGATGTCGTCACGCCCTTCACTCCCACCGCTGCGGTCGAGATGGACGGTCTCGTGCATCAGGACGCCTCCGCCCCGGTCAGCGCCAGTACCTCAGCCAGGTGCCGCGCGCAGACGCTCCGGTTTGGCAGCGCGTCACGGCTGCACGGCACTCCACCAACGCCGGAGCAGCGGACCGTTCCGGCCGCTTCGGCCAGGGCGAGACGCTCCACGGCCGAAGCGGCAGCTGCCTCGGTGCGGCAGGGCTTGCACAGACCGTCCGTGAGGGCTGAACCGACCAAGAAGATCCGGCAGCCGCACTCAGTGCAGGAACCGCGCGGTGGACCCGCCAACTCGCGCTGCGTCGGGACCACGGCCGCCGCACGGTCGAGCTCGCACTCGCCGCACGCACCGGAGGGGCCGGGCCGGCTGCCGTGCTCTGGGCACAGTCCGGCGGCCAGCCGCTGCTCGCGCCGTACGCGTTCCCGATCGGCGCGGCGGTCGGCGACGATGTCCTCGCACACCGGGCAGGGTCGACCGCTGGACCACAGCACGCCGGTCTCGCAGTCCAGGTGCCCGCAGCCCCAGCGCGGCAGGGCCACCCCGAGGAGCCACCGGCCCGGGTCACGGATCTCCGACGGCGAGGTCCCGGCGAACCGGACGGTCAGCCGGTGTTGCAGACGCTCAGCGTCCATCCCGCCCGCCAGCTGACGGCCGGCCTCCTGGCCGATCTTCCGCTCCACGAACGGGTTGTTCACCCGCTTCAGCAGCCAGTGCACCGGCTCCAGCACCGCATAGATCTGCGGGCTCATGGACAACTCCGGTCCGGAGTACGACGACCGCACCGGCCCCCGGCTGCTGCTGCGCTTTTTGATGTTCGACTTCGAGGGGGCGGGATGGGTTTTCTCATCCGCGCGCAGCGCGAGACCACCCGGCGCATCCGTACGCGTCTTCGCGTCAGCCGGGTTCTCCACAGCCTCTACTACCGGTACCTCGCCTACGGCGGATGAGAACAACGCTCGCTCGTCATCAGGTGAGTCAGTCGTAGGTGATTCCCTATTCGCGAGGGATCCCTCACCAACCAGCGAACCCGATCCCTCACCAACCAACGGACTGCCCGAGCCCTGCGCAGCGTCTTTCACCGGCTCCTGCGGGCACTCCTGGGCGGTCGGCGACGCGTTCGCGACCGGCTGCTCGTCGACCTCCTCGGCGGCTGTCGGGGCGATGTGGTGGGCGACGAAGCAGTGGCGGCCCTGTGCGCCTGCGCGCCGCTGCACCGTCACCCACCGCGCGGCCTCCAGGCCGTCGACGACCTCACCGGCCGCCGCCGCGGTGAGGGGCTGGCCGGCCCGCTTGCCCGAGTGGTGCAGCAGATGACCGGCCAGCTCGGCCTCGGTCAGCGCGATGCGCATCTGCTCCGCGTACGCGATGACCGCGTAAGCCCGCAGCTGCCTGGGTGTGAGGTCTTCCGCGGCAGCCACGGGCAGCCACACGAACGCCTCCGCTCGCTTCATCGGCCGCATGGTGCGCACCGCCGACGTACCCCGCCCGCCCCGCATCGTCCGCCGCTCCGAGCGCAGCTCCACCACACCGTCCGACGCCGGACGCGACAAGGCCGTCAAGCCCCGTTCCACCGACGGCTTCGACAGCCCCAGGTACGACGCGATCGTCTCCGCCCGCGCCTGGCACCCCTCCGGCCGCGCGCCGAGGGCCTTGATCTTCACGTAGACCGACAGCGCGACATCGGGAGCCGACGACGACACCAGCCGCATCGGCACCCGAACCCGCTGTCGGCGAACCGGCACCATCTCAGCCTCGCCTGGTCGTGCCAGCGTCGCTGTCCTGCTCACAGCTGCCTCCCCTCAGCCGCGCACCCGAGCGCGGCGTCGGGAGCGACACCATCAGCCAAAGCGGACAGGTCCGCAGGAGCGGACGGGACAGGAGCAGAAAGCGAAGCGGCCACGTACGGAGAAGGGACGGCGCGAGAGCCAGATGTGACAGGTGCCGAAAAAATCTTCATCCGGCACCCTGGCCCGGCTGCCCTGTGGACAGAGCGGCCATGGGCGAGTGCTCCCGTCAGGCGGGAACGGAACGGCAGGGACCTGCGAATGAATCCCGCCACGCGGGGCGCAAAAACATACCGCTGAGGGCCATTCTCAAAGCGGCGAATCGGATAGATGGGGGTGAACCGGGTGGAGACCGCCTGGCAATGAGGACGCTGGTCGTGCACTATGACGAAGACCGACCTTCCATATGGCTAGCGCTGTGGGTGGGGAGGACCGCCCCCTCCGTGAGGAGCGGGCGGCCGGACGAAGAACCAGAGGCGGACCTTTCTTCTCTGCGGGATTCGAACGGGTGGTGCGGCAGCCCTCGGGCTGGTCGTGCTGTGTTCCGTCGGCCCTTGCCGGGGTCGATGGAACGGACTGGAAGGAGCCCCTGCCACGGGGCGCCTGCCGACCCGCTTGCCAAAGCGGGGGTGTTACTGGATTGCAGAGCCAGCTCTCTGAGCTGGAGCCCAGAACCGGGGCCAACCGGAGACTGGGCGGCCGACGCGGATGCGAATCCGGTCGGCCCAGACGGGCCGCGCGAGGCCACAGTGGATGCCACTCCACCTTCTTGGCGCGCGCGGCCGGTGGCTTACGTCACCCCGACCCCCTTGATTCCGAGGCCGGCGTCGGCATGCCCTCATCCAGCTCAGCGGCATCGGGATACCGCTGAGCGAGCCGCTTGAGCAGGTGCATGTAGACCGCTCGGTGGGGACGTCGGGGGTGGGTCTGACCCAGCTCCCAACGGGCTACGGCGAGACGCTTTACGCCCACGGCCTCTGCGACTTCCTGCTGCGTGAGGCCAGCCGCCACGCGCAACTTCGCGCGCACGGACGGAGGCGGCAGGACGTCGTCAAGTAGGGCGTCGACCCGCTTCAAGCGGTCCGGGTCGGACATGGCGCAGCCTTTCAAGATCGATGGATCTCTGAAAGATACACGATGCGATCTCCATTCGGGAGGCGCCATCATCGCGAACTGCGGTGCTCTCGATGCCCGGTAGGGTCCTTGCCCGTGTCCTGCCTCGCGCTTTTCGATCTGGACGGCACGCTGGCCGACCGGCAGTCGGCGCTCAGCGACGCCGTGACCGGCCTGTGCCGTGCACACGCTCTCGTTCCAGATGCCGAACAGTGGCTGCGCACCCAGCTGGCCGACCGTGCGAAGCCCGACGACTTCACCCAGCTGCGCCACGCCTTCGGCTTGGCGGTGCCCGCCGCGCAGCTGTGGCAGGAGTACGTCGACCTGATCTCGGCCGCCGTCACATGCCGACCGGAGGTCCTCGAGGGCCTGGCACACCTCCGCGCGGCCGCGTGGACGGTCGGCATCGTCACCAACGGCGCCAGTGACATTCAGCGCGCCAAGCTCACCAGGACCGGCCTCGCCGAGCTGGTCGACGGCGTCGCGGTCTCCGGCGACCTGGAGATCCGCAAGCCGGACTCGCGCCTCTTCGAACTCGTAGCTGCCCGCTGCGGCGTGAGCCTCGCGGACGGCGGCTGGATGATCGGCGACAACCCGGCCGGAGACATCGGCGGCGGACAACAGGTCGGCCTGCGCACGATCTGGCTGCGCGGCCGACCCTGGCCGGAGGACCTTCTCCCCGCGCATCACGTCGTCGACGACGTCACCGACGCTATCGCCATCCTGCTCAACGAGACGGAGTAGCACCGTGGACCAGCCGATCGTTGGCATCCTCCACCCCGGCAGCATGGGCGCCGCCGTCGCCGCCTGCGCCGCGGCGAACGCGGCCGAGGTCCTGTGGTGCGAGGCCGGGCGCAGCACCGCATCCGCGGCCCGCGCCGAACAGGCCGGCCTGACGCCGGTGCCCACGCTGCCCGAGCAGCTGGACCGCAGCGACATCGTCATCAGCCTCTGCCCGCCGGCCGCCGCCGAGGACCTGGCCCGCGACGTCGCTGAGTGCGGCTTCGCCGGGGTGTATGTGGAGGCGAATGCCATCAGCCCCGCGCGGGCGCAGCGGATCGCCGCGCTGCTCGGACCGGACGCGACCATCGTGGACGGCGGGGTCGTCGGCTCCCCGCCGGTGCGCGGCAAGACGCCGACCCTGTACCTGTCCGGGCCGGCCGCCGCGACCGAGAGCATCGAGGCGCTGTTCGCGGGCACTGCCGTCCGGACCGCGGTGCTGGGCACGGAGGTCGGGAAGGCATCCGCGCTGAAGCTGTCGTACGCCAGTTTCCAGAAGACCAGCCGTGTGCTGGTGGCGCTCGCGGTCGGCATGGCCCGCGAGCACGGCGTCGACCAGGAGCTCATCGAGGTCGCTTCCCGGCGCACCGACTCGTACCTCGCGGAACCGGAGTATGTCGCGAAGACCGCCGCGCGTGCCTGGCGCTGGGGCCCGGAGCTGGAGGAGGCCGCGGACACGCTCGCGGCCGCCGGCCTGCCGTCGGAGATGCTGCGCGCGGCCGCGTTCACGCTGGCACGGTGGCACGACGTCAAGGACGACAGCGAGCTCACGCTCACCGACGCCTTGGACCGACTCGCCCAGCCGTAGCCTGCGCTCATGCCGTCGCCGCTCCCGCCCGCTGCACCAGCAACTGGTCGATGAGCCGCGCCGCCTCCTGCGGTGACGAAGCCGTGGTGTCCACGGTCAGGTCCCAGGCCATGCCCGGGTGCGCGTCCAGGTCCTCACGGGTCGCATCCCACGCCGCCAGGCGCGCCGTGGCGTCGCTGTCGCCCCGGCCGACGGATCGCTGCTCGGTCACCTCGCGCGGACACCACAGCAGCACAACCGTCCAGGCGGCTGCCGGGTAACCCTCGACCAGGGCGCGGATGCCGTCGACCTGCCCGAGGTGCACCACCGGCACCCCGGCCGCGAACGCCGCGTCCAGCCCCGGCCTATCCAGCACGTACGTGTTTCCGTACCGGCTGTTCGCGTAGACGACGTCGCCCGCGACCTCCAGCTCGCACAGCTGCTCCGCCGTACCCATCCGGTAGCCGGCTGACTTCCCCGTCCCGATCTTGAGCCGCGCGAACTGCGCGTACTGCGGGTTCAGCTCGGTGAGCGCCGCAGTGACGGTGTCCTTCCCGGCGGCCGGTGGGCCATAGAGGATCACTCCCTGACGTCCGGTCATGCGTACATCGCTCCCATCGCCTGCCGGGCCTGGTCCGCGAGGGACACAGCGGCCCCCAGGCGGTTGTCGACGACCAGGTGCGGTACCGCCGGGCGCAGGTCCAGATCGATCGTGGACATGTAGTCCTCCCACCGCGACAGCTTCCAGGCGTCCCGCGCCGCGGATCTGAATCCGATGTACTCGCGCATCGACTCTTCATCGCAGCGCACCCACACCGGGAAGGCGTCGACGCCAAGCGAACCTGCGCGGTTGGTCAGGCGCTGCATCCAGGCCGCGTCCGTCATCTCCGCGATGAACGGTGCGCTCAGCACCGTGCTGATCCCGCACCGGATGTTGGCCATGGCCGACTGCATCAAGCAGTCGTACTCCACCGGCCGGACCTGAGTGCGGTAAAGGTCGGTGTGCCGGTCGTTCGGGTCACCACCGAGCGCGACCAGTAGCTTCTCCACCAGCGGGCGGGTCAGCGGGTCTTTGTCGAGCAGTGGCCACCCGGTGAGCTGAACAAAGAAGCGGGCCAGCTCCGTCTTCCCGCTGCCAGCGAAACCGCCGACCAGGATCAGGACAGGACGGTGCGGGTCACCACCGGTGTGCCTCCGCTTCCAGGCATCGATGATGCGCTGCTGCAGAGCAGCGAGGTGGTCGGCGTCCCCGCTGCCGGGTGCGATGCGGTGAATGGCTCGTTCGACGGCCAGGACGTGCGACCCGTTGAGGCGGTCGTCCATCGGCGTGAGCTTGAAGCTCGTCTCCTCGCCCGGCAGCGCGGTGCGGAGACCGAGGTCGGGCTCGGTTGCCCGGTAGAGGAGGCAGTAGGCGCGACGGTAGTGCGGCCCCGGGTAAACCTCGCCCTGCTCGTGCTGCCACAAAGTCTGCGGATTCGCGGCGGGGATGCCCTTCAGCTTGGCCTGCTCGGCGACCTGCCGAAGCCGCTCACCCGCCCTCTCAAGAGTCAGGCCGTGGGCCTCCCGCTGCTCACGCAACCGGTCTGGCCGCCACCCCACTCGGTCCTTCCCCACCCTCTGCCCCTCCGTCAACGTCATGGCCGCGAGCCTAGGTCGCGACCCTCAAAACCCATGTGTACGTGGATGTTGAAAACCCGTGAATGGGACTGCGTACGGGCTTCGACAAGCCGCTGTGATGTTCCATTTCCGCCGCTGCCGCTGTGATTGCCCCACACAACGAAGCAGTTGGAGGGGGCGCAGACCAGTGGTTATTGACCACCACAGCGACGGCTGGAGCGGAGCCGAACTAGTCCAGGGCATCAGCCCTTTCGGCGAGCTCCAGCAGCTTGCGCGGTGCGTTCGGTCCCGCAACCAGGACAAGCTCACGGATTGCCGCGCGGGCAGCTCGATGGGTCTGGATGATCTCGGGGGCGATTTCCTCGGCGCTCAGCAGGCACTCAAGGGCCTCGCCGCCGTGGCGCCTCTGCGCATGAGCACGCCCCAGGTCCATCAGGAGCCGGCCTTGCCGCTCAGGCGAGAGTTCAGCGGCGTCAAGGGTGAGTCCGATGTCCAGTGCCTCGCCCGCGTCGCCCAGTTCTACGGCGGTGCTGACCGCCTGAATCTCGACGTTGATTGGGCCGAACTCCAGGTTGAAGTCGTTGCGGTTCTCACCGAGTTGCGCGGCGATAGCGCGGGCCTTGGAGATCTCCTCCTTGGCTTCCGTTCGTGCGCTGGCGCGGGCTCGAACGAGAGCCAGGGCCAGGTGCAGGGAGCCGAGGACACACAGTGCTTCTGGCGACCGGCTGCCCTGCTCCTTCAGCGCGCTGATCGCGGTCTGCGCAGCGTGTTCGGCCTGTCCGAGACTACGAAGGCGTACGAACGCTTGCACCATGCGGAACACGCTGGCGCACACGTGGAGAGGGTTACTGGACCGTTCGGCTGCGAAGACCGCGCGGTCGGCAGCTACCCAGGCCGCATCTGCCTCGTCCTGTCGCACGAATGCGGCGGACAGCGCCTGGTAGGCCCGGGACAACAGCAGGTACAGCTCTGCCTGGCGCTTGCCAGGGGTCGTACGAACAGTGCGTTCAAGCTCGGGAAGCAACTGCACGGCAAGGGCGCTGACCTGCGCCAGTTGCCCGGCGTGGGTCAGGTCCCAGAGGTCGTCGATGTCGCTCTGCAGCGACTCCAGAGGCCGCGTTGTCTCGGAGCGGTCCTTGGTGGCCAACAGAGTGTGGAGCGCCGGGTGGCCGGACAGCAGGCGACGGGTCTCGTCCAGGTCGTTCGAGAGCGACTGAGTGAGGGGCTCCTGTGATGGCCCGTCTGCTGGAAGGCCGGGACGCAGCTGCTGGACAGACACGCCGAGCTCGTCAGCGATCTGTTGGAGCAGGTCCATCCGCTGCACAGGTTGCACGCCCCTCTCGACCTGGGAGAGCCAGCTGCTGGTCTTTCCCAGGGCTGCCGCGAGCTCGGCCTGTGTACGGTCGCGTTCCTTCCGGAACTTCTGGACGCGCTGTCCAAAAGCCCGGTCCTGAGGATCGACGTTCTTGCCGGTCGGCTTCACGACTGCTCCGTTTCGGGGCGCTTGCTCAGACTCCTCAGCTCATCGAGGAACGTCACCTCGACGTGGCTCAAGAGCTCTTCGCGGGCGACGAGGAAGTGCTGGGTGTGGGGCTGTTCCTCGTGCACCTCGAACGCAGCGCGATTGGCGTACAGCTCGTAGAAGACCCGAACCAGCGGCTCGTCCACCGGGGTGTGCACCGCGTATACAAGCGTGCCGGCCTCGGTGCGGACCCCCTCGATGGTCCGGGCAACCAAGGAGTCGAACTGCAGGGCTGCCGGGGTGTCTCGCAGGGTGAATCGCACCATCAGTGCGTATCCGCTGGCCACGAAGTCGTCCTCTCCACATCGCGTAGGCATGCACACATTCTCACATCTAAAGCACTAGTGCTAGCTAGCATCGTAAGTGTTGACTCGCACTTGCAGTGCTACTACTGTCCATCGTGTTCCACCCCGCAAGGGATGGGCCGCCAGAAGGCGCTCATTTGGCCTGCCCGGATGCACCTGACCCGCCTCTGTCGCGGGCTCCTACCGAAGGGAGCACCACCCATGAACCTCACCCGCCGCCCCGCCGCCAGCCTCGCCACCGAGGTGTTCGACGCCGAGACGCTCGCGCTGCTGGATGCCATCGAGATGGAGCTGCCGGAGTTCGGCTACATCGACCTGGACATCGCGTTCGGTACGCCGCTGGAGATGTACGGGCTGGTGACTACGGACGAGCTGGCCAGGTGGGACGCCGCAGCCGCGGTGACGAAGGGCAAGACCAAGGCGCGCAACGAGGTCATCGCGGAGTCCGAGGCGCGGCGGGATGCGGCGCGGGACATCGTCGCGGCGGACCCGTCGATCACCGCCCGGGTGCGCGAGCGACTGGTCGATGTGCTCCTCCCCTACGCCGCGCAGCTGCGCATCGCGCCGCCGGCCACCGAGCCCCTCCCCCTCGCGGCCTAGCTCTGCCGGGTCCTCACGGACCCGGCTCCCCCACCCGGAACCGCCCACGGGCGGCGCCGGATGAGGGAGCCGGACCCAAGGTCCACTCCCCCTCAACTCCATATGTCTGGCTGACCGCCGCTTCCACGCGCGGCCGGGGTGACGAGTACGACGCGGTCCCCCGGAGCACAGCCAGGTGAGCCACCCGCAGCCGTTGCGCTGCCCGTCGACCAGGAGCAGGACCTCGTCCTGCTCTTGACCGGCGGAGAACGCAACAGCAAGGGAGACACCATGCGTCACAACGGACGTGCGCCGCTCCTGGCCAGCACCCTGCGGCCCGAGCACCTCAGCCTCCGCGACGGCGAACCCCGCCTGGCGGTCTGCCCCGACTGTGGAACCTGGCGCCGCCTCACCCGCTCGATGATCACGCCGCACCGCGACGGCGTGCCCGTCCCGAAGACCACCCGCCGCTACGTCGGTGACAAGCCGGCCGGCGGCCGCCGCTGCGACGGCAGCGCGCAGCGCATCACCATCGACATCACCCCCGAGCAGTGGGAGGAGAGCCTGCTCGCCGCAGAGACCACGGCGGCCGCCAGCCGCACCACCCACGCGATCCGCAAGCCCCGCCCGCAGGTCGCACCCGCACCGGTCCAGATGCCGGCCGCCACCCGCCCCCTGCGTGAGCAGCTTGCCGAGCACTTGCAGGGCGACTGCACCCGCTGCAAGGCCGGTCGCTGTGCCCAGGTCGTCGAACTGCGGCAGCAGATTCGCCGCACCGCCCAGATCGCCGCCGCCCCTGCGGCCCCGATGTACGGCCAGCTGCGCACCGCTCTGCGGGACCACCGTGCCACCTGCACTCCGTGCACGAACGGCGCGCCCTGCGAGGCCGGCCGTCAGCTCACCGCGCGGATGACCGGCATCGCCCAGGACCACCTGCGCAGCAGCCCGTTGATGCGGTCTGCCTGAGACGAACCACCACAGTCGCCACCACCCGGTGGTGGCGGCCGTGGCTGCTCGTACGGCAGTCAACAGCGACAGCCCCGGAACTCTGACCTTCCGGGGCTGTCAGTACCAGGACCTGAATAGGAGGACCTGATGCCGATCAGCATCGCACGCCACCTCACCGCCGTAACCGGCGGCGTCATTGACGACATCGAGCGCGACGACGACAGCCGCGGCTACGAGGCCGAGGACGCCGCCCGGCGCCTCGACGCCTGGCCGCGCGCCCGGACCGTGGCCGCGCAGCGCCGGCTTGGCGACTACGTACACCGCCGCCTGGTCGACGCGGGCGGCGCCCGCGCCGCCGTCCGCGCCGCGGCGGGAATGCGGGGTGCGGCCTGATGTCCGACTCGAAGGAAGAGATGTCGCGGAAGCTCGCTGAAACCAATCGCAGGTCGTCCGGCTCCAACTCCGGAAAGAACGGCTGAGCTGAGCAATCAGATGAGGCGCGCCCGCGCCGCCCAGCATCTCGCGGCGCGGGCGCTCGAACTCCACGGCCTGACACACCCGCTGGCCCGCGCCCTGCTCGCTCTCTCCGACCGGGCAGCGCAAGCAGCGTTCAAGGCTGGCCACCACGTTCACGACGTCCACAGCAGCTCGCCTGAGAGGGCCTCATGAGGCATGCACAAGCGCCACTGACCAGGAAGGAGACGACATGAAGTTCATCTACGCGCTCGGCATGGTCGGGCCGCTCGTCATCATCGCCGCGGTGCTCCTGGCCCGCTGACCCGCCCTCGCCGATCTGCCAGTTGCCTGCTCAGCCCGCACCCGCCCCGGCCGGTGCGGGCTGAGTCGCAAGGGAGCCGGACAGCCCGGACATCACGATCAACGGAGGAAACAGTGATCGCTCTCCCCCTCTTCCTCTTCGCCGGCCTGGGCACGTACGTCAGCTGGCGAATGGACTCCCGCCCCGCCCTGCTGGTGTGCGCCCTCCTGTGCGGATACGCCCTCGCCACCTCGCCGCTCGCCAGCGCCATCGACGCGTTCGGCACCGGCATCAACAACGCCCTCTCCAACGCCAGCCACGCCAAGTAGGCCCCGGATCCGGCGGTTGCCTGATCCGCCCGCACCGGCCCCGGCCGGGACGGGCGGTGACGGGGAGCTGCCGAGCTCCACACACCTCTCCCCGCTCCCAGACGGAAGGACCACCGTGAGCGACAGCGACGTCGGCACCAACCTCTCCCAGCTCGTCACGAAGCTGGAGAAGGTCGAGTTCAGGACCGACCGAGACCTCTACAACTACGCCCGCATCCTCCGCGCGATCGGCCTGGAGCTGTCCATGCGGGTCGCGATGGACGCGGACGTCGTGGCCGCGATCCTCTCCCAGTACAAGGGCAAGTGGTACACCTTCGGCCTCCAGTCCAAGGTCCGCGGCAAGCTCGTCGGCGCGCACCTGCGTGCCGGTGCGTCGGCCGCCAAGGCGCTGGGCCTGTCGGGCGTGAAGATGTACGCCTCCTTCGTCCGGCACTTCATCCAGCCCGAGATCGAGGCCGAGAAGAAGGCCCGCGAGGGCAAGGGCGCCAAGAAGCCGGGCTTCTCCATCGGCGACAAGCCCAGGGGCGCGGCCGGCCGCGGCGACGAGGCCGGCGGGAAGGTCGCCTGATGGGACGCCGCAACAGCTACCGCACCTCCCGCCCCCGCCGGGGACGCCGCGAGGTCGACGTCAACCTCGAGGACGGCCCCCAGGAGCGCCGCAACCTCATCAAGTACGGCGGCCCGTGGGCCGTCACCCTCGGCGGCAGCTTCGTGGTGGAGGGCCTGCACCTGGTCGCGGCGACCAACCCGGTCACCTCGTCCATCACGACCCTCGCCCTGGCCGCCACCGGCTACGGCCTCACCCAGTTCATGCAGAAATTGGACGTGCGGGCCAAGGCCGACCGGGACACCCGGATCCTGCACGCCGTCAACTGCGGCGCGGTGACCGCGGGCGTCACGCTCGGCACGGTCATCGGAGTGGACACTGCTGCCACCGCCGGGTCCTGGCTGCTGGCCGGAACCGGGATGAGCATCGCCAACAACCTCTGGTCCGCGTTCGGAAAGGCCAAGGAGGGCAAGGGCACCTCGAAATGGTCGAAGCTGGAGTCGCAGATCGGGCTCGCCCAGCACGAGCTGAAGGAGGCCGAGTCCAACGGGCGCGGCACGGTCACCGCCAAGGTGGAGGCCAAGGACGGCGCCACCGCCGATGAGCTCGCCCGCAAGATCCCGGCGCTGGCCAGCGCACTGAAGGTCGGTGCCGGCCGCATCACGCACACCGTCAACGACGACGACGTCAGCGACATCACGGTGCGGGTGCAGGTCGCCGACCTCCTCAAGGAAGGCGTCCGCTGGCCCGGCCCGTCCGCATTCGGAAGCAGCTTCGGCGACACCCCGGTGCCGCTGGGCCGCTACGAGGACGGCGAGGACTTGCTGCTGAACCTCTGCGGCGTACTACGCGACCCCAAGGGCCTGGAGACCGGCAACGTCGAACATGCCGTGGCCCAAGGCGTCAACGGCGCCGGCAAGACCGCAGGCAACGCGGTCCTGGTCGCCGAGGCGTCCACCCGCTCCGAGGTCAGCATCGTCCTGCTCGACTGCGCCAAGCCCGACCAGGACTACGGCCACATCCGGCACGCCGCCGACATGTGGATCACCGAAGAGCGCGACGTGAAGCGGTTCTTCAAGCAGATGGGCCCGGTCATCAAGGCCCGTGCCGCCTACCTGGCGGCCAAGGGCCTGGCCCGCTGGGAGCCCGGCTGCGGCTTGAACTTCCTCCTCATCATCTGCGAGGAAGCCGCGGACTACGCCGACGGCGACGCGTACGCGAAGGTGCTGCGCACCATCCGTGCGGCCGGGGGCTGGGTGGAGACCTCCATCCAGCGCGCGACGCACGACCAGATGGACACCACCGCCCGCTCCAACCACCCCGCGGGCATGGCCTACGGGCTCGCCGACGGTGCGGAGGCGGCGTATGTGCTGCCGCCGGAGGCCATCGAGGCCGGGGCGTTCCCGGGCTGGGGCAACCGCAAGCCGGGCTACCTCTACGCGGCCGGGATGGGCATCCCCCAGGAACGGTGGGCGGTCACCGCCCGCACGTACTTCGCGGACCGCGACACCCTCGCAGCCGCGGTGACGGCCGGAATGAACGTCCGCACCCCGCTGGACTCGGTGACGGCTGACGCGCTCGGGCCGCTGTGGACCAACCGCACCAGCTTCACCACTCCCCTCCTGGCGTCCAGCGGCGCGGCCCCGGTCGCTCCGCCGGCGCCTCCGCAGGCCGAGGTGCCCGCCGCGGCCGAGGAGACCGGCGGCCGGGACGACCTGGACGAGGAGATGGCCGACGAGGACGAGGAGGACGTGGAGGTGGACGAGGAAATGCTCGCCAAGGAGACCGAGGAGATGCTGGAGATGCTCCAGGACCTGCTGAACGAGGACCCGGAGCCCGGTGCCTACGAGGGGCTGACGATCGAGAAGGAGATCGAGCCGCCCGCCGATGGTGCCCCGACCTTCTCCCTGCCCTCCCCCGTGGAGGAGGACCAGCAACTCAGCCCCGACGACTGCCGCGCCGCCATCCTGGGGCGCCTGCACGAATGGTTTGCTGCCGGAAAGGCGTCGTTCGAGCCCAAGGAGCTCTCCGGCCTGTGGCTGCGCGTGGCGCTGAAGGAGCCGCGGAGCTGGTGGAACCGGTTGAGGTCGGAGCTGCTGGGCACCGGCGTCATCGAGGACTCCGAGACCTACGGCGAGTACGACATCGTCCGCGACCCCCTCGCCGAAGGAAGCTGAGCGTAACTAGAGGGCTGGTGCGGACAGTTCGGCGCTCCCGAACTGTCCGCGCCCCCTCTCTCCCTTAGGAACTCTGGGCTGTTCTTCGCCGAACACTCAGATATCCGCCTGAAATACCACTGTTTGTCCCCCGCGAACAGTGCGCCGAACACCCCCACGAACACCTCGCGAACACTACGGAAGGTAATCAACGCGCATGGTCAACAAGTCCCCCCGAAGGCGGCCCGATCCGCCGCCGAGCGCGCGGCCCCCCGCCACGAAGAAGGACCGGGACGAGGCCCAGGAGGCCATCGCCAAGCTCCGGAGCGTCGGAAAGCTCGTCACCAAGGCCCTGCTCGCCCTCGGTGGCGGCGCCCTCGTCTTCACTTGCGTGAACGTGACGCGCTTCGCGACGACCCACGACATCCCCTGGTACATCGCCTGGATGCTGGACCCGCTGGCCTCCCTCGCCCTGATCACCGTCCTGTACGTGGACGGCGTCCTGGCCGAACAGGGCGACTACAAGCCCAACGGGTTCCCCTTCCTCCTGCGCTGGACGGCCGGCCTCTCCACCTGGGTCATGAACTGCTGGACCAGCCTGTACCCGGATGGCACCTTCCACCTGATCCCCCAGCACCCGGACGCCGGCGGCATCCTCCTGCACTCCATCGCCCCGGTGCTGCTGATCCTGCTGTCCGAGGCCGCCTCCGGCTACCGCAAGTACGTCGCCAAGCGCCTCGACCACTACGGCGGAGTCATCGACGCGTTCGCCGCACGTGAGGAAGCCGAGCGTCAGCGCAAGGCCCAGGAGACGCGCGACGAAGCCGAGCGCCAGCGCGAAGAGGAGAACGCGAGGAAGCGCGAGGAGCGCGCCGAGGTGGAACGCAAGGCCAAAATCGAGGAGGAACACGCACAACGCGAGCACGCAGCCAAGCTGGAACGCGAGCGGATCGCGGCACAAAACGAGGCGCTCCGGATCAAGAGCCAGGCAGAAATCGAGAAGGCTCGCGAGACCGACCGCATCGAGCGTGAGCGCGCGGAACGCGAGGCCGCGAAGGCGGCACGCGAGGCAAAAATCGAGGCAGACCGCCTGCGCACCGAGGCGGAAATCGAGGAACAGGCCCGCGACCGCGAAGCCCAGCGCCGGGCCGAGATCATCAAAGCCGAAGGCGAAGCCAAGGCACGGCAGGAGACGGCAGAAGCCGAGGCCAGGGCGCTGGAGACCAAGGCCCAGGCCGAGGCGCGGGCGCACGAAGAGGCAGAGCGGATCAAGCGTCAGCAGGCCCAGGAGCGTGCCCAGAAGCGCGAGCAGGCCCGTCAGGGCGCCTCGGAAGGCAGCCGTCGCCGCGCCTCGATTTCTTCGGGCCACACCTCGGAAAGTGCCTCGAAAAATGGCGGCACTCTCCTCGCGATCCCGGCCCCGAGCGCCTCGGAAAGCGCCTCGGAAATCGGTGGTCGCGTCCCTCGCGATGTGCGCGAGCGACAGCGCGATGAGGCTGAGCGGTACGTCGCAAAGTGCCTGCTGAACAACGAGACCCCCGACCTTGAAGCCCTCGCAAACCGCTACGGCAAGGGCGAGACCTGGGTCGGAGACCGCGTCCGCACCGCGAACAAGCGCCTCGCCGACGAGCCCGGCTTCGAGGACTCGGTGATCGAAGAGGCCATCACCCTGCTCGACTCCGCCGCATCCAGCGCGGCCTGACCGGAAGGAACGACATGAACGACGAGACCAACGACGAGATCCCGGACTACGAGGTCAACCTGGTGCCGCTGACCGACCGGCCGCTGGTTGCCGAACCCGAGGGCGCGGAGATCTCCGTGCTGCTGCCCCGGCACACCACCACCGCCGACGCGGACGCACTGCCCGCGCGCTACGGCGCGCTCAACCCCCGCCACTGACGCGCGGTGGTCCCGCTGGCCCCAGGGCGACCGAAACGCCCTGGGACCGGCGAGGGCACCGAAGCGCCCGAGCGGCCTCTCACGCCAATGATCTGCCGCCCGCTCCCCTTTGACCGAGGAGGACACCATCATGCCCCGATACCCCGACCCGCCCAACGGCGCCCGCCACGATCCGCTCGTCGTCCACGCGGTGGACGAGCCCGAGGCGTACACGATCTACACCGCCCCCACGCCGCACGGCGCCGTCGCCCCCTACCGCACGCCGCCCGGCATGCAGCTGGTCGCCGGCCTCGACGGACAGCCGGCCTACGTCCCCCTCCCCCAGCCCACCCGGCCCGGAGCCGACCCCCGCCTGATCAACGCCGCGCTGATCGCGGTGATCGTCCTGGCACTCTGCGTGGGCCTGTGGTTCGCCGCCGCGTTCCTCACCGCACTCGCCGCCCTCATCAAGGCCGGCGCCATCGCCGTGGGCGTCGGCATCGGCGGCGTGGTCCTCCTCAAGCTCCTGGGCACAGGCCGAGGCAGCGGTTCGACGCACATCGACGTCAGGGCCCGAGGTCGCGCACGCGTCGACATCAACACCCGCCGCACCCGCGGCCGCCGCGCCGCCCGGCGCTGAACGGCTGCCCCTCGCCACCCAACCCCGCCGCACACGAGCGGGGCCGGGTGACGGGAGGGAGCCGGGACAGCCCCGGCCGCGACCGCAAGGAGACACCATGCCCCTGGAGACCGGCCGCTACCGGCTGATGGGCAGCCGCTCCACCCTCGCGTACATCAACGCCCAAGCCCCCAAGGCGGCCGCCCTGGTCGCCGACCACTTCGGCCGCCGGCCCCTGGCCGTCACCGAGATCGTCCTCACCACCCCCGGCGGCCTCCTCCAGCTGTTCACCAGCACGCAGGCCGCCGCAGCCAACATCCCCCAGGACAAGGCCGACCAGACCGCCGACCTCCTGCGGGCCAAGCCGCGCCAGCTCTACAGCACCACCGGCCTGCGGCCCGGCAAAGGCGGCGGCACCGTCACCCTCATCAACGCCCGCCGCAACAAGACCGCCCGCGACCTGGACGAGACGCTGCTCTACGAGCTCGTCGCCGTCGACCAGATGGGCCGCTCCAAGGCCCGCGAGCGGTGGATCGCAGCCCTGCGCGACGTGAGCGGTGTCCAGACCCAGCCCCCGCGCATGCGGCGGGCGATGGACAAGGCGACCGCCGCCGACGACGCCGAAGCCGCCCGAGTCGTCAAGCAGCTCCAACAGCGACTGCGCGCCGCCTGACCGATGACCACCGCAGCCCACGACGCCGACGCCCCGACGCCGCCGCACAACGAGCCGGCCATCCGGGACGTGGAGATGTACGCCGACGACCAACTGCCCGTCTACTTATGGCGCCAGGCACCCAAGGGGCTGGCCACCCGCCGCCAGCTGCGCGAGATGCAGCTGCGGCCCGGCGGCCAGGCCCCCGTCGCCGAGATCGAGTGCCGCAGCGGGATGCGCCGGGCCTGGCTGTACGAGGTCGCCCTCGCCCTGCCGGTCCGGCCGATGACCCTCGCCAAAGAAGCAGCCCTCGATAAGGCCATGGCAGCACGTCAGACCTGCCCGTCCTGCCAGAAGCGGTACTACCACTGCCTCCCACTGCGCACCCTCGGCAGCTGCCTGGAGTGCCACGACGGCACACCCGCCCTGCCCGGCACCTACGTCTGCCTGCCGCCCGCTCAGCAGGCCGCCTGACTCCCCGACCGCGTCTGCCGGTTGCCTGATCCACCCACCGCACAGCGGGTGGTGACGGGGAGCCGGACAGCGGCCCGCCCACAGCACCACACCGTCCGCCACACCACCGCAAGGAGACCTATGACCGACCGCCCCGACCGCGTGCCGCCGATGGAGACCATCCCCGACGGCAAGCGGATTCCGCCGCCTCGCCGTCCGGCGCCGCCCCGGCCGCAGTCCAGCACGCCGGGCGACCTCCCGATCGGCGTCACCATCGCCCTCGGCGCCGTCGGCCTGGTCGTGCTCGCCGTACTGCTGAAACTGACCATCCCCGCGGTACTCGGCTGGGCCAGCCACCAGGACTGGCACCAGCTCACTCAGTGGCTGCACACCATCGACCGCCCGGTCCACGCCTACCTTGCCGCCCACACCGTCGGCCTGCCGCTCACCGCCACCACCGCCTACCTCCTGTGGCAGTGCCTCGGCCTCGGCTCCCTCGGCCTCGGCTTCCTCACCGGCGCGGTCGGCGCCCGGCTGACCTGGATCGCCTACGGCGCCGCCACCACCTTCATGGTCTGGTCCCAGACCCCGGCCGCCGGCCGCGACGTCGCCACCGGGCTGACCGCCCTGGCCTGGACCACCGCCTCCACCCTCGCCCTGCGTGGCCTGAGCCTGCGCCCCATCATCCGCTGACCACAAAGGAGCCAGCATGCCCAGGATCATCAGCACACCCCGCCTCGCCGAACTCATCTCCCACGCGGGCGCCTTACCCCTCGCCCGTGGCAAGGCGGAGCGTCTGGCGAAGGAACTGGATGCCCAGCGCGACCGCGTCCTGGAACTGCAACGCAAGCTGGACCAGGACCGGAACCAGTACCTAGAGCGGGCAGCGGCTACCGCTCGTACGCACGAGGAGCGCCTCGCTGCGGCCAAGCGCTCCTCACGCCTCGGTGACCAACTGCTCAACGAGGCGCAGGAGCGGGCGAACCGGATCGAGCGGCTGGCCGACGAAAAGGTCCGGGAGCTCAAGGGAGAGATCGCGCGGTTGAAGGCCCAGCTCGCCGCCAACCCGGCCTCGAACCCGGAGGGCGTCGTCGCCCGGTACCGCAACCTCGTCGGCGCGGACGTCGTCCTGACCCTCTACGTCAAGGCCCGCGGTGCCTACGGCAGCACGGTGACGCTGCTGCTGGTCAGCCTCTGCTCCGGCTGCGGCTACCGCGAGGAAGAGGACCGCATCGTCAGCGACACCGCCGAGAGCCGGACCTCCTTCATGGAGAACCGGTTCGAGGGCGGCAAGCTCAAGCGCTGGGCGCAGGAGCACGCGGAGACCTGCCGGGCCGTCGCGCTGCCGGACCTGGTCACCACCTGACCGGTCTGACGGTTGCCTGATCCACCCGCACCGCACACGCGGCCCGGGTGGTGACGGGGAGCCGGACAGCCCGGCCCAGACGACCTGGAGCCGCCCGTGACCACCGCCCTGCCCGCCACGACCGACCAGAACCTGACCACCAAGCTCGCTGAGGTGGCCGTCCAGATCAGCCGCACCGACTCCAAAGCGTCGCTGCTGCTCGCGTTCACCGGGGCCGTCCTGGCCGGTATCGCCAGCCTTGCCGACAAACCACTGCCGATCACCACCAGGATGATCGGCGGTCTGGCAGTCCTCACCCTCGCCGCGGCCGCGGCCTTACTCCTCCTGGTGGTCCGTCCCCACCTCGGGGGCGCAGGCCACACGCCCGCGCCGGGGAGCTTTCCCCACCTCGCGCAGCTCTCTGACTACGAGATCTCCGAGGTGCTGGCCCAGGACCACCGCATTGCCGACCTGCGGGTCCTGTCCGTCCTGGCCGTCCGCAAGTTCACCACGCTCGGCACGGCGGTCAACCTCATCCTCGCCGCCCTGGGCCTCCTGGTCCTCGCGGCCATCGCGGCGCCGGCCTCCACCGCGCTCGCGTCGCTGTAACCCGCACCAACCAACCGCCCGCACAATCTCGAGGAGTCCTGATCCTGATGCTGACCCTCTTCTCCCGCACCACCGCCCAGGCCGAGCTGGAGACCACCCCCGAGCCCTGGCCGGAGACGTGGGCGCCTGAGGGCGTCATCGTCGCCCAGCGATACCTCGGCCTCGCCGGCGCCGTCGTCCTCGTCTACACCACTGCCTCCAGCTGGAGCGGCCAGTACTACGCCGTGGCCTGCCTCGGGTGCACCTACGTCACTGCCCGGCACAAGGACCGCCCCGGCAGCGACTTCCTGACCCAGCAGCGGGCCGCCGAGCTCGCCAACACCCACGCCGGAACCTGCCGGGCGCTGCCCAGGCCGCTGCCCGACCGCCCGGACGACGAGACCGCCCGCGACATCATCCGCCGCCACCTGCACAACGCGCGCCGCTCCGCGGACGACATCCCGCTCCTCCTCACCGACTTCCACCCGCAGCGCCTGGTTCTCCAGCGCACCACGAGCTGGATCGAGACCGAGCTGCTGGCCGCCGCCGACGAGCACCCCGACGTGCTGACCGCCAAGCCCCACACCTACGGCCCCGGCCACACCTTCACCCTCCACCCCTTCCCCCGGTCCTGACCCGCCTCCGTACCTGCTGTCCCCGACAGGCCGACGAACCAAGGAGCACACCATGAAGCGAACAACCCTGCTGGCCCTCGCCGACGCCACCACGGAAGCCGTCGACATCGCCACCATGCTGATCGGCGGCGCCCTCGGCGCCTGGGCTGGCTACACCTACTACCCCGAGACCTGGTCGGGCGACTGGCGCCTGGCGGCCACCGGCGCCATCGCAGTCATCGCTGCCGTCGCGATCAACGACCTCGCCGACCTGATCCTGTCGCCGGTGCGCCGCTTGCTGATCCAGGCCCGCCGGGGCCGGCCGCACAGCCAGGCCCCGGCCACCCTGGACGAGGGCCTGGCACAGGTCGCCGCCGCCACCGAGAACGACGCCGCCTCCCGCGCTGCCTCGGCCTCGTGGCGGATCGACCAGGGCGACCAGCTCCTGCGGGACGAGGACCGGTGGCGCGGCTACGAGGACGGCGAGGCGTCCTTCTTCCTCGCTCCTGGCGTCTGGCTGCACTACCGCAGCCAGCAGAACAAGTACGGCAACACCAAGCCGTGCTTCACGCTGCTGACCGGTGAGGGCGACCAGCCGGTGCCGATCACCGGCATGGAACAGATCCGCCACCAGCTCGCCGCCCGCGCCGCCGGCCTCCCCGCCGCCCCGTCCGCAGCCGACACCGAGGACCACGACCAGGACGACCTCCTGGACGACGACCTCACCGGCCTGCACGCCACCGCCTGACGGGCTACCCGTTCCGCCCCGGCCCCCGGCCGGGGCGGTGCGGTGGCCAATCAGCCGCCCGCACCGCTGGAAGGATCTGATGAACCCTCTGATCAGCCCCGCAGGCACACTCTGCGCCCTCGTCGGCCCCCCGGGCTCCGGCAAATCCACCTTCGCCGCCCGCTACCCCAACAGCTGGCGCGTGTCCCTGGACACCTATCGGTGCCTTGCCACCGACTCCGAGGCCGACCAGTCCGCCACCCCGGTCGCCGTCCAGATCCAGACCCTGCTCCTGGACGCCCGGCTCTCTCGCAGCCTGCCCGTCCTGGTGGACTCCACCAACGTCTACCCGAACGTCAGGGCCGGGCTCATCGCCCGCGCCCGCTACTGGCAGCGCCCTGCGGTCGCGGTCCTGTTCGACATCCCGCTGGCCATGGTGGAGGCGCAGAACGCGTGCCGCGACCGCGTGGTGCCCTCGCACATCGTGCGCGAGCATCACCAGCTCCTGCCCACCACCGACCAGCTGCACGCCGAAGGGTTCGTCTCGGTGCACCTGGCCTCGGAACTCACCGCCACTGCTGGCGCCCTGCGCTGATCCACGCACCCGATCCCGAACCGCAGACCTGCTCGCTCCATCCATCACTACCCGGAGGACTCGCCATGAAGGACTGGAACACCGCCGACCACACGATCGCCGACACCGAGCACGGGACCCTGCTCTTCGCGGGCGATGTCCCGCTGGTGATCGCCGACTGGGCGTTCACCGAGGACGCCCCCGACCGCGAAGGCCGCGTCTACGCCTCGGTCAGCGGCTGGCTCGTCAACGGCGGCGGCACCGGTCGCTTCGACGACCCGTACACCGAGCCGATCGAGGCCGGCCGCGCCCGCCTGGTCCGCACTGAACTGCGCGGCCGCCGGCCGCTGACCGAACTGGACGTCCACGTCGACTACCACTCCGTCGGCCAGCCGTACCCGAACACATGGGACCACCGCGGCTGCCAGGTCACCGTCTCCTGGATGGACCGCCGCATCGACGCCGGCGGCCACCCGATCCCGGAAGACGAGATCGGCCGCACCGAATGGACCCACCCGGGTACCGGCAAGGTCTTCGATCTCACCGAGGCGTACGTCCCGGCGGGCGAGTGCTTCTACGACGACCCGGCCCACCCGTACTTCACCTGGCGGCACTTCGACCGGTGGAGCGGTGGAGTACCGGTCCTCCACCCGTTCTGGGGCGACCACAAGACGCCCGCCGACGACACCAGGCTCATCACCGACGGCGAATGGGTGCGTGCCGCCGACGCTCCGAAGTTCACCGAGCGCGTGGCTGCCAGCACCACGGCTGACGCCTGACCTTTCCGCAGGAACGCGGCGCTCCTCCGTGCTGCCCCGGCCCACCGGCCGGGGCGGTCGCGGTGTTCCGCCGCAGATACGCCCCGAGGCAGGCGCACACGGCCTGGAAACCGACGCCTGCCTCGGGCCACCCATCCCGTACAAGACGAGAGGGAGAGACCAGTATGGCCTCCACCGTGCGCGTACAGGCCCCGATCGGGCAACGCGCTCTCTTCATCACCACCCTTGCCGTGCCGCTGACCGGCTGGACCGTGCACGCGGTCAGCCTGCACCGCAAGCTCGCCGCCGCCCGCCGCGACCCCCTGACGGGCTTGCTTGGCCGTGACGGCTACACCACCCGCGCCCGGCAGATCGCCGACCGGTACGGCGACCACGCCCTAGTGGTCATGGTGGACCTGGACCACTTCAAGCAGATCAACGACGGACCCGGCGGACACGCTGCCGGCGACCGCGTCCTGGCCGTCACCGCACAGCGGCTCACCACCTGGGCGGGCAGCCGCGGCGCGGTCGGCCGCCTCGGAGGAGACGAGTTCGCCGTGGCCGTACGGATCGGGCGAGCCCGCCGCGAGATCCGACTCGCGCACCTGACCACGCTGCTCGCCCAGCCCGTCCAGGTCGGCGACGGCGCCCTGGTCGACGTCGCCGCGTCGGTCGGTGCCGCCTCCCCCGACGTCCTTGGAACGACGGACCTGAGCCTGCTCCAGCGGGCTGCCGACGCCGCGATGTACGCGGGCAAGCACACCGGCCGCGCGGTCCTCGCCGGACCGCAGCACGCCACGGTGCCCTCCATCAACGGCCGCCGCGCCGGACGGCCGGGCACCGACTCCCTGGGGCGTGCTGCATGAGCGAGACCACCACCGCCGACCCGGACACCGGGATCCGGGGCATCACGATCCGCCAGCCTTGGGCGGCCTGCATCCTGGCTGGGAAGCACGTGGAGAACCGGCCGGCCCCCTGGTCCTGGCGCGGATGGCTGCTGCTGCACGCCGGGCAGGTCACCGAGCGGGCCCCGCTGCGCGACCCGCTGGTCGCTACTGCGATCCGCGACCGCACCCTGTACACCCGGGCTGTCATCGGCGTGGCCCGCCTCGTCGGATGCCACCAGGACGCCGTCGGTACCGCGCCGTGCTCGAAGTGGGCACAGCCCGGCGCGCACCATCTGGTCCTCGCCGACGTCCAGGAACTCGCGCTCCCCATCCCGTGGCTGCACGGCCAGCTCGGACCGTGGCGCCCACCGCAGGACCTTGTGGACCAGGTCCTCCTCCAGCTCCCCCACCTCGCTCCGGAGGGCACCTCATGAGCGGCTCCCGCGCCGGCGTCCCCCAGCCGCCGACCTTCATCCCCGCCGACGACCGGATCCCCTTCCCTCACACCGACCAGCCGCTGCGCTGCCGCACGACCCCCGCCCTGTTCTCCATCGAGGACATCCGCAACACCGACGAAGACCCCCGCGCCCGAGAGAAGGCGCTCACCAAGGTCAAGTACGCCTGCTCCGGCTGCCCGATCGTCAAGGGGTGCCTGAAGTGGGCGCTCGCCAACCCCGACTTGACGAAGACCGGGGTGTGGGCGGCGACCACCGCCCGCGACCGCAAGCAGCTGCGCAAGCAGCTCACCGCACGGCTCGGTGAGGACTGGGCCGCGGTCGTCGCCGACCAGGACCGCCGCCGACGCCAGCAGAAGCGCGCGGCCCGCGTCGCCCCACCGACCGTCCGCGAACAAGCCCTCGCCCGCCTTCAGCTGGAGCTCATCCCCAGCCGGCCCGCCCCGTACGAGCCGTGGCGTGAGCCGATGACTCCGGCCCGGCAGGCGCAGAACCTCGCGGCCCTCGCAGAAGCCCTGAAGGAGGCGGCATGACGCTCACGGACCTGCTTGTTCTCGACGGGTTCCTGGATGAGCCGACCATGCCGCGGGACGCCACCCGGTCGACCGCACGGTTTCGCCTCACCGTCTCCCCCACGCACGACGGCACGGACGACTTGGTCCTACCGTGCAGTGTCACCGACCCGGTGATGGCACACGCGGTACTTCACGACCTGACCCCGGGCGACGAGCTCCGTGTCACCGGCTACCTGCACCTGCCACGCACCCCTACCGAGCCGATGTTCCTGGCCGTCACCGAGCTGCACGTGCTGCAGTCCGCGCTGCTGCTGGACGACCCCGCCTCACCTGCACTCCGGCTCATCGCCGCCAACCCCACCTGAGCACACGAAGCGGCCCCCGTCGCCCGGACCTCGATCCGGGCGACGGGGGCCGCTTTTTTCGTTCAGCGCCGACGTCAGGCTGGCTGCTCCTGCTCGCTCAGATCTCGCAGCAGTGCCTGGTACTCCTCGGGGTGCTGCTTGCGTAGGACTGCCATCCAAGCGCGCCCGCCCTCGACGAAGTGGTCGCTGGCCATCTTCATGTGCAGATGCTGAACAATGTAGAAGGGGTTGTCGTACGGCAGCCGCTTCGGCTGGCTGACCGTGTCCGTCTCCGACGGGTCCGCTTCAGCAGCAACCGCCGCTACTGCTGGGGTGCCAGCAGCCGCCTGAGGTGGAACCGCTGGTACCTGACTCTCCGCGTTCTCGGCACTCTCCGGCATCTCGGAGCGGTTTACCGCGGTAAACCGCTCCGATGAGGACGCCGCCTTCTGCCCAGCTTCGAGTTCCTTGGTCTGAGACTGCTTGGCCGGAGCATTGTCGATTTGAGCTTTGGCCCTACGAGGACGCGAGCCAGCTTGGGCAGCGGCCCGGCGTCGCAGTTCTTCCTTCCACGCGGCCGCCTGCTCTGCCGCCGACAGGCCGGCGATGTCCCGAGCGACACGGATCGGCAGATCGCCCTTGCTCACGAGGTCCTGGAGCGCAGGAGTGAGCTTCAGGAGTTTGCGCTGCTGGCTTACCCAGCCCTTGGTCTTGCCGTAGTGCGCAGCGACCTTGTCGGCTCCGCCGAGCTCCGTGACCATCGTTTCGATGCCGAGAGCGCGCTCGATCGGGTCCAGGTCTTCGCGGTCGTTGTTCTCGGAGAGGACGGCGTCGAGAAAATCTGCCCGGCTCTTGGCGACGTCTTCGTTGTGGACGACGTTGAGAGTCGTGAGCCCTGCCGCATGGGATCCGCGGTAACGGCGTTCCCCGTTGGCGATGACGTAGGGCGTCTCGCCGACGTTGTCTTCCTCTTCAGGCCACAGCTTGAGGTAGCCGCTGCGGGATACGACTACGGCCGGCTGCAGCTGGCGCCTCTTCAGCTTGAGCCCGAACTCTTTGAGATCCTCCTCTGAGCCGAAGTTGCGGCGCGGATTGAAGCGGGTGGGGACCAGCTTCTCGAGGGGGAGTGTCAGCAGCAGAGGGTCGCTCTTGCCGGGTACGTCGTCGACCTTCTGGCCGGCGAGTGATGCGAGGCTGGTACGGCGGCCGGTCATCAGACGGTCCCCCCGTACCCGAGCTCAAGCGCCAGACGGAAGAAGTCCTCGCGGGCCTCCATGGCGACACGGTTCTTCGGGTACTGCGTGACGACGCGGCCTTCGACGGATGCCCGCGTGTGGATCTTGTAGCGGCGGATGACGTTGTTGGCGCGCGGCCACCCCTCGGCGTCCACGTACTCCTTGGTGTCCTCCAGGTCCGCAGTGCCGTCGCGGGGATCCCAGTTGTTGATGACGACCTTGAAGGGGAGCCCACTGGGCTCGATCACCTTCCGGATCGTGCGCGCGGTGGGATCGAAGGCGAGGCCCTCGGGCGGAATCGGCACGATCACGTCGTGCGCGTACTTCAACGCTTCGAGGAGGAGATTCTCGTCCTGGAGGCTGCCGGGGGTATCGATGAAGACGTGCTGGAGCCCCTTCTGGCTGGAGGCCACGACGTCGGCGACGACAGCACCGAGGTTGAGGGTGGTGGTGGTCTTTCCCACGCCACCCTTCTGGTTGGCGATGACGTGGACCCTTGCCCCCGTGTCCTTGAGGATCGCGAGGTTCTCCGGAGTCTCATGCTCCTGGGAGAAGTCGAAGGGCAGGTCAGTGATTCGGTTCGCCCACCACACAGTGGAGGCTTGGGGGTCGATAGAGACGACGTAGACGCTGGCAGTCATTGATGCTCCGTATGCTTCCCGCACGTTCCGGTACTTCGGGCAAGCCGAATCATCGCAGATAACAGGCGTCTGACCTGCACCGGCATGGGCGATTCATGTAATTGATCCCCTATTGCGGACCCAGTCGTGTCGTTTACCGCGGTAAACCACAGCCTTCAAGAGGTCAGCTGTCCGAAGGAGTCGGCAGGCCTGCCGAGCCGACTCTCGGCATTCCTCCAGAAAATATGAATAAACCACAAAACCCAGTAGCGAGGTGTCTAGGCTGCCGACATCACGGAGCTGGCCGGCAGCACTGTGTGCAGCACGGACAGGCGGCGAAGCCCATGGGCGGCAACGGCTACACATCAATCGAGCTAACTCCTCTATGGAGCAAGCCTCGAGGCTCCGCCGTAACCCACGCCTGGCGCTTCCTGACGGCAGCTCACCAATCCGTCCAAGGAGTCTTCGATGGACTCGCCCTGGTCAGAAGCGCGAAACAACAGGCATCAGGAAGGGATGCCCGCGGCCGGCTCGGGCGGGACGAAACAGACCTGCTTCGCGCGGCGATCGTCTTCACCTCCAGTGGCCTGGACGCCAGTTGTAAGCGCCTCCTCCGCGACACCGTCCCCCTGCTCATAGAGGGAAATGCCGACGCAGCCCGCAAGTTCAACGACTACGTGAAACTGGAACTGGCAGAGGGACCTTCCGCCCCGTTGGCAGACGCCATCCTGAGCCCGACGCCACGCGAGGAGATGATCAGGCTCTACGTCGCCGCACGTACGAAGGCGAGCTTCCAAGGAAGTGGCGACCTCAAGAGCCGGCTCCGAGACACCCTCGGAATCACCAACGCCCAGATCAGCCACACCCGGCTCAAGCAACTGGACGACTTCTTCAAGGCCCGCAACGCCATCGTCCACGACCTCGATTACGAAGACCCGAGCTCCTCCCGCGGCACTGCCCGCAACACCAGAGACCTGGCGGGAGTTCGACAACAGTGCGATGACGCCCTCGCCCTAGTCTCCGAAGTCATAAGCCAAACCGCGGCTAATGTCCGGGTCCTGCCCTGACGCGGGTCTCGCTCAGAGGCCGGGTTCCCGGGATGCCTACTGGCCGGAGCCCGACCGGGGCCGTCGCAGCATCAGCCGAACATCATGTTGCCGGTGGCGAAGGTGGCGAAGGTGACGTATGGACGGCAACCAGGCCAGCCTCGGCTAGGTCTGCTACCAGGATGCGGGCCACGCCCAGAGGAAGCGACAGCACACTGCAAATCCTCTCCACCGATTTGGGTTGCTTGCACAGACGGCAGATTCGTCGATGCTCAGGGATGTTCAAGGACTGCACCTGCGATTCGTCCGCCAGAGTCGTGACCAGAGCGTCGGCCGGAAGGTTCATGCGCGGACGTGTCCTTCCACCGCTCATGGCGTAAGGCTTTACCAAGGGCTCATCGATCTCTCTGGGCTGGAAGGAGGGAATGCGCAGGTGTAGCCGGACGGGAGGAAAATCGGACGATACTGCGTACGGATACGCCATAGCATCCCCTTGCTGTCCCGCAGGAACTTCTGTTGGCGGGGTGGGGATGAGGGCCCGGGCTTGGTCGAGGATCGCGGCTGTGTCGTGCCAGCCAGAATCGCGCAGCGCACTGGCGAGAGCATCGCAGGATGCTGATGACCGGTCTTTGGCAGCGGCTTCAAGGACCCACTCGCTGTCCCGGAGGCTGTCGAGGCCGTCCAGCAGGGGCAGGAGCGTGTTGATGGGACGGTGGCGCCCGGCGGCAGTCAGCACCTGGTACGCCTGAGACCCCAGGCCCGCCTCCCGCAACGCGTGCACAAGGTCGACCAGGTCGCCGCTCGTGCGCTCCCTCCCCGCAGCGTTGATGATCCGGTATGCATCAGGGTCATGCCCGTTGTCCCGTAGCGCCGGTAGACAGGTAATGATCGCGTCGGAAGAGCCGCTCCGTCCTGCAAAGTCCAGGATCTCGTTCGCATCGTTGTCGAAGCTCCGCGTACGTAACAGGGCAACCAGGCCAGGGACGAGCCTCGCCTGGTCACTAACGAAGTCGAGAAAACCGGGGAGACCGCGCTTGTACTGGTACGTGCGGAGCACTGCCTCCTCCAGGTCTTGAGCATTGTCTGAGGCGCTTTCCTCTCCCGCGTCTGGCTGTGCCAGACCTCCGGCATCGGAACGGGTCTTGAGGTTGTCCGCCGCATCGTTGCTGCTGAGTAGGTTGTCCGCAGAGATGTCCAACGAGATCGAGGCGTTCTGGTGGAGCTCGTCGGCCAGTCGGACCAGGCGGTTGGCACCGGCGTCCAGATGCCGGCTTGCCTTGGCGAGGGCTTGGTCGATGTCGTCAGCATCAGCGTCGATAGCGTCTCGCATCGCCACGCTGGTTGCGACTGCAGACTCCTTCTCGTCGGGCTGCTGCGGGGCACCCGGACCACCTTGACGCAGACTTTCCAGTTCCTCCTTGAGTGCCTGGAGCTGTTCCGCAGCCTCTTCGGCAAGCCGATCAGCTTTGCTCCGCTCCGCTCGCGCCCGCTCAAGTTCGGCTTCAGCGGTTCTGCGCTGCTCCTCGCTGCGAGCCAGCCGTTCGTGGATTTCCTCCACGTTGGTGTGCCGGGCACTAGACGGGCGCCGTCCGTCGCGTTCCGCGGACAGGGTCTCGATGTTGCGCTGCAACCGGTCCACCATGGCCAACAGCACGAGAACCATCTGGTTGGCGTTGTTGCGCTCTCGTTCCAACTCGACGGCACGCTCCATTGCCAGCAGGAGCTTGTCGGAAAGGACCAACGACTGTCGCTGCACAGCAACAAGTTCTGCCGCCCGGGCGCCCGCTTCCCGGGATGATTCCGCGAGTTCCCTCGGACCAGCAGCCTGCTTGGCGGTCTGGTTCTGAATCGCGCGGGCCTGTTCCAGCAGGAACTGATGCTGGGCCGTGCTGCGAGGAGAGCACGCATCCGCCACGGCTTCGACGAACTCCCACTCCAATCGCACACCTGCCAGCCGCTCCGACACGGTTGTACGGCTAGGTATCCGGCCGCTCATGAAGTGCTCCGGCTTTAGCTCTGGCATGAGGCGGTCCAGCGACATGTCTGCCTCGTTCAACCAAGCACGCAACAGCATCGCCAGGTTGTTGGCCTCTTCGGAGACACCCTTCAACGGACCCCACGGGCGTGTCCGCCTTCTTCCCTGCGCCAACTTTCCCCCTACGCGTACGCACAACCCAGTCATTGTCCGATCTTGTCCGCCGGACACGTGAACAAGTGGACCTGCTCATCTCACCAGACGCAGCGTGTACTTCGCCGCCCGATGTCCACCGGAACGTGCGGCCCCTCATACGACCGACCCCGGCGCATCCGCGCTGCCTGTGGAGATCTGATGCACCACGCACTCGACCTGATGATTCAACAGCTGGTTACGCAGTTGCCGACCGAATTCCTTGGCGCAGCGCTGGTTGCAGCTACCGCTGCTGCGTGGCGCTCCTGGCGTCGCCATCGCGGGTTGCGAATGGCGCGGCAGAAGCAGTCGACATCTGACTCAACACGGCGCAGCCCTGGGAGCCCGGATTGCCGTTGCATCCGAACTTCCACGGTGCGTGGGGTCGCTGATGCCACGTCGCCTTCGTGCTGGGTCAGCCCTGGAGCGGCCTTGCGAGGACGACATGATTGCTTGGGCACAGAAGATCAATTCTGAGGACGGAGCTAAATCGGCCAGCCGTCCGCACGACGCCCGCCCGCGCAGCGGGCACGATCGCTCGCACACTGCTGATGTATTGGGGCGAGTGCCTTCCCGTCTTCGACGCCGACCCTGACCGATACGCTCCTCGTGCTCGGCCGCCCCTGATGCGGGACTTCCAGTAGGCGCCGGCTGATGCCGACTGTGCACCGCCGGTAGGGCGCGGAGCGCAGTCTCGTCGCGGTCAGCCTGGTACCGAACCGGACCAAGGGCGACAAGGACCCGGCCGAGCGGCCGCGAGCACGGCTTGCGGCCCTCGCGAACACAGCGCGGCCCGATCCGGATGACCGGCCCGGGCCCGCGCAGGTGGGGCGGGGGACTACGCGGCGGCGAGGAGTACGCCAGCGGCGGTGACGAGTTGGTCGCCGCCCCTGCCGCTTCCCAAGGAGCAGTTCCCGAGCTGTGGCTGCGGGGCGGCGGGTGGGGGCGTCAGCGCATCCGGGACAGCCATCCGGCGTATGGAAGTACCTGACGAATGTGACCTATTTGGTCAGTTAATGACTAAAAGAGTGGCAAGTTCAGGCCAGTTGTGTCCGATTAAATCCGGTCGTGCACCTTCTGCGCTCGTGTGAGTATGCGTCAGCAGTACAAACGGAAAACGGGGAGAATCGTGAAAAGACGTGTGTTTGCAGGGCTTTCCGGACTGATGCTGGTCGCTGTCCCGACAGCCGCGCACGCCAACAGCGGCAGCCAGGACACGGCGGCCGAAGACGGCGTGTACCAGGTCGCCGACGTCAAGGACCTGCCTGACATCGGTGACGACGTCGCAACGTGGCTGGCTCAACACAAGAGGCCCCAGGCGCTCAGGGCTGAGCCGGCGACCCTGACCGAGAAGGGTGAGTACTGGGGCGCGCGCCATGGCAAGACCTACCGCTCGGACCAGACGTACGCCAAGCGGCATCAGGGTGTGGCTGCCGGGCAGGGGAATGTCACTATCGCGTCGTGCCAGACCGAGCTGGGCAACCGTGAGGACTCGGCGGTCATCGACCACTACAACTTCTGTGCAATCAAGAAGTCGGGGCACTTCTTTAAGAAGGACGGCAAGGTTGTCGCGAAAGCCAAGTTCGACGTGGTGATCGCGGGCACCGGCGCCGAGGGCAGCCGTACCAACACGATGCAGGCTGCCATCCGCAACTACAAGATCACCGAAGGTACCCCCAACAGCAACAAGACTTTCGGTATCTACTGGAAGACCGCTGGTTACAGCGGCTCGGACGGCTCCAACGCGGCCTGCACGGTCGCCGGCGAGAACACGAAGTACCTCACCCGAGATCAGTGGAACGCAGGCGCTACTGCCACCGTGACCGTCTCATCCACCCGGGCCCAGGGTTACAGCCGCGACGGCGTCTCCCGCTGCGTCATCCAGCCCAACACCCATGTCCCGCAAGACATAGGTGCCGGTGATATCAAGGTGACCGAAACCGGAGTGCGTCAGGACTCGGCGAGCTACGTGGGCGCTGCGGCCTCTGCTGCGATCTTCGACCGCGTGGTGCCGGTCATGCATTACTCCCGCTCCTCCACCGCTCACGGTGAGGTCGCGCAGCACATCTACGATGCCCAGACCAAACCCGCCACCACCTGGCCCACGCACGACGGGAAGTCCATCCCGGGCTCCATCGCTTCAGGAAAGCGGCTGATGCGCCTGTACAAGGACTGGGACGCCAACGCCACCCAGGCCTACAAGGACAACACCAAGGCCAAGAACGACGCCTGCGCCGACCTGCAGAGGGCCGACGGAGAGGACTGCGACGAATACCCCTTTGCCTCCAGCTGGGAGGGCGCGGGCGCCGGTGACGGCAACTTCTCCGTCCGCTACGTCAACGACAGCCAGAACCGGTCGGCCGGCGCATCTCTCGTCGCCTGGTACAACAGCGACCGCATCCTGCACTTTGACCAGTTCTACGTGAGCATCTCCTAGCCCTCGCGGTAAAAGGACGCGGCGCCCCGGCCTGACCGGCCAGGGCGCCGCCTGCGTCTGGCCTAGCGCCACATGTCGATCACGTACGACTCCAGATCGGTGGGCATCTCGATGTCCTCACCGTCACCGATCCGCCTGACCGCCTCATCCCGCCGGGCCTGCGCGGCCGGTCCGCCCCCGAAGCGGTACACACGCACCCCGTACAGCCCTGGCCCCTCCAGCTCCAGCCACTGTCCTTCAGGCCCTCCTGCCATCGAGTGCACCGACACGCGCCCGGACTTCGAGAACAGGGCGACCTGCCCGAGCAACTCGCCCTCGGCGCGCTTGGGCGGGACGCCCGGCCATACGTGCACCTGTGCCGTCGTCTCATGTTCCTGGACGGTGGAGGCCACGTAGACCACCCCGTGGGCTACTGGGAGGGAGGCGATCCCGATGCCCTCCGGCGGCTGGGAATCGTAGTCGTCCTCGTCTCGGACGAGGAACAGGCTGTATTCCACGTGCGGTGTGAAGATCCGGCTCTGCTGCGGCTCGGTCATCGGTTCCCCTCGGTCGGTGCGTCGCGGCTCCCAGAGGACAACAGATCACATGAGCGCCTCGCAAGCGGGCACAGCGCCAGCCGCGATCCATGGCGAGAAGTCTGCGATGTTCCAGGGTGTCAGTGAGTTGGTGTCGGTGATGGCACGTCAGGCAGGGTGCTTCCACTCGCAGGGGGTGAGGTCATGGCGGGGCGCAGGGTGTCCAGGCCGGTGTTGGTCGCGCGGCTGCTCAAGCTCGATTCGGCCGGGGCGCTGATCGCGGCGCCCCCCCGTGACCCGCAAGATCGCCTCGATCAGGGGCCGGTGAGGATGGAGTGGGTGCCGATCCGGCGCCAGACGATGTGGCGGGTGCCGCGTGTCTTCTCCTGGCCGTATTGCCATGTCGCGCGGCCGTTCTGGGCCCAGGTGAGTTCGTAGATGCCGGGAGCGGCGCGCAGGCCCTTGATACGCAGGCCGGGGCGGAACAGTCCGGTGCGCAGGTCGGGGACGAAGGAGTCGAGGACGATGCGGTGGAAGCGGCGGCGTTGGGCGGGGGTGAGGTGCTGGAGGTCGGTGGTGAAGCGGGGGAGGGTCTCGAAGGTGGGCACGGTGGTCTCCTCCGGGCAGCACGACGAAGCCCCCGGCGGTTGCCGGGGGCTGAAGGTGTTCGGGGAATGCGGTGGTGCTCTTCGGTGGGTGGTGGGGGTTGGTGTCTGTGGTGGTGGTTCTGGCTTCTGGAGAGCGATGACACTGGCTGGCAGGCCGGAGCCGCTTCCCGTCTGACGGGCGCTCGGTAAGAAAGTTCGGCCCCTGCTCCCGCCTGGCGGGAGGCGCCGCTGATCGCTCCTTTCTTGCAGGTCAGGCCGGTGTGGTGTGGCCTGCATGATGGACATAGCGCTGATCACCCGTGGGCAGATGTACCGCTATTACCTGCACCAGGTCGTCGTCGGCGACAGCCGCCGACCGGCCCGCAAGCCACTGCGCACGGTCCAGGAGGAAGCCGGCGTTCCGGCGGGACGCTGGATGGGCCGGGGCCTGCCCGCCCTCGGCCTGGCGGCCGGGGCCGAAGTCACCGAGGCACAGCTGCGCAGCCTCTTCGGCGAAGGCCGGCACCCGCACGCTGACCGGATCGAGGACGACCGGCTGGCGGTCGGCGAGACGCCCGCGGCCGCGCGCCGGGCCGGGACCCTCGGGCGGCAGGTGAAGGTCACCGGGGTCGATCTGGTCTTCCGCCCGCAGCCGACACTCAACCTGCTGTGGGCGCTCGGGGATGACAAGACGCGGAAGGTGATCGAGGACGCCCACGAGCGCGCCATCACCACCGTGCTCGCCTGGATCGAAGACACCGCCGCTGTCATCCGCTTCGGCGCCGGCGGTGTCCACCGCGCCCGCCCCGCGCACGGCCTGGCTGCCGCCAGCTTCCGCCACTACGAGGCCCGCTCCGGGATGCCGCTGCTGCACGATCACCTCCTGCTGTCGGTCAAAGCCCAGCGTCCGGACGGCACGTGGGGCTCGGTACACACAGAGGCCCTGCACGAGAACGCTGTTGCCGCATCGACGCTCTACAACGAAATCGTGATGGCTGAGGCGTGTGAGGCGCTGGGCCTGGCCTCCGAGCCGCGCACCGTCACCGCCGGGCGCCGGCCGGTGATGGAGGTCGCCGGGGTGCCGCACGAGCTGATCGGCTGGACCTCCCGTCGCAGCGAGCAGATCGCCGCCGGCCTCCAGGAACTGGAGCGGGAGTACGTCACCGCCACCGACGACGGCGAGCCGCGGTTCCTGCCCGTGGTCTCCGAGCGGGCCCGCGCCAAGCTGAACCGGATCGCCGCGAAGATGACGCGCCCGCCGAAGCAGAAGGCTCGGCCTCTCGCGCAGCTGCGCGCGTGGTGGAAGGCGAGCGCGATCCTCACCTCCGGTGTCGCCGCCGACGTCATCAACTCCCTCCTCGAGTACGCCCGCGCCGCAGCGGCCGCGATCCGGGCCCGGGTCGCCACCGTGGTCGACGTCGCCCTGGCGGCCGTCGACGTCGCCGCGACGGTGTTCGTGATGAACAGCGGCGGCCGGTTCCACCGCCGGCACCTGCTCGCCGAAGCCCGCCGTCACCTCGCTCTCGTCCTGCGCGGCCGCTGCCGCGAGCCGGGCCTGGACGAGAGAATCGTGGACGCCGCGCTCGCCACGTACTGCCTGGACATCAGCGAGCCGAAGACGCTGCGCGGCCGGATGCCCGCCTACCGCCTCTACACCGCCCGCTGGTCGCTGGCCGACCTTGAAACCGACCGCCGCCCGCCCACCGCCGCACCCGACCTGGACCAGCCCCCGGCCGACCCGGGCGCACCGGCCGCGCCCCAGCCCCCGGGCCTGGAGCTGGGGGAGTGGGAGATACCCCGCGTCCCGTTGCAGTACGAGCGGGCCGTCCTCGCCGGCGCGGCGGTCCGCGAGAAGCTGCGCACCACCGTCTCCGCCCGGGGCCGGGCGTACGACGTCGTCGCGCACCAGCAGGCGGCGATGCCCGAGCAGCTGCTCGCGCCCGCGGCCGCCGAATCCGAGCACGGCGACCAGGAGCCGGAGGCCGACCCTCGGGAGGCGGTCGACCTGACGGCCCTGCGGGCCTTGAGGGAATCCCGTACGGACGTGGAGGCCCTCGATCTCACAGCCGAGCGGCTGCGCCTCCTCCAGGACGTGTTCACCAAGGCAGCCGACGACTCCCATGCCCGCGCGGACCGCTACGCCGAACAGGACGATGCCGAGAGGCCGCACCCGGTGCGCCAGGCCGATCAGCAGGCGCAATGCCCGCAGCAGCCCGGACCGCACCGCGGCAGGGAGGCTGGCCACTGAGTGCATCCGATGCCGCTCCAACGACCGGATGCGCATCTCGGCTACCGGTGCAGAGCCACCACGGAGGCCGCCACCGTACGGGCCCGTTCCACCTGCTCATCGCGCAGCGCCTGCAGAGCCTGGACGACGTCTGTCGGTGCGTCGGCGAGGACCTGGCCGACGAAGTGCGCGATGGTACGGGCGATCCCCGGTGCAGCGGCGGCGGGGGCATGTGTGGCCCACCCGTGGATCGCCATGATGTAGATGACCCCGACCTCGTCCAGGGCGAAGGAATCGGCACAAGGATCGGTGTCATCGGACAGGGCGGTCACAGGGAAGACGATCAGTTCCGCGATGGCCGGCAGCAGGCCCGGCAGTTGCTGGACCTCCGACGCGAGCCGTTCCGCTTGCACGTCGTCTCCGGCCTCTACCGCCAGCACATAGTCAAAGCCCAGCTGCACCAGCCGCGGGGGCAGGGAAGGAACGAAGGGGGACATGGGCAACTCCAGACGCTCAGGTCGCCGTGCCGATCACGGTGACGTCCCCGCAGGCTCCAGCCGTCGGCCTGTGGACAGAGGAAGCAGCCGCCGCATACCGCTCTGAGCACCCGCCCGCATTCCTCATGGTTGGGCATGCCCGGTGGTAAGCCCTGGTAGTGAAAGGCGCCAAGGACTGCCTGCCGGGCAGGCCTCCTGCGGTGCGCCCTACGGTTTCCCCTACCAAACCCCCTACGCCGTCCTTTCCGGTGTGAGGGGTGAAAGTTGCAGGTCAGAGGGCGTGGTCAAGGGCTGCATGGCACTTCGACAACCCTTCTTCCCCCTCTTTCTTGTCAGTGGTGGGTGTTAGTGAGTTGAGGGTGGGGCGTCGGGTTCCGGGCCGGGGCTCGTGGCCGCATGGCCGAGCAGATGCACCGGCGCGTGACCGGCGCGGTGGGAGAGGGGCGGGCAGTGGGCGGGACGAAGCGTCGGCCGTACGGGTCGACGGCCAGGACGCGGCAGATGGTGCTCGCTGCGCTGGGTGTGGCGAAGGTGGCGACGGCCGAGCAGATCCGGCAGCTGATGTGTCCGGGCACGGCCAGTGCGCAGACCGTCCGCAACGGCTGCCTCGACCTCGGGCGTGACGGCTTGGTGGAGTCGCTTGGCTCGGCCGGCCGCACCAACGCCGCGGGGAATCTGGTCTCCGAGAAGCTGTGGAACCTGACCGGCCCCGGGCTGGAGGCCGCGGCCGCGGTGCTGGATAGGCCGGTTCGGGAGATGGGCGGCACCGCCCGCGGCGCCGCGCGCTCGGGTGCCAAGCACGCGGTGAAGGTCACCGACACCCTCGCCGCGTTCCTTCAGACCCCACCCGAACCGACCCGTCCCGTACCCCGCAAGCAGCCCCAGACCGCCACCACGGCGCGCTCCAGCGCCCCGACGGGCAATGACACCGGTGGTGTCCCTGAGGTCGTCCAGGAGCGCCCGCAGGGGCTCGGACAGATCAGCTCCTGGGCGACGGAGGTGGTGCTCCCAGTCTCCGGCACGCTCACCACCCCCGGCAGAAACAGCCCCCGCGCCGACGCGGTCCTCACCGCTCCGGAAGAGAGGCTGCCGGTGATGTTCGTGGAGGTCGATAACGGCACCGAAAACCCCCTCGCCCTGGCTCACAAGGCCGGCCGCTACCGCGAGTTCTTCCGCCGCACCGTCAAACCGCCCAGCCCCTTGCCGACCCCTCACGCGCAGAAGAGGGAGTCGGTCCCGATGTGGGAGACCTTGTACGGCCCGCTGGGGCGGGAGGGGTATCCGCCGCTGGCGATCGTGTTCACCAAGCAGGTCGGCTCCACCGCGATGAACAACCGGATCAACAGCGTCATGCGTCTGGCCGAGGAGTACTGGGCGGGCCAGTACTGCGAGTTCGCCACCAGCTACGGCTCGGACGAACGCGACGGTTACACCGACTACACCGACGCTGTGCCGATCCTGGTCACCACCCTGGACCGGCTGCGCGAGCACGGGCCGCTGGGCCCGGTCTGGTTCCGCTTCGGCCACCCCACCTGGCAGACCTTCGCCGACGCCCTGGACGACCCCGATGACGAACGCGCCTTCCGACTCCGGCAGCGTCGGCGCGACCAGCTCCGCGAGCAGCAGCGCGAACAGGAGGAGCAGCGGCGCGAGCGCGAGCGGCAGGAGGAGAGGGAGCGGTGGGCGGCGCGGGAGGCCGCCGCCGAGGCCGCCGGGGAGCCCGACCCGGTGTGCCAGGAGTGCCAGGGGCCGCTGGAGAGCAGCCCCTTCGAGTACGACCCGCAGGAAGAGAAGGCGCCGCCGGCCGACGGAGTGCACTGCGCGGGGTGCCGCATACAGATGGCCGAGCCCACTGGCCGCTTCGGCCGCGTGTTCCGCCGCCTGGTAACCGGCGACGAGCGCTATCCCCGCCGGTAGCGGCCCGCCCAGGGGAGGGCGGGCCGGATACCAAGACTCTTACCCCGGCCTGTGACCGGCGGGGTAAGCGGCAGCCGACGGCTACGTGGTGGCCGATGCCTTGGTCCGCCCGGCTTCGACCTTGGCGCGGCACTGGGTGCACAGCGGGTTGCCGCCATGGCCGTAGCGGTGACAGGGCTGCTGGCAGGCCGCGCAGCGGCCGACCTCCTTGGGCGGGCACGACAGCGGCACGGTAGACGACGAGGGGGCAGGTGTGGTCACGGCGGAACCTTTCTTCTCAGCCACATAATCCACCCGCTGTGGCCCGCATTCCCGCACCCGCGGGCTCAGTCGACCTGAAGCTCGCGGTCCGGGCGGCACAGCGCGCATGCCTCCACACCAGCGGTCAGCGCCTCAATGGCTGCGCGGCGGGAGATCGGTCGAATGCGGGGCTGCCCGACGGTGCACTGGCCGTGGTGAACAGCCACCGGCCGCGGGTCGGCGCTGACGTTCATCTGCAGCGTCCAGGCCGGCGGCGGCAGGGGGCGAGCAGTGGCCTGGCGGGCTGCCTCCCGATCGCGCTGTTCGGCCTCGGCGATGCGGCGGTGCACACGCTCCAGCTCCAGCTGGAGGTAAGTCGCGATCACCCTCAGCCGCGACAGATCGGCAGGAAGGGGAGGCGGTTCGGTCACGTGTTCTATTTTATGCCGTCGGGGCGACTTCAGGCCCACCGGTCGCGCCCCGGCCGTGTGTGGCCCGGCTTGGTGAGGTTCACTCCTGCGTGTGCTGCGCCGCAAATCGAACATGTGATGCAATCCGTGGGTGATGTCCTCCTTCGACTTCCCCGACGATCTCCTGCGGGCCCAGCGCGCCTGGTACACCGCCTACCGCCAGCTCGCCCAGGAGGACAACCCCTCCCAGACCACCGTCCTGCGCCGCACCCTGCAACGCCTGTCTGTCCGGATCGCCACGCACCCGTACTGGGCGACCATCCCCGGCCGGGCGCCGGCCGCCCGGATGGCGCTCAAGCAGCAGACCTGGGCACCGGACACCGAAGAAGCCCGGCGATGACCGCCTACCTCACCGACAGCCAGGCCCGGATCACCCGCGCCCTGCGCGAGCTGACCGACGAGGCCGGCTACCCACCCTCGATACGGGAGATCGCCAAGGCGGTCGCCCTGTCCGCCTCGACGGTCGCCTACCACCTACAGGCCCTGGAACGCCGCGGGCTCGTCACTCATGCCCCGCACCGCAGCCGGTCGTACCTGGTGCGGTGGTAGCCGGGCCCTCGTGTGGCGGCATCTGAGAGAACGTCGGCCGCCTCGCTGTGGGTTTTCGCGCCGCGCCTGGGCGGGGCAAGTCTCCCGGTCAACTGCCTTTTGCCGCACGAGACTCAGCTTGGCGAATTGGATGGATGTGTACGAGAAGGCGCGTCATGCTTGAGGGGATAGTGATGTGAGGGGGAGGCGTGGGAAGCGATCAGGCAGAGACCCTTGACGAGAGGCACCAGCGCTCGCTGGAGGCGTTCGTGGTGAGAGCTCGCCGAGTAGAGGCACACTCGCTCGCTACCGACTGGGACGCCCTCGTGGAGTTGGCTCGCATGAAGATCAACGTACGCGTCCACAACGGCGAAGTCCGGATCCGGTATGAGCTTCCGCCTGAGGAAGTGGTCGAGTCCGCAGCGGCGCGTCTCAGGCCGATACTTCTGAATGACGAAGACTGCTTCCACATGAAAGTGCTGTCAGCCCTGGGCTACATCTGCCGAGCAGTAGCACAGGACGCGGAGTGGATACGAAATGCACGCGCTGAATGGCGGGCACGGGTAAGTCCGTCCCCACGTGAGGAATCCGGCTACTGGAGCATGGTTTCCGACTCAGCTACAGGTGAAGAGCGTGACCTTGATGCTCACGGGCTGGCCATGGCCTGGCTCTACGGAGACGTGGTGCATCACCTTGCAGAACGCCGTCGGGAAGGCGATGCCTTCGGGTTGCTCGACCGGTTTCGCGCCGCTGTGCCGTTGGTCGCCTGGGGCATGGTCGGCACGATTGAGCTCCTGAACTACATCCGAGCTCTGAACGAGGCTGGCCTGCTGCAACTCCGACAGGAGGTCTTCGACGAGCAGGTCGCCTTGGAATCGACCGTGTGGGAAGAGCCTGCCGAGATGTACTACGCCCCCGTCGGTGCTGAAGCCCCATCGCTTGCGAGCTCACCAATGCCCGAGGGGTGGCTCCGGCTGGATAGGACAACCGACCTGTCGATCTTCCGCCACCGTTACGCGGGACAACTTCTGCAAACGGAGCGTTCACCCTTTATGAAGCAACTCCCCTCACCTGAAGAAGTCGAAGCAGCTCGCACGCCCAAGGGCGGCTATAACAGGGCACAACTCGTCGCCTGGGGCGTACCGTGGCCCCCGCCCAAGGGATGGAAGGACGAGCTGGCCGAACGATGGAAGGCCGCACGCCAGGACGGCGCACCGGCGCCCCAGCCCAGTCCGGCCCCGGCCGACTTCGCGCAGGAGACGCTCGACTTCGACTGATCCAACGAGCAGCGGGGCCGGGCAGGGTCATCCTGCCCGGCCCCGCTGCTTGTTCCCGGTTGCTCACCGGCTGAGGCGGATGCGCGGCCCCCACGCGAACTCGAGGTCGTCCAGGAAGACGTCCTCCAGCTCCTTCTGCCACTCGCTGCGCAGACCGAACGGGTTGGTCTCCATCCGCTCCAGGATGACCAGGGTCTCCGGCTGCCCGACCAGCGCGTACCGGCCGTGGGAGGCGGGCCGACTGCCCGGCCCGTACGCCCTCAGCAACTCCTCTAGGCGGGCGCGGTGCTGCTCCACGAACGCCGTTAGTCGCTCGCTGTACCCCTCGCGTTCCTCGGGACGCACCGCCCTCAGCGCGACGTCCAGGAACTCCCCGCCGTCTGGCCAGTGGCGCTCGCCCGGCGCGGCGATGGCCCACGCGAATCCTTCCGCCACCGCCAGGATGCGCCTCGCGTACAGCGGCGCTGGGGCTGGGGCCGGTTCCTCCACCGGGGTCTCTGCCGGGGCGGGGGAGGCCGACCGCTGGAGGTGGGAGAGGAGCATGGCGCTGGAGGCGGCGCGCCCGCGCTGTGCGGTGGCGGTGGTGTCGGCGATGCGCAGCAGGTAGGTGGCGACGTCGCGGACGTCGGCGAACCAGCCGTCCTCGAAACCCGGCTCGGACCCGTGCGGGGGGCTGCTCTCGGAGATCCAGGTGTGGGCGCCGGCCAGCGCTCCGGCCTCCATCTTCGACACGATGTCGTCGGCCTGCTCGTGCCCGATCCCGGCGGCGGCCAGGGCCTGGAAGACCGTGAACCGCGCGTTGGTGGCCTCGCTCTGGTGGTGGCTGATGCGGGCCAGCTCCCGGCTGTACGCGTCGGCGTCGTGCTGCTCGGTGCTCACGCGGTGCCTCCCCTTGTCTTCACGGGTGCGGTGGGCGACCCAGTCCGGATCGCGTACGGGCACCGGCACCCGCGACTCGGTGGCCGGGGCGCGCATGATGCGCCAGCTGGTGCGGTGCGGTGACGCCGTGGGCCAGGATGACGACGGTCTGCCGCCCGGCGCCTCCCCGCACCCACGCCCCGGTGAAGCGGACCTGATCGGCCGCCCAGTCGCCCAGGTGCTGCCATGGACGCAGGCGCCCGAGCAGATAGCCGGCCGCGAGCGCGACGACGGTCGCGGTGACGATGCCCATCACGACCACCGCATCCCGATCGCGGACAGCTGCTCCACCCGCTCCGGCGACAGCGTCGCAGCCCGACTGCGCTGATTGCTGGTCCATGCCCCAAGCCGGAACTCCCGCTCCTCCTGGTCCTTGCCGACGACGATCCGTTCAACGTGCTTCCTCGGCACCCGAAGGTGCCCCTCGCGCTCGAAGAACTGCTTGGCGGCCTGGTAGTTCATCGCCCACTTGTCGGCCTGCGTACGGCGTGGGGGCGGCTTCTCGTCCTCGGTCGCGGGCTCGATGCCGAGGACCTGCTCACACATCCACTGCTGCACGGTGGTGAGGTTGTCCCAGCCGAGCCGGACTGAGCGCACCCACCGTCCGAGGTCCTCGCCCTGGTGCACGACGTCGCCGGGCTCGGTCGGCAGCACGCCGCCGACCTCCTCGAGGTGGAGCCGGACGAGGTGGAAGGCGCGCTGCCACTCCACCGGCCAGCTCGGGCACCAGGAGGGGTCGATGTCCTCCAGCTGTTCGCGCCGCTCGTCGGACAGCGCTCCGGCCGACGACTCGACCGGCAGGCCCTCCGCCCGCCGCTGCTCGATCTCGGCCGCCTTGCGTGCGGCGGCCCGCGCGTTCTTCAGCCAGATCCCCACCCGGTAACCCTGGAACGTGGCGTCCAGCGGGGCCAGGAGATGGCCCGCCTCGGCCGCCCACCCGCGCGCGGCGGACAGGCCCTCCTCCCACGCGACATCGAAGTGGCTCCAGACCATGCCCAACTTCTCCAGCTGCGCGACGCGGTCCTCGTCCATGTCGCCGCGGGCGTAGAAGCGCCGGTTGTCGGCGATCCACTGCCCGAGGGGAAAGTTGGCGAGCGAGGCCGGCCACCCGACCCCTTCCGCCTCTTCACCCTCGGGCACGCGATACGTGAACGGCACCTTCAAGTCGCCGTGCTCGCGCACGAAGATGACGGCGGCCTCCACCCCGCGCCGCCAGTGCTCGTGCTCCGGATTGAGGACCCTCAGGTTGATGAACGCCGCCAGCTGCGCCGGGTCGCGCGGTGTACTGAACTTCAGCAGCTTCCGTGCCGGCGCCGACGGCCCGCCGGACCCGGTCCCCTCGCCCCGGCTCTCCTTGCCCTGCGCGGTCTTCGCGGCGGGCTTGTAAGCGCTGGGAGCCTGCTGCTCGGCGAGCTGCTCCACCACCCGGGCGTCATGCGCCCTGAGCGCCTCCAGCAGCTTCGCCAACCCACCGAACGCCCTGGAGGTCAGCATGCTGTCCGCCGTCTCGCCCGGCCCGAGCAGCACCGGCACCACGAGGGAGGCGACCTTGCCCTCGCCGGGCTGCATCCGCAGCGCGCGGCCGACGGCCTGGACGAGGTCGGGCATGGAGCCGCGGACGTCTGCCCAGTAGACGGAGTCGCAGTTCTTGGTGTCGACGCCCTCCCCGAGGACCTTCACCGAGCCCAAGAACCCTTTTTCCACGACCGTGCCGTCCATAGCGATCCCGGCCGCGAACTCCCCGAGGACCCGCCGCCGATGGCCCGGCTTGTGCTCGCCGCACAGCCAGTCCGCCCAGATCGTGCGCGGGTACAGCTCCGGGTCGGCGGCGTGCAGCTGCGCAGCGACGTCGGGGAGGCCGGCCGCGTACGCCTCGGCCTCCTTGACGACATGGTGAAAGACGAGCGTGCGCCGGAAGCCCTCCTCCGACGACGCCTTCAGCAGCGCGGTCTGGAGAGCTGCGAGCCGGGCCCCGCGGACCTCGTCCGAGCGCCCCTCAGCACCCAGGAGCTGCGCGGCCTGGAGCTGGCTGTCGGTGATGTCCACGCACACCACCTGGTAGGGGGCACAGATCCCCCGGTCGATCGCCTCCGAGAGGGTCAGGGTGTAGCAGCGGGCACCGAACGGCCCGTCCGGATCGTCCTCCATGGACGCCACCAGCTCGCCGGGCGCGCCCTCGGAGTCCTCGTCCAGCTGCCACAGGCGAGGTGTGGCGGTCATGTAGAGGCGGCGCAGGGACGGGATGCGGGTGTTGTCATGGACGACCGCCCACGGCTTACCCAGCCGACCTGACGTCCGGTGCGCCTCATCGACCACGATCAGGTCCCACCCGGGAAGGCCGGCCTTGTGTGCGCGCTCCAGCGTGCCGAGCCCGAGGGAGGCGTACGTGGCGAACACGGTGACCTTGTCGAACGGCCGCACCCAGTCGACCAGTTCCTCCACGTCCGTGGTGTTAGGGAAGGACACGTCCTCGCCCCGCAGGGACGAGACCCCGATCATCGGGCCCGTACGGCCTGCCTCGCGCCACGCGGCCTCGGTCTGGGTGAGCAGGTCCAGCGAGGGGACGAGCACCAGCACACGGCCCGCACGCAGCTTCTCCGCGCTGCGAGTCGCGACCCGGGTCTTCCCGGACCCGGTCGCCATGATCACCTGAGTCCGGAGCCCCTTCTCGGGCGCAAGCGATCTTGCAGGCAATTCGAGGGCACGGAGAACCGCATCTACGGCTTCCTGCTGCGCCGCCTCACGCTGATCGGTTCGGCTTGTGGTCGACATATCCGTCTGTCTCCTCCTGGGCTCTTAGCTGGTCCGGAAATGGGAAACCTGCATGTAGGAGGCGTGCACTCGGCTACGGTGAACGTCACCAAAACCGGGTCACAGCCTCGGACCAGTAGCGGGGGAGCGTGATCGAAAACCGGTCCAGCCCCCTTAGCGGTGCCGCTATCTGAGTCCAGAGTCTATCTAGTGCTTCAAAGTGAAGCGATCGGAACCTGGAAAGTCCCTCGAACGTGGCTGAATTCCGTTACTGTTGCCTTATGGCTATCACCGAAAGCCGCCTGACGGCCGGTCATCTCAGCATCACGCCCCTCTGTTCGGCCTCTCACCCCTCCCGACTGCCTGTCACCACCCCTCTCCTGTAGCTGGCTTGGCCCGTAGGGCCGTCTCGCCCCT